>NZ_JBHVPH010000003.1:181392-548470 GCF_042887425.1 Kitasatospora sp. NPDC057940
TTAACGTCCCTGGGGTGGTGCTCCCAAACCTTATCTGGGGGGCGGGCTCGGGCCCCCGCCCCCCCCCCCCTCACCCCCGGCGGGGGGGCGGGGAACCGGGGGCCCGGCCCCGCGTCCGCCGTTCAGGACTCCGGCGACGCCCAGGTGCCCAGGGACATCTCGGCGGTGATCCCCGGGCCGAACCCGGCCAGCAGCCCCTGGTGGCCGTCGAGGGCCGACTTCTCGTCGAACATCCGGGCCAGGGCGTCGAGCACGACCGCACTGGCGATGTTGCCGTACTGGGTGAGGGTGGCCCGGCTGAAGCGGAACGCCTCGGGCGGCACCCCCAGGAAGCGGCTGAGGTCGTCCAGGATCCGTGGGCCGCCGGCGTGGACGATGTAGAAGTCCAGCGTGCCCACGTCCCAGTGGTGCTGCTCCGCCACGGCGCGCAGGGCCGGGCTGAGCGGCTCCATCGTCCCCGGCACCCTCTTGTCCAGCTGGAAGTGGAATCCGGTGGGGCGGACCGCGTAGGAGATCCACTCCTCGGTGTCCGGGATGAGGTACGAACCGTTGCGTTCCAACCGCATTCCGGTCCCGCCCTCGCCCCGGACCACGGCGGCGGCGATCCCGTCGCCGAACAGGCCGTTGGACAGCAGCGAGCCCACGCCCAGGTCCGTGGGCTGGTAGCACAGCGAGCAGAACTCGCAGGCCACGATCAGCACGTTGGCGCCCGGGTAGGCCGAACAGAAGTCATGGGCCCGGTTCACCGCCGCGCCGCCGGCCGCGCACCCCAGTTGGGCGATCGGCAGCTGCCGGGTCTGCGGCCGGAAGCCCAACTTGTTGATCAGCCACGCCGTGAGCGACGGCATCATGAAGCCGGTGCACGACACATAGACGATCAAGTCGATCTGGGACGCCTCCACTTGGGCCTGATCGAGGGCCCTGATCACCACCGCCGGCACGCGGGCCTTCGACTCCGCCGCGAAGACGGCACTGCGCTCGTCCCACCCCGGATGCTTCAGCACCGCCTCGATGGGCTGGATCAGGTGCCGCTTGCGCACTCCGGTGTTCTTGATGAGACGCAGCGCCAGTTCGAGCTGTGGATGGTCGGGGTGGAGCCTGCGCGCCAGCTCGATGGTCTCCTCGTTGGTGATGACGTTCTCGGGTACGTCTATCGCCGGTTTGCACAGAACTGCCACGGCACTTCCTCCAGACGAGCGGTGTTCCCGGTGCGACCCTGGCGGGGCGGGATTTCACCACTCGACGGCAGCCGCTGCGAGCCGGACGCGCGGAGGGCGCGGGCGGCGGGACGCACCGGGCGGGACCCAACTCAGCGGCCGACGAGCCGACCGAGCGAGGATCGGATGATCGAGGTACGGACGGTCGTGCTGGCCGAAAGTTGGTTCAGGCCACCTAGCCAAATTTACGGAAGGCGGGCCCGTCCCGCATGTCGGCCCGCACACCCCGGGGTGTGCGGGCCGACATGCGCGGCGTTTCCGGCAGTCACCAGGTGACCGGCAGCGCCAGCGGATAGCGCCAGATGGACGTGGTGTTCCACGCCAGCTCGGCGGCCGGCTTCGCCAGCGCGATCCTGGGGAAGCGCTCCAGCAGGGTCCCGAGGGCGACCTCGAGCTCGGTGACGGCCAGCGGCGCGCCGAGGCAGTGGTGCGCGCCCCAGCCGAAGGTCATGTGGGAGGGGCTGGTCCGCTCCAGGTCCAGCTCGTCGGGCCGGTCGAACCTGCGGCCGTCCCGGTTGGCCGTCAGGTAGGAGACGTGCACGATGTCCCCCGCCGGGATCGTCACCCCGCTCAGCTCCACGTCTTCGAGGGCCACCCGGGGGATGCCGACGCCCTTGCGGAAGGGGATGAAGCGCAGCAGCTCCTGGAGCGTCCGGGAGAGCGTCTCGGGCCGCTCGCGCAGTGCGGTGAGCACGTCGGGGCGGCTGAGGATGGTGTACGAGAGGTTGCCGAGCTCGTACGTCGTGGTGTCCTGGCCCGTGATCAGCAGGACCATGGCCATCACGGTGAGTTCCTTCTCGTCGAGGACCTCGTCGCCGTCGCGGGCCGTGGCCAGCACGCTGATCAGGTCGTCGCCGGGGTTCCTGCGCCGTTCGGCGGTCAGCTCGGCGAAGTACGCCCGCAGGTCGGCCTTGGCCCGTACCGCGTTGGGTTTGTTGGCCAGGCTCACGTCCATCATCGTCCGGGCGTTGGCGCGCAGCTGGGCGCTGTCGGCCTCGGGGATCTCCAGGACCTCACAGATCGTGATCAGCGGGAGCGGGTGGGCCAGGTGCTCCATGAGGTCGGCCGGGGGGCCCTGGTCCCGCATGCGGTCCAGCAGCTCGTTCACCACGTGCTGGGTGCGCTCCCTCATCCGCTCGATGTGGTCGGGGGTGAAGCCCTTGGAGACCAGGCTGCGCAGGCGGGCGCTGGCGGGCGGGTCCATGACGTTGATCGCCTCGGCCTGGACGATCGGCTCGGGGGTCATGCGCGGGAAGTCCCGCCCGACGATGGCGTGGCGGCTGAACCGCCGGTCGGTGGTGACCGTGCGCACGTCGTCGTACCCCGTGACGAGCCAGGCCTCCCCCTCGCCGTAGGGCAGGCGGATGCGGCTGACCGGTGCCTCGTTCATGAGCTGCCGGAGCGTCGGGTCGAACTCCAGGGTCTCGGCGAAGTCGAACGGGCAGTTCCGTGCGCTGGAGTCGGTGGACATGCGGACCTCCAGGTCTGGGCCGCGCGGGCCGGATGGGGGAGGGGACGAAATGCACCGGTACCCGATCTCGCGGCCGCACACACCGGTGGAGGGGCGAGAGCGCCGGTAATTCATCCGGTCCGATCAGCGGCTCGGCTCCACCCGCGCCGGGGCCTGCCGCCGGTCGGCGGCAGGCCCCGGCCCCGGGTGCCTCAGCCCTCCCCGGCGGCCGGGCTCTCCCCGGTGGCCCGGTGCCCGTGCCGGAAGAGCGGGGCGCGGGTGTCGAAGGGCACGTCCTCGCGGGAGGCGGCGACGGCGGCGTCCGAACGGGGCAGGTCGAACGGGAGCGTCGCGGTCATCGGGGCCCGGCCGAGCGCGGCGTCCAGCACGACCTCGTCCGCGGCGCCGAACTCGCCGATCAGCAGCGCCGCGTACGGGGCGAGCGGGGTGAGCACGGCGGGCCGCTCCAGCTGGGCGGCGAACACCGTGGGCACGGTGGCGGCCAGCGCGGTGAGCCGGTCGACCTCGGCCGGCTCGAACTCCAGCGAGCCGCTGTGGAAGTGCTGCTCCAGCATCCCTTCGCGCCGCTCGTACGGGGTGGCGAGGCGGATCACGGCCAGCTCGGCCCGCTCCGGGTCCTCGACCAGGGTGCCGTACCCGGCGGCGACGGCGGGGTCGATGCCCTCGACGTACAGCCGGGTGGCGGTGCGCGGCTCGCCGGCCAGGTGGACCACCGAGCGGCGCTGGACCTCGCGGCCCAGCGCCCGGCCCTCCGGGGCGCCGACCAGGTCGGCGGCGGCCTCCGGGTCGACGTACGGGTCGGCGAAGAGGCCGAGGCGGAACTTGTCGCGCAGGATGCGGCGGACCGACTCGTCGAGCCGGGCCTCGGTGACCGCGCCGGAGCGGACGGCGGACAGGATCAGCTCCGGGTCCGTCTCGCCGCCGAGCTGGTCGGCGCCCGCGTCCAGGGTGAGCACGACCTGCTCGGCGACGGACAGCTCCTCGACGCCCCAGTGCCGCGGGGGCAGCGTGACCACTCCGGGGACGTCCATGCCGGTGATGGCGTTGAAGTCGGTGCAGACCACGCCGTCGAAGCCGTAGCGCCCGCGCAGCAGGCCGGTGATGACGTCCCGGTTGAAGTTGGCGCCGACCTCGGCGAGGCCGCTGCCGGAGGGGATCGCGTAGGCGGGCATGATCTGCGCGGTGCCCGCGGCGAAGGCCGCCTCGAAGGGGCGCAGGTGGGTCTCCAACTCGCCGCCGGGGTAGACCAGTCGGCGTCCGGCGGCGAAGTGCGAGTCCTCGCCGCCGGCCTGCGGGCCGCCGCCGGGGAAGTGCTTGGTCATGCAGGCGACGCTGTCCGGGCCGATCGGCCCGCCCTGGAGGCCCTCGATGTAGGCGGTGATCATCCGCGAGGCACGCTCCGGGTCCTCCCCGAAGGTGCCGCTGATCCGGGCCCAGCGGGGCTCGGTGGCGAGGTCGGCCATCGGGTGGATGGCGACCCGGATGCCGACGGCGCACAGCTCGCGGCGGATCAGGTCGGCGTAGCGGCGCACCAGGTCGGGGTCGTCGGTGGCGGCGAGGCCGATCGGCTCGGGGCCGGTGCTGAAGCCGCCGCCGGTGTGGGCGGTGGCCGGGTTGGCGGTGAAGCCGTGCCGGGGGTCGGAGGAGAGGGTGACGGGGATGCCCAGCCGGCCGGCCGCGGCGAGGCCCTGGACGTGGTTGTTCCACTCGGCCATCGCGCGCGGGTCGGGGACGGCCATCATGGCGAAGTGGGTGAGGCCGCGTTCGGTGATCAGGCGGGCGCCGGAGGGGAACGGGCCCTGGTCGCCGGGGAGCATCCGGCCGTGCAGCATCAGCGCGGCCTTCTCCTGCAAGGTCATCCGGGCGAGGAGGTCCTCGACCCGCTCCTCGACGGGCAGCCGCGGGTCCTCGTAGGGCTCCATGGTGCCGTTGTGGTTGAGATCGCGGAAGGGCGTGCCGTCGGTGTGCCGCAGCAGGGTCAGCATGCCGTCACCCCGGCGGTGTTCGACGCGGCCGTACCGGACTCGGTACGGGCGGCGGTGCCAGCTTCGGTACGGGCGGCGGTGCGGGCCTCGGTGCGGGCGGCGGCCTTGGCGCGGAAGGCGTCCAGGGTCTCGGCGGGGACCCCGCAGGCGGTCAGGAAGCCCTCGGCGCCGCCGTGCTGGGCGCGGACCAGGTCGAGGAAGGTGCTCATCGCCCCGGCGGGGGCCTCCAGCAGCGGGGCGGGGACGACCATCCGGCCGGCCTCGACCTCGTTGAGGGCGGCGCGGTTGCGGTCGGCGAGGCCGGCCCAGATCTGCTCGATCGCCTCGTTGGTGCGGGCGTAGTCGGCGACGATCTCCTCGGCGGGCACCCCGAGCAGTTCCAGCAGCAGCGCGGTGAGCAGCCCGGTGCGGTCCTTGCCGGCCGCGCAGTGGACCAGCACGGCGCCCGGGCGGACGGTGGCCTCGACGGCGGCGGCCAGCCCCTGCGGCGCGGACTGGGCCATCAGCAGGTAGAAGGCTCCGAGGTCCTCGGCGGTGGTCATGGCCCGCATGGCCTGCGCCAGTTCGTCGTTGGTCGGCTCGACCCGGGCGGGGACGACGGCGATGCCGGCGGCCTCGGCGGCGGCCCAGTCCTCGGGGCGGCTCTCGGACGCGCCCCGGAGGTCGACGACGGTGGTGATGCCGTGCTCGCGCAGCTGGGCGACGACGGCCTCGTCGGCGGCGGGGAAGGGCTGGGCGGAGCGGAACAGGGTGCCGGGACGGACCCACCGGCTCGCGGGGTCGGCGAGCACTGCGGGGTCGCGGAAGTTGACCAGGGACATGCGGGGGCCTTTCAGGAAGTGCGGAGCAGGTGGTGAAGGTGCGCGGCGGGCCGCGCGAGGGGGAGAGGGGGGCGGAGGAGGGCGCGCGGTGCCGTCCGGACGGCCGGCGGCATCGCCCGGTGGTGTCGGGGTGTCAGGGTCTGGGGGTCTACGAGGGAGTAGGGCTGTCGGCTCGGGTCAGCCGGCGGTGTCGAGCACGTCCCGGTAGGCCTTGTGCCACTCGGCCACCGTGCCGGTCTCGGACGCGATCAGGACGTGGTGGCGCACCATGCCGCCGAACTGCGCGCCGAGCGCGGTCGGACGCAGGTCGGTGGCCGGGTCGACGCCGAGCCGCTCGGCCGCGATGGTGACGGTGCGTTCGGTGAAGCCGTCGATCACGACCACGGCGTAGTTGTGCACGGAGCCCTTCACCTCGATCAGGCTCCGGCGCAGCCGGCGGCGGCGCTCGGTGTGCTCGACGGGCTCCTCCAGCCGGCCGCCGGTGGCGGTCAGCGCGTGGTCGAGCGCGGCCCAGAGCGGGAGTTCGGCGGGGGCGGCGGCGAAGGCGTCGAGGATGGCCTGGCCGAAGTCCCAGCCGAAGAGCAGGGCCTCCTTGGCCGGGTAGTAGCGGAAGAACGTGCGGTGGGCGATGTCGGCGCGGCGGCAGATCTGGTCCACGGTGGTGCGCTCGAAGCCCTGCTCCTCGAAGAGGTCGAGCGCCGCGGTGCGGATGCTGTCGCGGGTGCGCGCCTTCTTGCGGTCGCGCATGCCCTGCTCCGCCGCGGTGTCCGTCCCCTGCATGGTTCTTCCGTTTCCGCTCGGTGAGTTGAGTGTGGCCGGGGCCGCCGAGGGGGCGGCTGTCTGTACCGAATCACGTCCGACCGTGCTCGCTCAAGGCGAGTGCCGACTCTTCCGGGTTCCGTCATCTGAAATTTGCACAACTGCCTTTTGGCAGTACTGCCACTTCCGGAATGGTGTGGGGCGTCGGCGGCCGCACTCCCCCTGGCCGCCCCCACTCCCCCTCCTCCCTCCCCCGAACCGAGGAACCATGAAGCGGCACTACCTCCTGGCATCGGCGGCCCTCGCCACCTCGCTCACCCTCACCGCCTGCTCCGCCTCCGACGACGCGCTCTCCGGCGCCGGCGCCGGGAACACCGGCGCGGCGAACGACGGCCCGGCCGTGGACGGCGGCACGCTCAAGATCGGCCTGGACCGGCCGTTCGCCAAGCTCGACCCGGCCGACGGCACCCTGACCTCGATGCCGATGATGGTCCTCGCCAACGCCCTGTACGACCCGCTGATGGTCAACGGCGACAACGGCGCCGTCCAGCCCTACCTCGCCAAGTCCTTCACCCCCAACGCGGACGCCACGGTCTGGACCCTCGACCTGCACGAGGGCGTGAAGTTCAGCGACGGCAAGCCGCTGGACGCCCAGGCCGTCGCCGACCACGTCACCCGGCTCGCCAAGCCGGAGAGCAAGTGTGCCTGCGCCATCGACGCGGCCGCCATCGGCGCCACCACCGTCTCCGGCCCGACCACCCTCACCTTCACCCTCAAGGCACCCGACGCCGCCTTCCCCAACCTGTTCACCCGCTCCCTCGGCTACGTCTCCGAGGCCCCGGCCGGCGACTCCCCCGCCGTCGGCTCCGGCCCGTACACCGTGGAGAGCGTGCAGCCCGGAGTCTCCGTCACCCTCGCCCGCAACCCCGCGTACTGGGGCACCAAGGGCCACGCCGACAAGCTCGTCTACCGGGTGCTCACCGACACCGACAGCCGCTACCAGTCACTGCGCTCCGGCGACACCGACCTGATCTGGACCGAGACGCCCAGCCAGTTCAAGCAGGCCTCCGCCGACGGGCTGCGCCGCGCCACCGGGCCCGGCGCCACCACCACCATGGTCTTCAACACCACGTCGGCGCCCTTCGACGACGTGCGGGTCCGCCGGGCCGTGCAGTACGCGATCGACCGCGAGGCCGTGGAGAAGGTCGTCTCCCTCGACCAGGGCGCCGTCTCGGACGGCCCGATCGGCTCGCGCTCCCCGTACCGCACCGCCCCCGGGTACCCGGCCCACGACGCGGCCAAGGCCCGGGCGCTGCTCGCCGAAGCCGGCCACCCCGACCTCGCCTTCGACTACCTCGTCGACAGCCGCCCCGAGGGCCAGCAGCGCGCCACCGTGCTCCAGCAGATGCTCGGCGAGGCCGGGATCAAGGTGACCATCAAGCCGCTCGACGCCGCGGGCCTGGGCACCGCGATGCTCCAGCGCAAGTTCCAGGTGATCGACTTCCCCACCAGCATGTTCGGCGACACCGACACCGCGCTCACCAGCCTCTACCTGCCCAACTCGCCCTACAACTTCATGGGTTGGTCCGACCCGGAGACCTCGAAGGCGATCGCCGGGGGCCGCTCCTCCACCGACCCCGCCCAGCGTGCGGCCGCCTACCAGCAGGCCGCCCGGCGGGTCGTCGGCGAGGTGCCGATGGCCTTCCTCACCGAGAACACCGTCGGCTTCCTCGCCGGCGCCAAGGTCGGCGGACTGCCCGACCTGTCCAAGCGCACCGTCCTCAACGTCTCCCCCGCCCCCCTGTGGGTGAAGCGGTGACCCCCCGCACCCGCACCGCGCTGCGCCACGGCGGGCGGCTCGGCCGCGCCGCGGCCGTACTGCTGCTGGTCACCGTCGCCGCCCTGTACCTGCCCCACCTGATGCCGGGCTCCCCCGCCGTCGCCGCCCTCGGCCCCACCGCCACCCCCGAGCAGATCTCCGCCTACGAGGCCGGGCTCGGCCTGGACCGCAACGTGTTCGCCGCCACCTGGCAGTGGATCGCCGACGCCCTGCACGGCGACCTCGGCCACTCGCTGTCCACCGGAGCCGCCGTCACCACCGAACTCGCCGACCGCATCCCCGTCACCCTCGAACTCTTCCTCGCCGCCCAGGTGGTGGCACTCGCCCTGGCCGTGCCCGTCGCCCTGCTCTCCGCCTGGCGCCCCGGCGGCACCTTCGACCGGATCGCCACCGCCGGCACCTTCGGCTGGCTCGCCGTCCCCGGCTTCGCCCTCGGCCTGCTGCTCATCTGGCTCGCCGCCGTCCAGCTGCGCATCCTGCCCGCCACCGGCTGGACCCCGTTCACCGAGAACCCGGCCGAGAACCTGCGCCACCTGGTGCTGCCCGCCCTCACCCTCGGCCTCACCGAGGCCGCCGTGTTCACCCGCACCCTGCGCGGACAACTGCTCGACACCCTCGACCAGCCGTACATCGCCGCCGCCCGCAGCCGCGGCATGGGCACCACCCGGCTGCTGCTGCGCCGCGCCCTAGGGCCCTCCAGCCTGCCGCTGGTCACCCTGGTCGGCATCGGCATCGGCACCTCGCTGGGCGGCTCGGTGCTGGTCGAGTCGCTGTTCGCGGTGCCCGGCGTCGGCAGCCTGGCCGCCGGGGCCATCTCCGGCCGGGACTTCCCCGTCGTCCAGGCCGTGGTGGTGGTCAGCGCCCTCGGCGTGGTCGCGGCCACCTTCGCGGTCGACCTGCTGTACCGCACGATCGACCCGAGGATCGCCCATGAGCACCGCTGAGACCACCGTCGTGACCGTCGAAACGGTCCCGGCGCGCACCACCCGCCGCCGGCCCCCCGCCGGCGTGCTCGCCGCCGGGGCCTGGCTGGCCGTCGTCGCCCTCGCCGCACTGCTGCTGCCCCTGCTGCCCGGCTTCGACCCGCTGCACGGCGACTTCGCCCACCCCGCCGCCGCCCCCGGCCCCGGCCACTGGCTGGGCACCGACAGCGCCGGACGGGACGTCCTGCAGCGCACCGTCGCCGGCGCCCGCGCCTCCTTCACCGTCGCCGCCCTCACCATCCTGGTCGGCCTGCTCGGCGGCGGAACGCTCGGCCTCGCCGCCGGCTGGTTCCGCGGCCCGCTCGACAAGGCGATCGGCTTCGCGACCGACCTGCTGATGTCCGTGCCCAGCCTGATCCTGGTGATGATCGTGGTCTCGCTGCGCGGCCCCGGCCTCACCGTGATCGGCACCCTGATCGGGCTGTTCACCGTCCCCCACTTCACCCGGGTGGTGCGCGCCGTCGTGCTCTCGCTCAGCGAACGCGGCTTCGTCCAGGCAGCCCGTATGCTCGGCACCGCCCCGCTGCGCATCCTGCGCCGCGAGATCGTCCCGCACGTCGTGCCGGTCGCCCTCACCTTCGCCTTCACCGCCACCACCGTCGCGATCGTCGCCGAGGGCTCGCTCAGCTTCCTCGGCTTCGGGCTGCGCCCGCCGGAGCCCTCCTGGGGCGGCATCATCGCCGAGGGGCGCACGGCCCTCGGCAGCGCGCCGTGGATCTCGCTGGCGCCCGCGGCCGTACTCTGCCTGACCGTCCTCGCCCTCAACTACCTCGGGGAGCACCTGCGTTCGGGTGGTCCCGCCGGCCCGAAGGGAGCGCGCGGATGACCTCCGCCCCCGACCTCGACTCCCCTGCCCTCCACTCCCCTGTCCTCGACTCCCCCGTTCTCGACTCCCCTGCCCTCGACGAACCCGACCTCGGCGTCCCGGTGCTCGACGTCCGCTCGCTGGACACCGTCCTGCACACCCCCGACGGCCGCACCCTGCACGTCCTGCACGGCGTCAGCCTCACCATCGCGGCCGGCGAGTGCCTCGGCGTGGTCGGCGAGTCCGGCTCCGGCAAGTCCGTGCTCGCCCGCGCCGTCCTCGGCGTCGAGTCCCGCACCACCAGGGCCGTCGCCACCGGCGAGATCCGGCTGAACGGCGAGGACCTGCTCGCCGCCTCCCGCACCCGCCGCGCCGAACTGCTCGGCACCGGCATCGCCATGGTCCACCAGGACCCGATGACCTCGCTCAACCCGGTCGTCCGGATCGCCGACCAGGTCACCGAGTCCCTCACCAACCGGCGCCGGCTCTCCCGGCGCGAACGTCTGCGCACCGCCACCGAGTTGCTCGCCGCCGTCGACGTCCCCGACCCCGCCCGGCGGGCCCGCGCCCACCCGCACGAGCTCTCCGGCGGCCTGCGCCAGCGCGTCGGCATCGCCGCCGCCCTGGCCGGCGAACCCGCCCTGCTGCTCGCCGACGAACCCACCACCGCCCTCGACGTCACCGTCCAGCGCACCGTCCTCGACCTGCTCGACCACCACCGGCGCAGCCGCGGCCTCGCCACCCTGCTGATCACCCACGACATCGGCCTGCTGTACGGGCGGGCCCGCCGGATCGCCGTCATGTACGGCGGCCGGATCGTGGAGACCGGCCCCACCGAGGCCGTCACCCGCCACCCCCGGCACCCCTACACCGCGGCCCTGCTGCGCTCCGTACCCCGGGTCACCGGCCCGCTGCGCCGCACCCTGCCCGCGATCCCCGGCTCGCCGCCCGACCTCACCCGGCCCACCCCCGGCTGCCCCTTCGCCCCGCGCTGCGAACTGGCGACGGACCTCTGCACCACGACCGCGCCGCCCGCCCACACCGCGGCGGACGGCCACACCGCCGCCTGCCACTTCCCGCTCACCGCGCCGCCTGACGCACTCTCGCCCGACGAACAGGAGGCCGCGGCGTGACCACCGCCCCCGAAGCCGCCACTCCCGGAACGCCCGTCCTGGAGGCCACCGGCCTCAGCGTCGTCCACCGCACCCGCTCCGGCCCGCTGCACGCCGTCAGCGGCGTCGACCTGGCCCTCCACCCGCGCCGCACCCTCGCCCTGGTCGGCGAGTCCGGCTCCGGCAAGAGCAGCATCGCCAAGGCCCTGCTGCGGCTGCCCCCGCCCACCACCGGCACCGTCACCCTCGACGGCACCGACCTCGCCACCCTCTCCCCGCGCGCCCTGCGGGCCGTCCGGCCCCGCCTCCAGATGGTGTTCCAGGACCCGCTCTCCTCCCTCAACCCGCACCGCCGGGTCCGCGACCTGGTCGCCGAACCTCTCGACGCCCACCCCGACCCGGCCCGCGACCGCGAGCAGGTCGTCACCGAGCAACTGGCGGCCGTCGGCCTGCCGCCCGCCCTGTTCGGCGACCGCCGCCCCCACCAGCTCTCCGGCGGGCAGGCCCAACGGGTCGCCATCGCCCGGGCCCTGGCCGCCGGACCGCGCGTCCTGATCGCCGACGAGGCGGTCTCCGCCCTCGACGTCTCGGCCCAGGCCACCGTGCTCAACCTGCTGCGCGGGCTCACCGAGGAACGCGGACTGGCCGGCCTCTTCATCTCCCACGACCTCGGCGTGGTCCGCGCGGTGAGCGACGACGTGGCCGTGCTCCAACTCGGCCGCATCTGCGAACGCGGCCCCACCGAGGCCGTCCTCGCCGCCCCGGCCCACCCCTACACCGCCGCCCTGCTCGCCGCCGTCCCCGAACCCGGCCGCCCGCTGCGCGACACCGGCCTCCTCCCCACCGACCCGCCCTCCCCCCTCGCCCCGCCCAGCGGCTGCCGCTTCCGCACCCGCTGCCCCCTGGCCGACGCCCGCTGCGCCACCGAGGAACCGCGGCTGCGGGAGGTGGCACCAGGCCGTACGGTGGCCTGCCACCGGCCGCTGGTCGGAGCCGCCTCGGGGGTCTGACCAGCCGGGCGCAGCACGGCCCCCGGGCCGGGAGCCCCGCTCCCGCCCCAGGGGCCCTTTCGTTCGGGCTGCGGGCCGGCCGGGCGTTCGCAGGCCGTGCAGCCGGGGCCGATCGCGGTGGCGGCCGCTAATACCCCGAAGTTGGGGTTGGTATGCGAATGTTCACTCGATCGGGTGTACGCGCACGCATGGCGTCCCGGTGGGTGAACTTCCTGGTGAGTATGGGGCGGTAGCGAGTCGATCTTGCTCCTTTGCCACACCGTCAGGCGGACGGGCTGCTCCCCCGGGGATCGATGGGCCCGGGTGCGTCGTCGTGCCCGGACGGGCCCTCGAACCGGAAGTGAGGAAGCGTTGTCCCCCGACACGTCCCGTACCAAGGTCTACAGCGATCGCCAGTACCTGCACACCACGTTGGTGCGCCACGCGGGTACCACGGTGGCACTGGCGCTGGCCGCCGACCGCCGGATCCACTACAGCGTGCTGGATCTGGGCAGCGTGCCCGCCGGTGCCGCGAAGGCGCTGAAGGACCCGCAGGCGGAGCCGAGCCAACTCGACGTGCTGCACTGGGCGGACGACCCGAGCGAGCTGCGCTTCCCGAGCGAGATCGCCAAGGTCGGCTTCGCCGTCCTGGGCGCCTCCCGACTTCCCACCGTACGACGGGGCACCCGGACGGAGGCGTCGGCGGACGAGCTGCTGAGCCCGGAGGAGACGGACGCCTTCCTCTCCAGCACCGCCCGCCTCACCGCCGAGGTGCCGTTCCAGGCGCTCTCGGACGGCAAGTACCTCTACGTCTTCCGCCAGTCGGTGGCGGTCGGCCACGAGGACGCGCTGCTGCGCACCGGTGAGGGGACGTACACCTCGGACCCGACCAGTGCTCAGCTCCAGCTGGTGGACGGGCAGAAGGCCGGCCTGGCGGTCGACGCGCTGCTCTGCGACCGGTTCATCGTGGCCGGCGCGAAGCTGCTGCCGGTACCCGAGGTGCGCTACCGGCGCAGCCGCCACCGGACGATGCCGGACTCGGCCAAGGACAGCCTGGGCACCAGCGACATGGACGGGCGGGTCTTCCACGAGCCCACGTTGGAGCTCGGGTTCCTGGGCAAGGTCACCGGCGGCCGCTTCGCGACGGTGCTGCTGCCGACCGAGGTCGGCGGCCTGCGCCGCTGGCAGTTCTTCGTCGACAAGCCCGAGGCCGGGCTGATCGACGCGGTCAACGTCGAGCAGGGCAAGGACGGGCTGTTCCACACCCAGGGCTCGCGGCTCTACGTCAGCCCCGACGCCAGGTACCGCAACACCGTGCTGGAGCGGAAGCCCGGCAAGTGCCCCTTCACGGGCAAGGACCTGGTGCCCGCCGAGCGCGGGGAGGGCTTCGCCGAGACGGCGCTCTCCTTCGACGGCGTCGACGGCCTGCTCGCGGTGGACACCGCGAAGCCGCTGCCGCTCGGCGCGGGCCCGTACACCGTGGAGCTGTGGCTCAGCCCGCAGGCCTGGGGCAGCACGCTGCTGTCCGCCACCGGGGCGGCCCCCGACGCCAAGGCCGCCGGCACGCCCGAGCGCTGGCGGCTGGAGCTGCGGGACGACGGCAAGGTGGCCGTGCGGCACGACGCGGACGGGGCCGGGACTGCGGTCGCCTCCACGGTCGAGGTGCCGACGGGCGAAGGGGTCTACACCCACGTGGCCGTGGTGCACGACGGCACCAGCGCCACCCTGTACGTGAACGGGGTCGCGGGCGAGGCGGGCGAGCTCCCGCCGGGCAAGGGCGAGCGGACGCGGCTGACGGTCGGCGCCGAAGAGGTCGGCGGCAAGGCCGGGGGTTGCTACCGCGGGGTGATCGACGAGATCCGGATCTGGGACCGCGCCCACAAGCCGGCCGAGCTGGCCGAAGGCCGCTCCTACCGGCTGGTCGGCGACGAGCCCGGCCTGACGGGCTACTACCGCTTCGACGCCGGCTCGGGCACCCGGGTGCTCGACGCCACGGACCGGGCGGCGCACGGCACGCTGACCGGCGGGGCGAGCTGGGTGACCTCCGAGGCGCCGATCGGCGACCACCCGGGGATGCGGCGGGAGAGCTTCGCGCTGTCCGGCCGAACCGTCTCCTCCGGGCTCTCCGCGCTGCTCTACCACCAGCAGGAGGACGCGCCCGCCGGGCACGCCCAGCAGCCCGCACCGGCCAAGAAGCAGGCCCGCGTCCTGGTGGCCTGGTCGTCCGCCAAGGACGGCGAGCCGGCGCCCAAGGTCGCCACCCTGGACCTCGCCGTGGCCCGGGACGGCCGGCTCGCGCAGCTCCCCGACGCCCTGGACCTGGACGAAGTGGGCGCCACCGCCAAGCCGGTGGACGCCGCGCAGGTCAACACCCTGACGACCGAGGTCGCCGAGCTCAGGAAGGAGGCCGCGCAGGCCAAGGTCGCACTGGACCGGGCCAAGAGGGACCTGGCCGACAAGAGCTGGCTGGACCGGGAGGCCCAACGGGCGGAGAAGGCCTGGGCGGATGCGAAGGCGGAGCGCGAGCGGGCGGAGAAGGCCGACCCCGTGTTCGACGGCGGCACTGTCCTGATCCGCTTCTCCTCGCCCGGTGACGAGGACGGTGCCAAGCGGGGCAACCTGGTGGCGGCCGCGCCGACCACCGGGACGAAGCGGGTGCTGACCTTCGCCCCCGGGGTGACCGACGCGACGGCCCAGTGGCAGTTCGTGGCCTCTCGCGTAACGCTACGCGAGGGCTGGACCCACGGGGAGTTGAGGCACGTGGGCAGCCAGCAGCGGGTCTCCGGCCATCTCGGGACTGACCTGGAGGAGACGACCCCCCTGAGCCTGTCGTCCTCAAGGTGGGAATCGAGCACCCTGTTCCTCAAGCGGGACGGGGACAGTTACGTCATGAACACCCACAGTCCCACCAAGAACGTCGGGGCCGATCCGAAGGCGAAGGAGGGCAACCCGGCACTCCTGTGCGGCCCTGGCGGATTGCTCACCGTCATGAAGGCCGTTCGCGTCGGGGACCCGGACGCGGCGGTGAACAAGGCTCACGGCAAGTACCTGGCCTTGCAGGAGCGCCTGCGGATCGCCCGGGACGTGGACGGCGAGGGCGGGCTCCAAGCCGCCTACGACGCCGTCAGGCGCAGGCTGGATGACAAGGAGGCCGAACTCGGCCAAGCCACCGGCGGCACCTCCGGCCGCAGCACCCTCAGCCTGGCGATGCCGAGCCTGGGCCGTGACAGGTCCGGCCTCGGCCGGGCGGGCGCCCTGTTGGGCTTCGCCACCACCCGGGACACCCCGTACCTGCTCGACAGCGGCTCCGGCCAGCTGGGGCTCTACTTCCGGGACGGCGACGACAGGTTCACCGCCGCCTACTACGACACCTCGGTGGGCCGCTCGGTCAAGCAGCTGGCGGCGGGCGGCAGCGTGCAGCTGCTGCTGACGGCCGGTGACCCGAGCACCGACCTGGCCCGGGTGACGGCCACCGTCGAGGCCACCACCAGCCCGGACCGGTGCAGGCTCACCCTGACCGAGACCGCCGCCGACGGCAGCACCGTGACCGACCAGGAGGTCTGGGACCTGCTGCCCCGCGACGTGGGCCTGGCCGCCGACGCGCTCAACGGGGTACGCGAGACGCCGCAGGCCGTCGGCACGGTCAAGACGCTGGCGGGCGGCACGCTGACCCTGGAAGCCGGGACCGTCCGGGCACTGACCGCGGGCACCCTGCTGCTGGTCGGCGAGCAGCCCTACCTGACGACCGCGGACGCGGAGGCCGGCGCGACCGCACTCACCGTCGGCTACGGCCCGAAGGACGTCCCGGAGGCGGCCGGGCGCGCCGTCACGACCGCCGAGCACACGCCCAGGCTGGTGACGCTCAGCCGGGCGGGCGCGACCAAGGCCTTCGGCTCCCGCCTGGTGGAGGCCACCTACACCCACCGCACCGGCACCCTGGCGAACGGCGCCGCGACCGACCTGGCGGGCGTCAAGCCCAACCGCTGGTGGGGCGACACCCCGGGCCGGTCCTGGGAGTTCAAGGACGGCGCCGAGCCGCTGGACTGCCCGGTCACGGCGGTACCGGGGGCCGCGGCCCCGGACGACCTGACCCTGGAGGCCTGGGTCAGGCCCGCCGCGAGCACCGACCTCGCCCGGATCGTCAACTACCTTCACCCCGAGCTCGGTTCGTACGCGCTGGCGCTCGGCACGGCGACCAGCGGCAGCCGCCCGGTCCTGGTCGGGGTCGGCGACCAGCAGGTGACCACCGAGGAGACGGTGCCGGACGGGCAGTGGACGCACCTCGCCGCCAGCTTCGAGCAGTCCTGGGCGCTGCGTTTCGCCGGGCGCTCCTCGGCCGTCGCCGAGCACGGTGACGCGCTCGACCTCACCGGGGACTGCACCGTCGAGGTGCACGTCCGGGTCGACGGCTTCACGGGCGGCCACCAGGGCCTGATCTCCAAGGGCCGCCTGCGGGGCGGCCGGGAGCACGGCGTGCCCTTCCAACTCGGCGTGGACGAGACCGGTCACCTGGTGCACAGCGTCGAACTCGCCGACGGCACCGTGCGCACCCACGTCTCCGCCGCCGCCCTCACCGCGGGCAAGGCGCACCGGGTCGCGGTGGTCCGCAAGGCCGGGCGGCAGCTCGTGGAGACCAAGGGCAAGAAGACCATCACGTACACCGAGGACGGCAAGCCCGTCAGCCGCGAGGTGGACGTGATCGACTCGATGCTGCTGGACAAGTGGTACGACATCGCGTTCTACATCGACGGCGAGGCGGCCGGCGAACTACGCGACCCCGACCTGGTGCCGGCCAGGTCCAGCGGCCCGCTGGAACTCGGCTGCGGCTGGTCGGGCGCCGATCCGCGGCACCTGACCGGCACGGTGGGCGAAGTGCGGCTGTGGAACCTCGCCCGGGACAAGGCCCAACTCGGCAGCGGCGCGCGCGGGGACGAGGGCCTGGTCGCGCACTGGCGCTTCGAGGAGAACGAGGGCAACACCGCGGCCGACGAGACCGGCTCCCACCCCCTGCGGCTGCACGGCGCGACCTGGACCAAGAACCCCGACCCGCTCGGCTCGACCTTCCGGGTCTACCTGAACGGCCGCCCGGTGGTGGTGAAGCCGCGTACGGCGGACCAGGAGGGCTTCGCGGACTACGGCGGCGGCCGGCAGTTCAGCCTCGGCGGCCGGTACCCGTCGGTCGACGGCAAGCGGGGCGCCCCGCAGCAGCTGTACCGGGGCGAGCTGGAGGAGGTGCGGGTCTGGCGCACCGTCCGGACGGAGGAGAACGTCCTCGACAACCTCTTCGGACGCCTGCGCGGCGAGCGCGAGGACCTGATCGCCGCGTACTCCTTCGACGACGCCTCCACCGAGGCGGACTCCACGCTGGTCACCGACAGCGGCCCGCGCGGCCTGCACCTGGAGCTGGCCAAGGACGCCGCCAAGCGCCCCACGCCCGTACTCTCCACCGCACCGGTCTCCGGGGACGTGGCCGAGGTCCAGCCCGTCTTCGTCAAGACGCCCAGCGCCTACCTGGCCACCATCCAGAGCGCCCCCGCCGTGCAGGAGTACGCAGACCTCCAGCGGGACCACTACGGGCGCAGCAGCGGCGCGCTCAAGCGGGTGTACGCCTACGTGCGGGACGGCGTCTGGCACCTGGTCACCGGGTACAAGGTCGGCGACCTGGTCTCGGACTGGGTCGCCCAGGTGCAGTTCGACCCGCAGATCACCGGGTACATCGAGGGCGCCCCGCCGGTGCCCTCGGAGAACCTGATCGCCAGCAAGAGCCCCAAGCTGTTCAGCTACATCGACGCCACCAAGGTGGAGTTCGAGCGGGCCGACAGCGTCGTCAACACGCTCTCCTCCAGCCGCGAGCGCAGCGTCACGGCCGCCATGGAGCTCGCGGTGAACAACGAGGCCTCGGCCGACTCACTGCTGATCACCGCTCCGCTCGGCTTCGGCATCGCCAAGCCCGTCATCGAGGGCGGCTTCGACTGGGGTGTGCGGGCGAAGACGGAGTTCGCCAACGCCTGGGGCGACGAGACCGAGGTCTCCCAGGGCTGGCAGACCGGCCGGCTGACGGCGGTCGGCCTGTCCGGCGGCTGGGAGACGCCGGACACCACCAAGCAGCTCAACAAGGACAACGGGCGCCGCTTCGTGCCCTCCAACACCGGTTACGCCCTGGTGCAGTCCGAGACGGCCGACGTCTTCGCGCTGCGACTCGCCCACAACCGGGCGCTGGTCTGCTACCGGATGATGCCCAACCCCGACATCCCGCGCGACTGGAACCTCATCCCCTTCCCGATCAACCCCCGCTACACCAAGCAGGGCAGCCTCGACGGCTCGGTCGGCCAGGACGAGAACGGCAGCCAGGTGATGGAGGAGGAGTACCAGGGACTGCCCCCGGGCGGTGAGCTGAGCTACTTCAAGCCGCGCGAGGCCTACGCCCTCAAGCGGCGGATCATCGAGGACCAGCAGCGCCTCCAGACCTTCTACGACGCCGTCTCCACCGAGACCCACCACCCCGACCCCACCGCCGAGCGGGCCCGGCAGGTGCTCTCCGGCTTCGTCGGCCCGATCAAGGACCCGGCGCAGCGCGGCGGGAAGGCCAGGCCGACCGACGCGCACGCCAAGCGCAGCCTGGTCAACACCTACGTCTGGTCGGCCGACGGCGGCTTCTTCGCCGAGACCACCGAGACCATGGACTCCGTCACCGAGGTCACCTCCGGCAGCTACCAGCTCTCCGGCTCGCTGGGCGGCTCGGTGGGCGGCGGGGTGAAGGTCTTCGGCATCGGGGCCAACGTGCAGTTCGACGCCTCGGTCGGCGGCGGCATCGCCGTGACCCGCTCGCGCGGCAAGGAGTCGACCCGCTCGTTCAGCCTCAACATCACCTGCGACGTGCCGGGCGACCTCCAGAAGTACAACGCCACCGGGGACCCGGAGTACGACAAGGAGACGGGCGCGGCGATCGAGGTCCCGGGCCGGGTGGACGCCTACCGGTTCATGACCTTCTACCTGGACACCGACACCCAGAACTTCGAGGACTTCTACGGCAAGGTGGTGGACCCGCTCTGGCTCGGCGGAGACAGCGCGCACGCCGCCGCGCTGCGCCAGGCCCAGCAGTCCGACAAGCGGCCGCCGTGCTGGCGGGTGCTGCACCGCGTCACCTACGTCAGCCGCAAGCTGGCCGCCGAACCCGGCGCGGGCGCGTCCGCCCTGGACAGGTCGATGGCCAAGGAGGACATCTCCAGCAACTACGAGCTGATCCGCCGGATCGACCCGTACGTCCGCGACCACACCGCCGACCGGGTCGAGCTGGCCGCCGCCGTCCAGGAGGCGCTGACCACCCAACTGCCCGGCCTGCTGCCGTACACCGAGCAGGTGACGGAGTACTTCGCCCTCTACTACGGGCTGGACCAGTGACCGCGCCTGCACCGCGGTGCCTGCGTTCAGCCCCATGACGGGCTGAACGCCTGGACGACGACCTCCGCTCGCCGGTGCCCGGTGTGGGCGCCGGCGAGCGGAGGCTCGGCAACCTGACTATCCATCAGATTTCGTATCTGGCCCACCATCTGGCCTCGCCTCAGCAGCTCGGCCGGCGACGCCGACGATGCCAGGGGTGCCGGGGGTGCCGGGGGTGCCATCGCGGACGATCTTCGATCGGGCGATGCGGGAGGCGGCCCCCACGGGCACGGTGGGATCGATGTTCACGCCCTTGACCTCAAGCCGGACGGCCTCGGCCGGAGCGCCCGCACCGAACCTGGCTCGGACCCGGACGTCGGTCCTGCCCACCGGGACGTACAGGACGGGCGACAACAGGAAGGTCGGGTCGTGGCCGTCCGGTGTCACACCCACCACCGGGGCGTCGTGCCACGCACCTTGGAGGAAGACCTGAACGTGGGTGTCCTCGGAGGCCGCCCGGCCGGAGAAGACGGTCAGAACGAGGATGTAGGACTCCGCCCGACTGCCCTTCGAGTTGTCGACGGTGACGAACCACTCCTTCCAGTCGCCGCCCGCCCTGAAGGCCTTCGGAACCCGTTTCAGGCGGAACGGCCGGCTCGTGGTCCCGGAGCGGTTCTCGTCCCGCGGTCCGAATCCGGGGGCCGAGAGGTCGCCCTCCGGGCCCAGGTCCACGATCGTGACGGCCCGGTTCCGTACGCCACCCGCCCTCGCACGCCTGAACCTGAGGGTCACCGGGGGCTCCGCCACGACAACCGCAGCGGCAACCGCGACGACGCCGATGAAATGCGAATTCACTGAGTTCCCTTCACCTCGACGGGATCGAGGCCCGCCGCATCCTCAGGGCAAGGCGCCTCGTGCGGTGATGACTATCGCCGGGCTCGCCGACCACCGTCCAGGCGTGACGGGCGCGCCTTATGACCCCATCAGAAGTCCGCATGCACCACGAAACCGGCGGGCCGTTCGGGGATCTCCGGCGCCTCCGTGCCGGGCACTTCGCCGCCACGGGGACCACTACGTCAGCAGGAGCGGCCGACGAAGGACAGCAGGTCACGAGCCGGGCCGTACGGGCGCCGTCCGCTGGGCCAGACCGCGCGCAGCGCTCGCCTCAGATCGACGTCCTGGACCTCGACCACGACGAGCCGCCGCAGGCGCACGTCGTCCTCCACGGCCAGGCTGCTCAGCACGGCCGGGCCGGCTCCGGCGGCAGCGGCCGCCTTGACCGCCGTGGTGGAGGGCAGCTCCAGCACAGGAGCCGCAGGACCACCGAGGGAGGCCAGCGCCTGGTACAGCACCTGTCGCGCGCCGGACCCCGGCTCCTGCAACACCAGTGGCGTGTCGGCCAGTTCCCTGCCGGTGACGAAGCCACGCCGAGCCCAGGGATGGTCCGGTACCGCCGCCACGACGAGGCGGTCCCTGCCGATCACCAGAGCGTCCACCCCCGGCGGAACGGTCGCGCCCTCGATGAACCCGAGTTCCGCGTCACCCTGGAGGATCTTCTCCGTCACCACCCGCGAGTAGTCCGCACTCACCACCACCGAGGTGCCCGGACGGCGGCGGCGCAGACTGCCGAGCCAACGCGGCAGCACGTACTCCGCGACAGTGGGGCTGGCAGCGATCTGAAGCCGACCGTCGCGCCCGCTGCGCAGGGTCCCGATGGCGGCGCCCAGTGAATCGGCAACCTCCAGGATCTGTCCGGCCCAGTCACCGACAGCGCGCCCCGCGGGCGTCAGACGCGAGCCGTTGGCGGATCGCTCCACCAGGCTCACGCCGATCTGCTTCTCCATGGCCCGCATGCGCATCGAAGCGGCCGGCTGCGTAATGCCCAGATCCTCGGCCGCCCTTCCGAGGCTTCCCAATCTGGCCACTGCCATGAGTAGTTCGAGTGAGAAAAGGTCCGGAATTCGACGTGCGACACTCATGTCATGACCATAGCAAGTAAAGTGAGCGTAAATCAGAATTCCAGCAGACAGGACCGGACCAAAAGAATTCGACGCCGCGCCGACGGAAAGGGAAACCCTCCCGGCCTGCGCGGTTCAGCCGCTTCCACTCTCCATAGGACGACTTCGGACCGGAAGTGCATCCGCCCTATGGGCTCATAGGTCAGATCTATGAGCTGCGAGCCGAGCGTCGAGGCCGGGGCACCCGATGCGGACCCCCGCCAGGGCTCCGGCCTCACGAACCGTGGCGTGTCAGCGGCGACGACGGGCCGCCACGGCCAACCCGAGGCCGGCCGCGAGAAACGCGGCACCGCCGACGGCGAAGCCGCCGACGGCGGAAGCACCGGTGCGGGCCAGACCGCCGCCGCCTCCGGCGGCAGCCGGTTCGTCCCGAAGTCCGACGGGCTGCGGCGACCGGTTCTCCGGCTCGCCGCCGTGGAGGCCGGACTCCGGGGTGGCGCCGGGGGGCGTCGGGCGGTCCTCGGTCTCGCTCGGGCCCGACGGGCCTTCCCCGTGGCCGGGGGTCCTGGGCGGCTCCACGGTGACGCGCAGTACGGCCCGTACGGTGCGGCCGGCGCCGTCGGTGGCCGTGTAGGTCACGCTGTCGATGCCGTGGAAGTCCCGATCGGGCGTGTAGCGAACCTTGCCGCCGACGACTTCGGCCGTGCCGTGCTCACCCTTCGTGACACCCGTGAGCCGGAGCTGTTCACCGGTGTCGTTCGCCAGGACATCGACGGTGACCGCCGTGCCCGCGTCCGTACGAGCGGCGTCATCCCGTGCCTCGGGGCGGCGGGTGACCCGGGTGTCGACGCGGTTGGAGGCGAGGGCCCGGGGCACTGCGGTCGGCCACCGCCAGGCCGCCTGTGCGGTGTTGGTGATGTGTTCGGTAACCGCCGCCGAGTCCGTCACCCTGACGCGGAAGGCCACGCTCGCGGCGGATCCGGCCGCGAGCTTCCCGCCGGCCCGCTGGTCGGCCCCGCCGCCCAGCCGCACGGTGACCTTTCCCTCCGCCACCTCCCCCGCGTCGTCCCCCGTCCCGTCCGTGACGGGTTCGCCGTCCACCGTGAGCGAGCCCGGCACGTAGGCCGTGCCTTCGGGGATCTCATCGTTCACGGTCACGTCCTCGGCGGTGTCGCCGGCGGTGTTCGCGGCCTTCACCGTGTAGGTCAGCTCGTCACCGACGGCCACGCCGCGCCGGCCCTGTGGTCCCGCCACCGTCTTCGTGACGCTCACGACCGGTCCGGTGACGAACGACACGGAGTCCACCAGGTTGCCCCGCCTCGGGTCGTTGCCGGACGTGGAGACCGAGGCGGCGGCGAAGCGTGTCACCGTCTGCCCCTCGGGGACGGTGTAGTACCCCTCGTAGTGCCCCCAGGCCGTCTTTCCGTCGGCGAGGTCCGGGCTCTTCGCCTTCTCCGGGACCTGAGCGACCAACTCACCGGTCGGGGTGCCGATCCTCACCTGCATCACGTCTACGCCACGGCGTCCGCGGTGCGCGATCTTCCAGCGCATCACCGACCCGGGGATCGTGCGCACGTCCTGGTAGAGGGACGAGGGCTCGTTGGCGTTGAGCTCGGCGTACTGCTTGCCGCTGTCGGGCGGCACCTTGCCGTCCAGGAGTTGCCCGTTCTGGATTTCGATGACGTGGTCCTTGGCGGACGTGCGCCAGCCCGGCACCGCGGCCTCCGGGAGCTGCTGCCAGCCGTTTCCAAAGGTCCCATCCGGTTCCTCGAAGCTTCCGTTCGTCAGCAGGTCAGGCGGGCCGTCGTCCGCCGCGAATGCGGACGTCCCTACGAGGAGCGGGGCGACGATCCCGAACAGGCAGGCCGCCGAACGCACCGGGCGCCTCCACGAAACGACTTCACCGGACTTTCTTTCAGATGCCATCGAGTTCCATTCCTCTTCATTCTTCCGGTCGGCCCGGCGCTCCTGGTCTGCGCAGCCGTCGCTGGAACGCGTCGAATCGGAAGCGATGCGCCGCCGAGTCGAAGAGCGTCGACCAGCGGGCCGAAATGCGTTCGCGCGGTCATCACTATCGCCGGATCCGCTGCCCCTGATCCATTTGCGGCAGCCGCCACTTATGGGCACATCAGGAATTCGAATGGGCAGGCGCCACGGCGGCGACAACGGACGGCGCCCCTGCCCGGCTGTCACCTGGCAGGGGCGTGGCCTTCGCGCGCCGTTCGCACCCCTTCACGCCGGTGACGATTCGCGTACGCAGCCTTACCGTTGGTGGCGATCACGGGCCGCACCTGGCGACCCGATGTACCGGAGGTCCCATCATGCGACGCCTCGTCACGACGATCGGTACCCTCATCGCCGCAGGGACGCTGGCCGTGGCCGTCCCCACGTCCGCCCAGGCCGCCACGGGCACCCTGACGTTCTACAACGTGATCTTCCCCGGCGGATCGGGCAGCGGCCCGGGTGTGCCGTACGTCGACCCGGCCCCGGGCTGCTACGAGGTGCCGAGGACGGCGCATGGGCCGCTGTCAGGCGTGAACAACGAGACGGACAGCACGGTCCGCTTCTACTGGGTCGACGACTGCACCGGCGGGCCGCTGTTCAGCGTGTCGGCCGGCCGTTCGGTCAGGTTCAACTCGCGCCCGCACTCCTTCCTGGTCGAGAGCTGACCGCGGACCCGAACGGCGGCCACGACGGCGCTACGACAGCGGCAGCGCCCGCCTGAGCGCACCGAAGGCCTCGTCCAGCAGGGCCCGATGATCGGGGTCGACCGCCGCCGCGCTCTCCCCCGTCAGCATCCGGCCCGCGGAGGTGAGGCAGCCGGTGCGACAGGCGGCGACCGCGAGCGCGGCGGTCAGCCGGGGCTGGGGGTCCGGCGAGGTCTGCGCGATCACCTCGGTCAGCGCGCCCTCCAACTCCTCGACGCCCTCGCGGGCCCGCGCCCGCAGCGACGGGGAGTCCACCACGACCTGCCAGAAGGCCGTGAAGCGATCCCGCAGAGCCACCAACGGGTAGCCCTCGTCGATGAGTTCGAGAATCCGGCGGTGCAGCGCGGCGAGTGGGGTCTCGGCGGCCGGGCGGTCGCGCACCGCGCTCGTGAACAGTTCGACGGCCTCCGGGATCCGGTCCAGGAGGAGGTCCTCCTTACGCGGGAAGTAGTTGAAGACCGTCATGGTCGAGACCTCCGCCGCCTCGGCCACCTCCGCGACGGTGACCTGGTCGAACCCGCGCGCCAGGAACAGGGTGGTGGCCGCGCCGGAGATCCGCTGCCGGGTCTGCGCCTTCTTGCGCTGACGCATCGTGAGGTTCCGGGACTGCGGTTCGTCGCCGGCGTCTGGGGTCCTGGCTGCATCCATGGCCGAAATTATATCCACCACAGATTTTTAGTGACTACAGTGAAGTCATGAACACGGACATGCGCACAGACGCAGGCACCGACGTAGGCCCGGACGCAGGCACGGACTACGACGTGGTGGTGGCGGGCGGCGGGCCGGTCGGGCTGATGCTGGCCTGCGAGCTCCGGCTCGCCGGAACCTCGGTGCTGGTCATCGAACGGCTCACCGAGGTGGACCAGACGATCAAGGCGGGCGCCATCAACACGCCCAGCGTGGAGGCCTTCTACCGGCGCGGACTGCTGCCGGCGCTCGAAGGGATCCACGCGCAGGCGATGGAGAAGTTCGCCCAGTTCACCCGGCAGCGCCGCCCGGGCGGGCCGCCCGCCGACAGCGAAGGGCCCTCCACCGGCGAAACGCCCGCCGACGGCGCAGTACCCGCCGACAACCCGGCGCCCGCGCGGGCGCCGCTGCGGATCGCCGGGCACTTCGCCGGAATCATGCTGAGCCTCGACCGCTTCGACCCCGCCGACGACCCCGACTTCGCCGACCGCAGCCCCGTCGACAAGGCCGCCCTCGTCCCGCAGGCCGCCCTGGAGCACGTGCTCGGCGAGCGCGCGGCCGAGCTGGGCGTCGAGCTGCGCCGGGGCGTGGAGTTGACCGGCTTCGACACCGACGAGCACGGGGTGACCGTGCACACCGCCGGCGGTGCGCCGATCCGAACCGGCTGGCTGGTCGGGTGCGACGGCGGCCGCAGCACGGTGCGCCGGCTCGCCGGGTTCGACTTCCCCGGCACCGCCCCGGAGATCACCGGCCACCAGGCGATGGTGGAGATGACCGGCTCCGAGGCCCTGAACACCGGCTGGAACCGCACCCCGGTCGGGACGTACGTGCACGGGCCGGTGCCGGGCCGGATCCTCACCGTGGAGTTCGACGGCCCACCCGCGGACCGCCAGTCGCCGGTCACCACCGAGGAGTTGCAGGCCAGCCTGCGCAACGTCAGCGGCGTGGACGTGACGATCACCAAGGTGCACAGCGCGACCCGCTTCACCGACAACGCCCGCCAGGCGAGCACCTACCGCGCGGGCCGGGTCCTGCTGGCCGGCGACGCGGCGCACGTGCACTCCCCGTTCGGCGGCCAGGGGCTCAACCTCGGCATCGGCGACGCGATCAACCTCGGCTGGAAGCTCGCCGCCACCGTGCAGGGCTGGGCGCCGGAAGGCCTGCTGGACAGCTACACCGCCGAGCGGCACCCGATCGGCGCCTGGGTCCTGGACTGGACGAGGGCGCAGGTCGCGCTGATGCGGCCCGAGCCGCGCAGCGGCGCGCTGCGCAACGTCGTCGCCCAGCTCGCCGACACCACGGCCGGGACCACCTACTTCGTCAAGCAGCTCTCCGGCGTGTGGCAGCGCTACGACCTGCCCGGCGAGCACCCCTTGGTGGGCCGCAGCGCGCCGGACCTCGTCCTCGCCGACGGCAGCACACTGGCCGACCACCTGCACGACGGCCGCGCACTGCTGCTGGACCTCACGGACGACCCCGAACTGCGCGCCCGCGCCGACGGCCACCGCGACCGGTTGCGGATCGTGACCTCCCACTGCCCCGAACAGCCCGAGCTGGCCGCCCTGCTGGTCCGCCCGGACGGCTTCGTCGCCTGGGCGGGCGGCAGCGGCGAGGCGCCGGACGGGCTCGGCGAGGCGCTCGACGAAGCGCTCGGCAGGTGGCTCGGCGCGGCTCAGGGCTGATCTCAGGGCTGAGCTCACGACCGGCGAGGGACCTACCGGAACACAAGGAACAGTTCTCCTGCTTCACACGCCCTCTGCGGTCAGCAAGTCGAACGCGCCTCGGATGACGGCCTGGCCTTTCAGCGCCGTGCCGACCTTGTCAGGGGCCGTACCGGCGTCCGAGACCATCAGGCTGGTGGCCAGAGTGCGGTCGTCGCTCGTACGTGCCAGGTAGTTCAGCGTGATGACCCCGGGTTCACTGCCGCCCTTGTACCAGACGGTCGGGAACCGGGACGGGGCCAGATTCAGTCCGTCGTCGTTGAGGGCGAGTGCGTGCCCGATCTCGGGCTGGTCGAACCGCCACAGCGCCGCGTAGGCGTTGCAGATGTCGATCGGTGAGGCGAACCATTCGATCTGGTCGATCCTCCTCGGCTGGGGCCAGGTCTCGCGGACATCGGGCAGGGGGAGTCGTTCGAGCTCCCGCAGCGCGGCGGAGCGGTGGTGTTCGGGCAGTGCCAGGTACTCGTCCGCGCGGGCCGGGTACTGGTTGGCCTTGAGCTGGAAGAACGCCTTGGTGGTCAGACACGGAATGTTCGCCCGGGGCTGTTGGTGGCCGAACACGTCCATCTGGTGCACCACCGCGTCCTGGCCGAGCCGGTGGATGAGGTGGTCGGTTGCGGTGTTGTCGCTGAGGGAGATCATGCAGTCGGCGAACTCGGCCATCGTGACGGTGGTGCCGGCCGGGCAGTCCTGCAGTCGGCCCGAGGGCAGGCTCTTGTAGTCGTCGCGGATGGCCAACGACTCGTCCCAGGAGGCTCGTTGTTCGTCGACGGCCTGTGCGAGCGCGCCCAGCACGTACAGCTTGAACGCCGAGCCGATCGGCCGCTGGGTGTCTGCGCGTACGCCGTGCACCAGCTCGCAGCGCCCGTCCGGGCCGATCCGCGTTGCGGCGAACGACACGCGGGCGCCCAAGTCGGCCAACATGTCGTCGACTTGGGTCCACGACGAGAGCGGCGCCTCGTCGGGAGTGAGGCTCACATCGTTCACCAGACCCGAGGGATCCACGCGCACCCGCAGAAGGTAGTCGCCGTCACGGCCGCTGACCGCCGCCTGCACGTGATCCTCACCCGACTCGACGATCCTGCGCAGGGTGATGGGGCCCAGTTGGTGCAGCACCGCGTTGAAGGCGTTCGGACCGCCGCTGGCGGCCAGGAGCGGCGCGGCTATGTGGTCGTGGATCTCGGTGTCCGTCATCGGCGCCCGTGCCGAGGCGTCCACAAGCCAGTTCACCTGGGCCTGGGCGGCCGACAGCGGCGCGTCCGTACCGGGTGTTTCGGTCATTCGTCCCCTCCGCAGGGTGGGGGCCGAGGGAGGTCGGCCCCCTCTCGGCGATTGAGTCAACTCTGCTGCCGCAAAGCGCACTTGTTCACGTGGGATGTTACCTTTCCAGTTGGAGATCCCTGGCGGCTGCGGCGCCGAATGCTCTCCTCGCCCGCCGCGCCCAAGCTGGCACCACCCACCCGGTGGCTACCCGTCGAGCCGGATGGTGGCGAGGGTGTTCCAGCAGATCTGCTGGCCGAGCAGTTCGTTGCGGCCGGGCAGTTGGGCAGGACGCCAGTAGACCTCGTTGACGATGATCCGGCTCACGCGGAAGGAAGCGTGGCCGGGCCTGACTCGGTGGATGACCTGGGCGAGTTCGTCGGTGTCGGTGTCGGCGGCGGCGTATCCGACGGTCGCATGGAGGACGCCAAGCGGGTAGTCGGTGGAGTCGGGGCCGAGAACCTGGTGGACGGCGGCGCGGACGCGGTGCTGAAGAGCGGCGAGTTCGCCGTCGGGGTGGAGGTCGAGGCGGACACCCGTGCGGTAGGCGATCGGCGAGCCCGCCTGCAAGGAGACCGGTCCCGTCCCGGTGACTGCGGTACGCAACTGGCTGGCGAGGTCCCGTCGTTCGGCTTCGGTGATGGCGTCGGCCGGGGCGGAGGTGAGCATGTCGAGGGTGATGTGCGCGCGCTCGTCCGGCACCGGGAGGACGGGGAAGCCGGCGAGGGCCGTGCGCAGGTCGGCGAGCAGGGTGTGCAGCGCCGACCCGGGAGGCAGGTCGGGCAGGGCGTACACCTGGAGGACGCGCAGGCCGTCCGGCCAGGGCTGTCGGCCGAAGGTGGGGTGGAACGCTTTCACTTCGTCTCCTGGCGGTCGGATGCGTCGGGTTCGGCGGATGCGTCGGGTGCGGTGGCGGCCTGGCGGGGCAAGCGGTCGCCGATGCCGTACTGGGCGGCCTGGAGCCGGTAGGCCTCGGAGTAGGCGGAGGGCTTGGCCATCAGCTCGTCGTGGGTGCCCTCCTCGATCAGGCGGCCGTGGTCGAGGACGTAGATGCGGTCCGCCTGCGCGGTGGCCGCGAGGCGGTGGGTGATCAGGACGATGCTGACGCCGAGTTCGGTCAGGGCGCGGATCTTCTCGAAGGCCTCGATCTCGGCTTTGGCGTCCATGGCGCTGGTCGGCTCGTCGACGACGATCAGGTGCGGGAGGCGGCCGTCCGGTGCGGGGGTGGTCATGCGGTGGCGCAGCCTGGCGATGGCGACTCGCTGCCACTGCCCGCCGGAGATGCCGACGCCGCCTTCGAAGCCCTTGGCGAGGAGGGTGTCCCAGCCTCGGTCGAGTTCGGCGAGGACGGGGTGGAGGTCGGCGTAGTCGGCGGCGGCTTCCAGTTGCTGCTGGGTGGCGGGGGCGTCGGGTCGTCCGAGGAGGAGGTTGGCGCGCAGGGTGAAGGACCAGCGTTGGAAGTTCTGGGCCAACAAGGCGATGCCGGCGAACAGTTGGGCGCGGTCGGCGGTGGCGGTGTCGGTGCTGTCCCACCGGATGCGGCCCTGGTGGGGCCGGTAGACGCCGCACAGCAGGTGGGCGAGCGTGGACTTGCCGGAGCCGTTCTCCCCGACCAGCGCGATGACCTGGCCGCGGCCG
Organism: Kitasatospora sp. NPDC057940; assembly: GCF_042887425.1. NCBI lineage: Bacteria > Bacillati > Actinomycetota > Actinomycetes > Kitasatosporales > Streptomycetaceae > Kitasatospora > Kitasatospora sp. NPDC057940. Next base: position 210,727 of record NZ_JBHVPH010000003.1, read on the forward strand.
ATGGTGAGGCTGACCTTGTCGAGGGCGGGGCTGTCGCGGCCCGGGTAGGTGAAGGAGACGTCCTCGACGCGGATCTGCTCGGGGCGCTCGGGCAGCGGTGTGCCGCCGACGGGGATCGCGCGGCGGTGACCGTGACGGCGCAGCCGGTCGAGGTCGGCGACGAACAGGGACTCCTCGTAGAGGGAGTTGATCTGGGAGACGAGGCCGGAGATCGAGGCGGAGCCGGTGCGGATGGCGACGACGGCGGTGCCGGCGACGGCAAGGGGCATGGAGCCGGTGCTGACCAGCCAGCCGAGCATGGCGAACGCACCGGTGGTGGCGAGTCCGGCGAGGGAGGCGGTCAGCAGGTCGGTGCGGGCCTTCGCTCCCGCGAGACGGGCCTGTTCGCGTTCGGCGGCGCGGGCCATCTGCTCGTAGTGCCCGAGCAGGAACGGCCCGCACGCATGGACGCGGACCTCGGCGGCCGACCAGGGGCGGATCAGCATGTCCGAGAGCAGGCCGCTGGCCCGGCTGTGCTGGAGCATCGCCTGCGTGGACAGGTAGCGGCGGCGGGCGGTGCGCACCGCGCCCCAGCCGCGCGGGGCGGTGATGAGCAGCAGCATCGGCAGCAGTGCGGGGTGGAGGACGGTCAGCACTCCGGCGGCGGAGACCAGGGCGAAACCCGCCGTCAGGACGGACACGCCCTGGCCGACGATGTGCTGGATCGACCCGGCGCCCCAGCGGGCCGAGTCGACCTCGGCCAGGAACTCCGGGTCCTCGATCGCCTCCAGCTCGGAGCGGGAGACGACGGCCAGGAAGTCGACGGTGGCCGCCCGGAACACGGCCGGTTCCAGGCGGCCGGAGGCGAGCCCGGATACGGCCGCGAGCACGGCCGACAGGGCGGAGACGGCCCCGACAGCAACGACCGCCGGAACGGCCGAGCGGAGGACGGTCGCCATGTCGCCCGGGGTGAGGAGCCGGCCGAGGGCCTGGTTGGTGGCGATCAGCGCGGCCGCGGCGGCGACGCCGCGCAGCACCTCGGCCGTCACCAGGGCCACCAGCGCCGGGCGGTCGGCCGCCCAGGCCATCCGTCCGGCCAGCCGCAGGAACGTGGGCATCTGGCGGGCGACCGTCCAGAACGTCACCCTGGCGCCGGCGAACTCGTGCTTGGCCCAGCCGTAGTCGTAACGCATCGGGCCGCCGAACAGCAGGCGTTCGCTCTCGGAGACGTGAAGGTTGTCCGTCGTGGTGCTCGTGCTGGGTGAGGTCATGGCACTCCTGTCGCAGGGGGCACGGGGTAGTGGAACTCACGGGATCGAGGGCGCTGTTCGGGGCTGGAATGCCCAGTGTCGACGCCACGCCCGTGCGTTGGGGCACGCTCCTGCCGGATCACCCGAGTGGGTGACGGCGGGTGGCGACCGGTCGCTGCCCCCGCCAATCCGGTGTGCCCGGTCCGGCCGGTCGTTTCGGTACGCCGGTAGTCAGGCGGCGGTGGGGCCGGTGTGTCGGAGGTGATCCAGTGGAAAAGCGTGCCAGTTCATCCTGGCGCAGGCGGATGCGCCAGCGGTCGGAGAGAGGATTGTCGTGGCGATCGGGCTGGGCTGCCACGACCTCGGTGTCGCGGCCGAGACGGCCGCGCTGTACCTGGACGGGCTGGTGCAGCGGATCGTGTTCACCGGCGGGCCGAATCCGTCCCGGCCCGAGCACTTCCCCCGCGGCGAAGCCGTGCACTTCACCGAGCACGCTATCTCCCTCGGCGTGCCCGAGCACGCGATCCATCAGGAACCGCGGGCGCGCAACACCGGGCAGAACATCCAGTTCTCCCAGGAAGTCCTGGAGACGGCCGACGTCGACGTGCACTCGGTGCTGCTGGTGAGCATGCCCTCCATGGAGCGCCGGGCGTACGCCACGTGCCGCAAGGTGTGGCCGGAGGTCGAGGCGGTGTGCACCTCGACCTCGATGAACCTGAACGACTACGTGAAGACGATCGGCGACGACGGGCTCGTGATCGACAGCCTCGTAGGCGACCTCCAGCGGGTCATCGAGTACCCGAGGCTCGGGTTCGCCGTCGCCCAGGATGTTCCGGAGACGGTCCGTGATGCGTACCAGCGGCTCTTGGCCGACGGATTCGACAGCAAGCTGCTCGACTGACACAGCACCGCCCGCCGGGCTGGTGTGCGCCATCCACCAGCCGAACCTGTTCCCACGACTGTCAACCGTTGCCAAGCTGTTCGCCGCGGACGTGTGGATCGTCCTGGACGATGTGCAGTTCGCCCGCCGTGACTACCAGCACCGCGCCCGTCTCGCGCCGGCGGCCGGTGCGCCGGGTCCGATCCGTTGGCTGAGCGTCCCCACCCATCTCCCGGCCGGGCGGGCGACCCTGATACGGGACGCCCGCATGGTCGATCCGGCACGCGGCCGCCGCCGAAGCGCGGACCTGCTCCGCGAGCACTACCGGGGCGCTCCCCACTGGGCTGCGTTCAGGAACCAACTGGACGCGTTCCTCGACGTCTTCGAGCGCACCGACCGAACCGGGGCGGTGGCGCAGGAGTCCACGCTGTTGCTCCTGTCGATGGTCGGCTGGAGCGGCCAGGTGCCGGCCAGCACCGATCTGCATTCCAGTAGCGACCGCTCGCAGCGCCTGGCCGACCTGGGACAACTGGAACAAGCAGGGGAAGAAGTAGCCGCCCGCGACGCCGGGCTCGCGCACAGCTGCGGGCCCGGCGCCGCGCCGCACCGAGAGAGCAGCACCATGACCGACCGGCGGTCTGCGACCGCTGCGCGACCGGGCGGCCTCCGGGGAGGTGTGAGGGGCCGGGGGCGACTCGCGCCGAGAAGGCGCGGAGACCGCCCCCGACCCGGCATCACGTCCGGTGGCGCGTGGTGCTCCGTTGCGCCTCGGCCACCGACTGGATGAACGCGGCCGTGCGCGTCCGGATGCCGTCGCGGTGTGCCGTGATGCCGTCCTGGTCGGGTGCGGCATAGCGGCGAAGCGACTTCGGATTGATCTCGACGGCGCAGTCGAGATCGGTGCACAGGTGCAGGCCCAGGGCGTTCAGTCGTTCGCGTTTGTCGCGGGAGGGGCGGCGGGCGGTGAACAGGGAGACCTCGTTGAACCGGCGGACGGAGCGGCACAGGTCGCACATCACCGCGCGGTTTCCGAGCCTGGCGTCGCTCGGGGTCTGCCGCAGCAGCACGCCGAGCGCCTGGTCGTCGGCCTCGGTGACGAGGTAGGCGCGCTTGGGGGCGCGCAGGTCCCGCCAGCCGAGGTAGTCGATCCGGTCCCAGCGGACGTCGTCGAACCAGGCGGGCAGCCGGACTCTGTTTTCGTTCGGGTCCAGGTTCACGATCGCTGCGCGAACCTCTTCTCTGGTCATGGGGCGCATGGCTTCTCCAAACGGCGCACGGCTGCAACCGTGCAGAGGGGAAAGGCTGAGGGAATCGGCGGGGCGTCGCCGTTCACCAGGAGGGTGACGGTCACAAGGTGGTGAGCAGCACGCGCTGCGCGGCGCCGGTGTCCAGCAGTGGTCTGAGCACCAGGCGGACCAGGGCCAGCGGGTTGTCGTCGCCGGCGACGCGGTTGGCGCTGAGCTCGCCGCAGGAGCGGCACTGATGGATGATCATCCATTCGCCGTCGGTGCGGGCCGACATGCTCAGGGCTTCCATCCGGCCGCGGCAGTCGGCGGCCCGGTCGCCGGGAATGCGCAGGTCGACGTGCAGGCTGGCCAGGCAGTTCGGGCAGTGGTTGCGGTGGTTGGTGCCGGGCGCGTCCACGGGCACCTGCAGATGGCAGCCGGCGCACCGGAAGTCGTGTGCCCGGTGGCCGCCCCGTGCGTGCAGGACGTCCTTGTGCCGCTGCGGCCGGCGCCCGGCCCTGGCCCGCCCGGTTGGGTTCTTGTCGCTGCGTCTGGGCATGGCAGGTCGTCTCCTTCCGGGGTCAGAGGGTGCCGAACGCTTCGAGTGGGAACGGTGGCTGGGCCAGCGGGCGCACGGCCATGCGCATCAAGACGAGCTGGTTGTCGTCGGCGCAGACGGGGTTGGAGGTCAGTTCGTCACAGCGCACGCAGCGGTGGATGACCATCCAGTCGCCGGTGCGCAGCACGGCGATGGCGATGGGCGACATCCGGCCCCGGCACTCGCTGGAGCCACCGTTGATGTGGTCCAGGACGTGGCTGGAGTGCAGGCAGGAGGGGCAGTGGTTGCGGCGCGTGCCGTCGCCGGCGAGGGTCGACACGGTCAGCCCGCACCACGCGCACGGGAAGGTACCGGTGAGGGCCCGTGGACTACTGCCGGGGAGAGGTTTGTTGGTGCTGGACACCCGGGGTGCTCCTTGCTGGGAGGTCAATGATGACAAGCAAGAGCAGGCCGAGCGGCCTCGACGAGAACACACGCCTCGGGCGGACGCGACAGAGCGCGCCGGGATGGCGTGGGCTGATTCAGATCACCGGAGGGGTCACGTCCGGAACCGTCCGAGATGGGACGGTGTCAAGAACACGGACAGTGAGCTACGCGGTGCGGCGAGGCGCGCGCGGCGCGGGCCGGGACATCAAATCTCTTTTCCAGGGCGCAACGGGCCCAGTGCAGAACGAAACGATGCCACCACGGTAACAAAGGGCACACCCAGTAGGCCAGTGGTTTATCCAGTCACCGCTCTACGCCTGTCGCCAGGCAAGACGCACCGCCCAGTGCTGGACACCCCGCACGATGGCCGTCACCCGACCGGCCCGCGACGGGAGGCCGACAGCGGCGGGCGGCCCCGGGGGCAAGCAGGCTGGTCACCTCGGCGATCGCCGGCGGCGACGGCTTGAAGTACCGGCTGACGTTCTCAGGCCGAGGGGCCCGGCGGCGCGTGTCAGGCGGTCGAGGTGATGGCCCGGGTGACGGCCGTGACCGCCGGGGTCGGGCGGCCGGGGAGGCGCGCCACGAGGACGCGGCGGAGCTCGGGAGGTGTGCCTTCGACGCGCAGCAGGCTCACCCCGGGCGGCAGGACCGGGGAGAGCCGGGAGGGCACCGTCGTCACCCCGAAGCCACCGGCTACCAGTTGGAGCTTCGTCAGCCAGTCGCGCGCGCTGTGGACGATGCGTGGGCGTGCGGGCAGGCCGGGCCAGACGCCGAGCAGTGGCTCGGAGTTCGACGCCGGGGCGGCGATCCACGGGGCGTCGACCAGTTCGTCGACGTGCACCGCGGTGCGGCCGGCGAACGCTCCGGTCGAAGGCGCCGCAACGACCAACTCGGTGTCCATGACGGTCTCGACGTGCAGGCGCGGCGACTCGCCGTCCAAGGGCCGGTGGGGCGGGCGGGACGTCAGGACGGCGAGGTCGATCGAGCCCGAACGCAGTGCCCGGAGCAGGGTGGGGGTGGCGCCCTCGGTCGTCGTGACCGTGATCTGCGGATCGGTTGCCGCGAGGCGGGCGAGTGCGGGAGGCAGGATGACCGCGCCCGCGCTCAGGAACAGTCCCAGCCGCACCAGTTCGGTCCGCGGGGCGGTGCCGGTGAGGTCGTGCTCGGCCGCCGTCAGGCAGTCCAGGATCGTGCGGGCGTGGCGCAGCAGGGTCAGGCCCGCGGGGGTGAGCCGCACCCCGTCGGGGCGGCGTTCGAACAGGGTGGTGCCCGCGCTCCGTTCGAGGGAGGCGGCCTGGCGTGAGACCGCCGACTGGGTGTAGCCGAGCCGGGCGGCTGCCGCGGTGAAGCTGCCGGACTCGGCGATCTGCTGCAGGACCCGCAGGCCCGTACTGGAGATGTCCATGCGTCATACGCATATCACGGATGCCTGATCGTCGCTTCCCGCATGCTCTCGGGGCTCCTAGTGTCGAACACGACGATGGCGATGAACACGGAGGTCATCACGTGCGAGCAGCAGTCCTGACGCGGTTCGGCGCCCCGCTCACGGTGCGGGAGGTGCCCGACCCCGAGGCCGGCGGCGGCGAGGTGGTGGTCGAGGTACTCGCCACCTGCGTGGCCCCGTACGCGGCCGAGGTCTTCGGCGGCGAGCGGAACTACCCCCTGGTCCCTCCCGTGGTGCCCGGGATCGGCGGGGTGGGACGGATCGTCCACGTGGGCCCGGACGCCACCCGGCTGCGCCCCGGCGATCTGGTGTGGTGCGACTGCACGGTGCGCTCGCGGGACGACGCCCTGACGCCCGACATCACGCTCCAGGGCTGGAGCTCCCGCGGCGAGGGCGGCGCGCGGCTCGCCCGGCACCTGCACGACGGATCGTTCGCCGAGCTCATGCGGGTCCCGACGGAGAACGTCTTCCCGCTGCCCGCGGCGGCGGGGGACGACCCGGACCGCTGGGCCGCGCTCGGCGTGCACGTCATCCCTTACGGCGGGCTGCTGGCCGGCGGGCTCGCGGCCGGTGAGACGCTGCTCGTCAGCGGGGCCACCGGCAACCTCGGCAGCAGTGCGGTCGCGGTCGCGCTCGCCATGGGGGCGGGCCGCGTGGTCGCCCCCGGCCGCAACCGGGCCGCGCTCGACCTCCTCGCCGACCGGTTCGGCCCGCGGGTGCGCCCGGTCCCGCTGACCGGGGACGAGGCCGGCGACCGCGCGGCGATGTCCGCGGCGGGCGACGGCCCGATCGACATGGTGATCGACCTGCTGCCGCCGAGCGCCCCCAGCTCGGTGGCGCGCACGGCAGCCATGACCGTACGCGAGTACGGCCGCGTCGTTCTCATGGGCGGCGTCGGCATGCTCGGCGGCGACGACCTCGCGCTCCCGTACCCATGGATCATGCGCAACTCGGTCACCGTGCGCGGCCAGTGGATGTACCCGCGGACGGCGAACGTCGGCATCATCCGGCTCCTCGCCTCGGGCACCCTGGACCTCGCCCCCGAACGGGTCCGGTCCTTCGGCCTCAGCGCCGTCAACGACGCCGTCACGTACGCCGCCTCACACGGTGGCCCGTTCGACCGCACCGTCCTCACCCCACCGGCTCGCTGACAGCGCCTACAGGACGGTCGAGCCGGTGGAGGCGCGGCCGACCGCCCCCGCTACGTCCTACTTCTCCTCCGGCTCCCAGGCGCGGAGCAGGTCGAGCAGCCCCGCGTCCCCGTCCACGCGCAAGGACTCGGCCTTGATGCGGTCGTACAGGTAGAGGACCAACTCGCTGGCCGTGCCGTGGACGGAGGCGCCGGCTGCCTCCGACTCCTCGCCGGTCGCGGCGGTGGGCGCCGGGATGCGGGCGGAGCGTGCGCCGTCGCCGTCGACCGTGAGGCGCCAGGAGCGGCCCTCGGCGGAGTGGAAGTCGAAGGCCGTGGGCTTGTGCGGCCAGGCACTCGGCGTTCCGCAGACGGTGAACAGGAACTCCTCCACACCGTCGAGCGCCACCTCGACCGGCAGCGGCTGCGCAACGCCCCCGGCGAGCTGGGCGTCGTACGTGTGCACCGCGGTCTCCTGGACCCGGTGCCGGGCGACACCGCCGGAGGTCTGCGGTGACTGCGACGCGGGCCACCACGTCCAGCAACCGCTCTCCGGGCCCGCCTCGTGCAGGGCGTCCAGCAGGAGCTGCGTCGACGCGGCCAGCCAGGCCAGCAGAGTCTCACGCTCCCGCGGCACTTCCAGAGCGGCACGCGCAGCGGCGGCCTCGGCCGGGGGAGCGTCGGCAGGCCCCGCGCCGACGATGGCGGCCCAGAAACGGTCTCCCCCACCCAGGTGCTTCACCAGATCGAACAGCGTCCACCCGGGGCAGGTCGGCACCTGTGCATCGAGACCGGGCGCGCCGGCGACCGCGGCGCGGAAGGCGGTCGACCGTTCATCGATCAGTCGCAGCAGCTCAGGAAGCTCAAGATTCTTTTCCACGCCGGATGTCTATCACCGTGCTCCGGTGATCGACCAGCGATTTTCACGGTCTCCGCCGGTTGGCCATTGCGGACGTCCTCGCCCCTCCATTCACATGACGACCGGTCAGAACATGTGCGGGTGGCCATGGTTCGAGCGGGCTTCCTTCACCACGAGCCGCGCAGCCCCCATCGACCCCTATGGCGGAAATCGTCATATCCGTGTCCTTGCTGCCATGACCGAGTACGGCCACGCTGGAGGGGTGAGCAGCCGACGCATCGTCTTCGCCGTCTTCCCGGACTTCCAGATCCTCGACCTGACCGGACCCCACGAGGTCTTCGTCCAGGCTGGGCTCCGGACCGGCAGCGTCACCATCGAGACGGTCGCGGCCGCCCCCGGCCCGGTGCCCTCCAGCGGCGGGCTCGCGATCTCACCGACCCGGACGATCGACGAGAGCTCCGCCGACTCGCCCGACCCCGTCGACACGCTCATCGCCGTCGGCGGCGCGGGCGTCGACCGGGCCTGCGAGGACGCGGACTTCGTCGGCTGGTTCGCCCGGACGGCCCGCCGCGCCCGCCGCACCGCGTCCGTCTGCAACGGCGCCTTCCTGCTGGGCGCCGCCGGCCTCCTCGACGGGCGCCGGGCGGTCACCCACTGGTCGCGCTGCGCCGAGCTCGCCGAACGGTACCCGGGCGTCACGGTCGACCCCGACCCGATCTTCGTCCGCGACGGCGAGCTGTGGACCTCGGCCGGCGTCACCGCCGGCATGGACCTCGCACTCGCCATGGCCGAGGCCGACCACGGCCCCGAGGTCTCCCACGCCATCGCCCGCCACCTCGTGATGTTCGTCCAACGACCCGGCGGGCAGGCCCAGTTCAGCGCCCAGCTCGCCGCCCAACGCCCCGGACGGGAGCCCCTGCGCGACGTCCTCGACTGGATCGCCGACCACCCCGACGCCGACCTCGGCGTCCCCGCCCTCGCCGGGCGCGCCGCGATGAGCGAACGCAACTTCGCCCGCGTCTTCCGCACCGAGACCGGCCGCACCCCCGGCGCCTACGTCGAGAGCACCCGCATCGAGGCCGCCAGACGACTCCTGGAGACGACCGCCGCCACCCTCGACTCGGTCGCCCGCACCTGCGGCTTCGGCACCGTCGAAACCCTGCACCGCAGCTTCCGGCGCACCCTCCACGTCACCCCCGGCGAGTACCGCAGGCACTTCTCCCCGCACGCCCCCTCGCCCCCCTCGTAACACCGCCCCTCCGCAACACCGCCCCTTCGCAACCCACCCCCGAAAGGAACCCCCGTGCGCATCGTCATCCCGCTCTTCGACGGCTTCACCGCACTCGACGCCGTCGGCCCGTACGAGATCCTCCACATGCTCCCGGATGCCGACGTCACCTTCGCCGCCGCCGAACCGGGCACCATCACGGATGGCGCGGGCTCCCTCCGTCTCGTCGCGACGGCATCCTTCGCCGACGTCACGGAAGCCGACATCCTGCTGGTCCCCGGAGGCCCGGGATCCATCCGCGGCACCACCGACGGAGCACTGCTCGACTGGATCCGCCGCATCCACCCCACGACCACCTGGACCACCTCCGTCTGCACCGGCTCCCTCCTCCTCGCCGCCGCCGGCCTCCTCACCGGTATCGAGGCCACCACCCACTGGAGCGCCGTCGACACCCTGGAGTCCTACGGCGCCCGGTACACCGCCCGCCGCGTCGTGGAACAGCCCGGCCGCATCATCACCGCCGCCGGCGTCTCCGCCGGCATCGACATGGCCCTGCGCCTCGCCGAACTCATCGCGGGCCGCACCGCCGCCGAAGCCTTCCAGCTCGCCATCGAATACGACCCCCAACCCCCCTTCGACGCCGGCTCCTACGCCAAGGCCCCGCAAGCGGCCAAGGACTACCTGGCCGCCCGCCACTGAGCCGGGAAAAGCCTCGGCCGCCACGGGTGATCGGTGTGCACACGGGATGCCGCCGGCGTTGACAAGACGCCTACCCGGGACTGTTCCACTGCGATCAACGGCGTGGGCCCCAACACACCGCTGCGACCGCAGCGGGGCCGGCTCGACGAGCCCCGCGAGCACGACACGCAAGTCAGGCAAGTCCGCCCCGCCGGCCCCCTGTTGCCGGCGGGGCGTTCCCGTTGCTTCAACTCGCCGCTGCGCCGCCACCGGTCGGCGAATTCCGGTCCAACGACGGTTCCGCGCAGGCTCCGTACGCGAGCGTCATCCGCGCGGAGCAGGTGCCCACTGGAGGAGGAACCGCAGCCCCTCGTGGGCCGGGGAGCCGGGAGGGGCGGTGTAGGCGATGAGTTGCTGGTCGGGCCGGGTGTCGACGGTGAACTGCTGGACGTCGAGGGTCAGGGGGCCGGCCAGCGGGTGGACGCAGGTCTTGGTGAGCTGCCGGGGGCCGCGCACCCGGTGATCGGCCCACCAGGCCCGGAAGTTCGCATCACGGGCGGTCAACTCGGCGATCAGGGAGGCGAGTTCACGGTCCTCCGGATTGTGACTTCAACGGATAGTTTGCGAGCCGTTCCGAGGGTTACTTTGCGAGGCGCCGTCCGTCTGTGGTGACCCTCGGTGACGGGGCGCACGAACATCAAGTCACGTGAGACGACCTCTAAGCCTTGATTGGTGCGGCCGATCTGGCAGCCTGTTCGATCTTCGCGAAGTAGGCTGCACGGGCTTCCTCGTCGATCTGCTGCTCGTGTTCGGGGCGCATCCCGGTCCGGCCGTCGAGGCTCTCGCGCAGGATGTCGGCGTGCCCGGCGTGCCGGTTGGACTCGCCGAGGACATGGACCATGACGGCGAACAGGTTGGTGTTCGAAAAAGGCTCCGGCCACCACGGCACGTGGCCGGGGGCGTCGAGGGGAAGCTCATTGATCGTCGCGTCCGAGTGTTCCCACGTGCGCCGGTAGAACCCGATGACCTGATCGCGGGTCTCGTCCTCGGCCACCCACAGATCGCCGCCGTTGGAGTCCTGCCACCGGGGCAGGGGTTCCAGGGAAGGGCGGTCGAAGACCTCGCCGAAGTACCTGGCCTCGACGGTGGCCACGTGTTTGACCAGGCCGAGGAGATTGGTCCCGGTCGCTGTCAGAGGTCGGCGGGCGTCGTACTCGGACAAGCCGTCGAGCTTCCAGAGCAGCGCCTCGCGGTCCCGCCGCAGTCTCCCGTGCAGGTTGTCCTTCGCGAATTCATCAATCATGCGCCACGAGCCTGCCATGGGCCGCTCGCGGTCTCAAGATCCTGTATGTGGCCCGCAACGACTGGCAGAACCGAGGCCTGGCCCTGGCCGCCGCCTTGGCCTGCTGCACCTCAGCGCTGCCAGAGGCAGCACGTGACCGCTACTCAGCGTGACTCATGTGCCGGGACGCGATAGTTGGAAGCGCAATCAGCAGTGACCTGGGGCTTCGGGCCTTGCGGGACAAGCTGGTTGGAACCAAGTGGTCACGCCCGCACCCAGCGCCTGGTCATGTTCCGCGTCGGCGACGACGGCCACGCCTACTACAGCTTCCTCCTGGACCGGAACTCCAACCGGTGGTCCGGCTGGAGCAGGGTCCCCGGCTCCCTGTACCTCACCGGCGAGGTCTCGGCGACCTACTCCACCAACGGCATCCAGCTGGCGACCACGGCCCACAACACGCCCTACACCCAGCAGATGGACCTCCGGCCCGGCCGGCCCCTCTTCCGGCCCGACTGGGCGGCCCAGGGAATCGACGCCCGGGAGTTCCGGGTCAGCAACAACTTCACCTTCACCGCCGGGGAGCAGGTGTTCTTCGCCTCACTGGGCCTGACGAACACGGTCCGCATCGCCCGCACCCGCCCGGGCGACGACCGGAACACCCGGTACACCGAACTGCCCGGCGGCGGCCGGTGCGAGTCGGTCGCGATCGGCCGCGGCGGCGACCCCGGACACCTCGCCACCAGTCCCTTCGACCCGGGCTACGCCGCCCAGCAGAACATGGCCATCGGCTGCATCAGCCCCAACGACCACCAGCTCTACCTCAACCGCTCCACCGACGGCGGCAACACCTGGTCCGGCTGGGCCCACAGCACCGGCGGCCCCTCCCCCTCCGACGCCGCACCCGAGATCCACGGCTTCCCCGGCGGCGAGGTCTTCGCCGTCCTCTCCTGGGGCAGCGACACCGCACCCTTCACACGCCACATGATCGTCATGAAGCGTGTCATGTGACGCCCTGTTCGTCCCCGGCCTGCTCGACCACGACGCGCTGGCCACGGTCGCCCGCGACGCCGGTCTGAAGGTCAACGCCCTGTCGTTCACCTTCCGGACCGGGTCCCGGTCTCACGTCCGGCAGACGTGCCCCGGCTGCCGGATGTGCGATACCGGGGTGGGAAGTCTCGAATGGGACGCCCGCCACCACTCAGCGCGCTGTCGGCAAACCGCCTACCACCAACGCATGATGGCCGAAGCTGACTGACCGCCAACAGCAGGCAGGCACTACTGTCCTCAGCTATGACAGAGCCGACCTACCTGCACGCCACCCGGGCGGCCTACGACACTGTTGCCGTCGACTACGCCGAACTCGTGCCACCTGCGTTCGAGGGCGACCTGTACGGCCGCGCGATGATCAGCACGTTCGCCGAACTCACGCGGGCCGTCGAAGCCGGGCCCGTCGCCGACCTCGGCTGCGGGCCCGGCCACGTGACGGCACACCTGCGCTCCCTCGGGGTGACCGCGTTCGGCATCGACCTGTCGCCGGAGACGGTTGCGGTTGCCCGCCGCACGCATCCGGACCTGCAATTCGACGAAGGGTCGATGACCGACCTGGATCTGGCGGACGGAGCTCTCGGCGGCATCATCGCCTGGTACTCGACCGTCCACACCCCTCCGGAGGTTTTGCCGGTGGTGTTCGCGGAGTTCCACCGAGTGCTGGCCCCGGGCGGCCATCTGCTGATCGCCTTCAAGGCAGGCGACAAGCAGCGGCACCTGGAGAATGCCTACGGGCACGACCTCTCCCTCGACGTCTACTGGGTGCCTCCCGACCGCGTCTCCGAGCTCCTGAGCCAGACCGGTCTGGTGGTGGATGCCCGGCTGATCCGCGAGCCCGACGAGAGCGAGAAGCCCCGGCAAGGCCGGCAGGCATACCTCCTGGCCCGAAAGCCGGGGCAGCCGGCCGGGGATCCGGACACGCGGGCGACCGACAACGTCGCGTGAGACGAACCCGCCGACCAGGAAGGTCCGGGTCGGTGCACGCGCTCGTCCTGCGGCAGATTGATGATCTTTGTCAGCTGCCCGGCCGACTGCCCGGCGCAGGAAGGCGCGTTCGGGGTCGATCGCGCCGTCCTGCGATGTGGTGGGCGGTGAGGCCGGCCGGGGCGGTGTGGTGGCCGAACGGCCCTACCGGGCGGGGGTGCTGGGTGGTGGCGGGGGTCATTCCGGCCAGACTCCGGAGGAGCCGCGGCGGTGGGAGTCCAGCAGGTGGGTGTCGATGATGCCGATGGCTTCCATCAGGGCGTGCATGGTGATCGGGCCGACGAACGCGAACCCTTGCGCGCGCAGGGCTTTGGACAGGGCCTGCGATGCGGGAGAGGAGGTCGGGATCTCGGCGAACGTGCGCGGCCTGGGGGTGTCGAGCGGTTTGAACCCCCACACGAAGTCGGGCAGGCCGCCGTGTTCGCGCAGCCGGACGGTCGCCCGGGCGTTGGCCACGGCCGCGAGGATCTTCGCGCGGTTGCGGACGATCCCGGCGTCGGCCATGAGGCGTTCGACGTCGGTGTCGCCGTAGCCGGCGACCCGGTCGGGGTCGAAGTCGTCGAACGCGGCGCGGAACGCCGGGCGCTTGCGCAGGATCGTCGCCCACGACAGCCCGGCCTGGAAGGCTTCCAGGCTGATGCGTTCGTACAGGCCGCGCTCGTCGCGCACGGGCATCCCCCACTCGGTGTCGTAGTACTCGCGGAGCAGCGGATCGGTGCCGGCCCACGCCGGGCGGGCGAGCCCGTCCTCACCGATCACCACCCCGGAGTCGCCGGGGTGTGCGAGGGCGGGGGCGGGGGCGAGGGCGCTGTCGCTGGCCATCGGGGAAGGTTTCTCGCTGTTCTTCGAAGGGGCGGGGGGAGGTTACGGGCGTTCGCGGTCGGGCCGCCCGGCCGGGGCGCGGCTAGAACAGTCGTCCGGCCCGGGCCTCGACCGGCTCCTCCAGGTCCAGCAGGAGCTGCTTGCGCTCCAGTCCGCCGCCGAATCCGGTGAGTCTGCCGCCCGCGCCCACCACCCGGTGGCAGGGGATGACGATGCTCACCGGGTTGCGCCCCACGGCCTGGCCCACGGACTGCGCGAGCCCCTTGCTGCCCAGCTCGACCGCGATGTCGCCGTAGGTGATCCGCGCGCCGTACGGGATCCTGCGCAGCTGCGCCCAGACCTGTTCCTGGAACTCGTCGCCGTTCGTCGCCGTCACGACGTCGAAGGTGTGCCGCTTTCCGGCGAAGTACTCGTCGAGTTCGCTGCGGGCCTGGGCGAGGACCGGGTCGGCCGAGACGTCGGCTCGCCGGCCCCACGCCGAGGGCCGGGGCGTGTACCGGTAGCCCGGGAAGTAGAGCCCGGTCAGGGCGTTGTCGTCGGCGACGACCAGGAGCCGTCCCACCGGGCTGTCCACGTAGGCGTGTCGGACGTCCATGTCGCTCTCCTGTCTGCGCCTTTGCCCGTCTGTGGTGAAGACGCGCGGGTGCCCTGAAACGTGAGACGCGTTCCGGCCGCATCGCGCGGCACCTGCGGCAGGTCGGACAGCGCCGTCATCGTGATGTGCCGGGGCCGGTGACCGTGAGGCCGCCGTCGTCGGTGACGGTCCAGGTGGCGCCGTCCGCGCCGGCTCCGGTCAGGCCGCGCAGTTGCCGGGCGCCGACCAGGGCCAGCGTGGCGGGGCGGCCGATGGCGGCGGTGGCCAGGGTGCGGTCGGGCCGCCAGGATGTGGACCACAGCAGCCGCCGGGCGACCTGGGCCCAGCCGACCTCCGGGCCGGTCATCACCCACACGTCGGCCGGAGCGTCGGCGAAGTGGCGGGCCTGGCACAGCCAGGAGGCCGCGGTCTCCGGCCAGGTGGTCGTGGCGGCCACGACGCCGCCGGCGGCCTGCCAGGCCCGGGTGATCGCGCCGGCGCCCGCCAGCGCGGCCGGGGTCCGGCCGGAGCCGACGGCGATGCTCCGGGCGCCGCGTGCCTCGGCCAGCGCGACCAGCACGGTGACTTCGGTGTCGGTGACCGCCAGGTCGGGGCCCGGCGGTGGCGGGTCGGTCAGCAGGGGGCTGGTCAGGGGATTCATGAGGTGCCTTCTTCGTCAGCGCTCTTCGATGACCCGCAGAGGTCCGGGCGGGCAGACCGGCGGCGGCCGCCGGGGCCGCTAGGCGGCGTCGTGGAAGACCAGGGCCAGGGTGTGCCGGTGTCCGGAGCGGAGCGCCGAGACGCCGTGCCGGACGGGGGCGGCGGACCAGCCGCGCGCGGAGCGCACGGGCCGGTCGCGGGTGGTGAACACGTAGCCGTGGCCCTGTGGGAGCAGGGTGGCGGTGCCGCGGGACTGGGCGCGGGGGCGCTGCTCGACCAGCAGGAACTCCCCACCGGTGTGGTCGGTGCCGGGCCGGTCCAGGTTGATCACGACCTGCAACGGGAACACCAGGTCGCCGTACAGGTCACGGTGCAGCGCGTTCCAGTCCCCGGCGTCGTAGCGCAGCAGGATCGCGGTGGACTTGGACTGCCCGGCCGCGTGGCACATCCGCAGCCACTCGTCCAGGGTGTCCGGCCACGGCGCGGTGCGGCCGAGCCGTTCCCACCAGGTGCGGGCGATGGGCAGCAGCCGCGGGTACAGGGCCTGCTTGAGCTGCTCGACCGGCTCGGGGTAGGGGGCGTGGAAGTACTTGTACTCGCCGGACCCGAACCGGTGGCGGGCCATGTCGACGGTGGAGCGGAACAGCTCGGGCCGCCCGTACAGGTCCCGGATGCGGCCGGCCTCGTCCGGGGTGAGCAGCTGCGGCAGCAACGCGCCTCCGAACGCGTCGAGTTCGGCGGCCACCGCGTCCCAGTCGGCGGTCTCGGCCCGGCCGGCCCACGGCCCGACAGCGGTGTGCGCACCGGGAGCCGTCGTCCCCGTTCTCGGGGTGGTGACGGTGGTGATGGTGGGGGCGGTGGTGGCGGTCATGCCGCGGCCTCCAGTTCCAGTAGTGCGGTCTTGGCCTCCAGGCCGCCGATGTAGCCGCCGAGGGTGCCGTCCGAGCGCAGCACCCGGTGGCAGGGGACGACCACCGGCAGCGGGTTGGTCGCGCAGGCCGTGCCGACCGCCCGCACCGCCTTGGGGCTGCCGACCAGTTCGGCGACCTCGCGGTAGCTGCGGGTCTGGCCGTAGCCGATCTCCGGCAGGTGCTGCTGGACGAGCTGCCGGAAGCCCTTGGACAGGGACAGGTCCAGCGGCAGGTCGAAGGCGCGACGGCGGTGGTCGAAGTACTCGTCGATCTCCCGGGCGGCGGTGTCCAGCCGGCCGGGGGCACGCAGGATGCGCGGGCTGACCTTGTCGGCCAGGGCCTGAAGGACCTGGTCGTGGTCCTCGACCGCGTAGGCGACACGGACCAGGCCCCGGTCGGTGGCGGCCAGCAGCAGGGGGCCGACCGGGGAGTCGACGACGGTGTAGGCGATGTCGACCAGGGCGGCGGCCTGGGCCTCGGCCTCCAGCCGGCGGTGCAGCCGGGCCAGGGTCCCGGCGTCGACGGGAGCCGCCAGCATGCTCAGGACGTCATCGTGGGATCGGGTGCCGCTCATGTAGATGCTCCTCTCGAGGTCGCGCCCGGATAGTGTTTTCGTAGGTTCTTCAGGCCGTCCGCCGCCGCACGGCGCGCCGCCGCGGTGTTCCCGCCCACCACCGCCGCGATCTCGTCGTACGACATCCCGGCCAGATAGCGGAACGTGACCGCCTGCCGCTGCTTGCCCGGAAGACGCCCCACCATCTCCCACAGCTCCCCGTCCTCAGCGCCCGGAACGCCCAAGGAGCTGGGCGCCTCCGGCAACTCCTCGGCCGGCAGCGGCCGGCGTCCGGCGGCGCGCAGCGCGTCGATCGCCTTGCGCCGGGCGATCGTCACCAGCCACGCCTCCACGTTCGCCGTCTCCGCCAGCCCTGGCCAGGCCCGCATCGCCGCCAGGAACGTCTCCGACCAGGCGTCGTCTGCGTCGTGTGTCCCCAGCAGCGCCCGGCACACCCGCAGCACGGTCGCGCCGTGCTGCTCGACCGCCTTCTCGAACGGTTCCCTCATCCTCGCCCTGCCGTAGACCTTGAATCCGAACCGATGTGTTCGAGCTCCCGAAACAGCCGGCCGGTCGCGGCCGGCACCACCCTCCTCGGAGTCCGGCGGCCTCCGCCCGGTTTCTTCGGGTCGTCGCCGTGCCCGGCCGCCTTCTGCACCTGCTGTCTCACCTGGAAGACGGTGCGGGTGCCGAGAACGTGAGATCCGAATTTTCCATCCGCCGGGTCCGTGGACCCCGGCCTGCCGGCGGTCCGGCGACGGCTGCTCAGCTACCGCCGGGCCGGCGGCCGGCGGACTGCTCCAGGTACCGGGCCGTCATCAGGTGGGAGAAGCCCATGATGGTCTCCTGCGGGCTGACACCGGTGGCGCCCGGCAGGACGCTCGCGTCACACAGCCGCAGGTTCGTGAAGCCGTGCGGGCGTCCCTGGGCATCGCACACTCCGCCCAGGGCGGGTGGGCCCATCCGGCAGGACGCCATGGCGTGGACGGAGATCAGGTCCCAGCTCTCGGGCCGGCCGTGCAGCGCGAAGTCGGCCACCTGCCCGGCGGTGGTCAGGCCGGCGGGTGCGGGCGGCAGCAGTTCGACCGCGCCGGCCTCCAGAAGGAGCTCGGCGGTGTGCCGGAAGGCGGAGCGGAGGAGGTCCCGGTCGCCCCCGGTCAGGCGGTGGCGCAGGACCGCGCCGAGGCCGGGTACCGCCAGCAGCCGTGCGGTGCCCTGGACGCTCACCTGGGTCGTGTAGACCGCGATCCGGTCCAGCTGGGCCAGCATCCGGTCGACGGTCCCGGCGGGGTGGGCCGCCAGCGCCGCGGCGAGCGACCCCGGAGTGAGGTTCCCGGGCATCACCCGCACACCCCGGTCGGCGAACTCCTGCAGTTGCGCGGTGAAGATGGTGCCCTCGGTGGCGCGGACGGATTCGCCGAATCGCGCCACCGTGCGGAAGTTGACGTGGAACGCGATGGCCCGGCCCGGGCCGCCTCCCCCGATGGCGCTGCGCCGCAGCAGCAGCGCGCTGCCGATCGGACCCGCGGCCAGGAACACCGTCCGCGGGAGGTAGCGCAGTCGTCGGCCGTCGCGCAGGGCGTGCACGGCCGTGACCCGGGTGCCGTCGTGTTCGAGCCGGACGACCCGGGTGTCGGGCTCGATGACCGCCGAGAGCCGTTCGGCGGCGGGCAGGTAGCTCACCAGCATGCTCTGCTTGGCCCCGGTGGGGCAGCCGGTGACGCACCGGTTGGCGTGCCGGCAGCCTCGTACCGCCCGGCGGGCCGGTGCCCAGCTCCAGCCGAGCCGGTCGGCCGCCTCGGCGAGCAGCACCGAGTCGCGGTTCCCCTGCCCGGGCGGCTGGTCGATGACACCGAGGCGCCGCTCCGCCTCGGCCAGGTGGGGGGCGAGGTGGTGGGCCCGGAAGCCGTCGACGCCGGCGGACGCCCAGCACTCCAGCAGCTGTTCGGGGGGACGCCAGAGCAGCCCTCCGTTGACCACGGTGGTTCCCCCGACGCAACGCCCCTCCCCGAAGGGGATGGTGGGTGCGCCGTGGATGGGCACCAGGCCGCCTTGGCGGTAGAGCAGGCGCAGGTTCTCCGCCGGGGACGCGCGGGTGATCCGGGCCTGCGGGACGAGCGGGCCCTCCTCCAGGACGCGGACCTCCCGGCCCGCGCCGGCGAGCTCCAGGGCCGCGGTGCTGCCTCCGGCGCCCGAGCCGATCACCAGGGCGTCGCAGCGGACGGTGCGGACGGCCCTGGTCATCCGAGCTCCTGCCGGGGCGTGGCGGAGGGTCCGTCGAGGGCGCCGTGCAGGGCCAGCGCAAGGCTCACCCTGAGCAGTTCGGCGCAGCCGGGCACCGTGGACAACCGGTCGGCGACCCGTTGCGGACGGGCCCGGTCCGAGGTGCCCCGCAGCGGGCCCCTCGGGTCCGCGAGGACGACGGCGAGCGGGAACACCCGCATCAGCAGGGCGAACACCAGGCGGTACGGCCTCGGGAGGGCGGCGAAGGTGGCGGCCGTGTGCCGGACCGCGGCGGCCTGGCGGGACGGTTCGGACAGCGCCGTGCAGCGGCCCGCCCAGAGCGGCGGGAGCCCGGCGGAGCGTACGCGCCGTTCCCAGGCCCGCAGGCGACGGTGCTCCCGCGCGGTGCGGAACCCGTCGTCGGGCGGTGCGGGACGGGCCGCCGGTGAGCTCATGCGGTGACCTTCTCCCTGACCAGGCCCGCCAGGAGACGGGGCATTCCCTTGGCCAGTACCGCGTCCAGGGCCTCCAGGAAGAGGTCGACGTCGGAGTCCTCGGCCACCAACGGAGGCGCGGCGATCAGGGGCAGGTCGTGGTTGGAGCCGTAGTAGGTGAGCACACCGTGGTCGCGGTAGAGGGCGGCGACCACGGCAGCGGTGGCCAGCTTGGCCCCGGCCTGCGGGTCGCGCGCGAAGGAGGACGGCAGCAGTCGCAGCGCGTGGTCGAGGGCGGCCGGACCGTGGCGCAGGACGACGCCCTGGAGGGCGCCGGCGCCGCGCACCTCCGCGATCAGGTGCGGGTGGCGGGCGGCGAGGGCGGTGAGGCCTCTGCGCAGCCGCTCGCCGAGGCGGCGGGCCCTGGCCGGGTAGTCGTCCTCGACCGCGATCGCGACGGCCTCCAGCGCGGTGACCGTCTCCTCTCCGAACCCGTAGTAGGTGGTGCTGTGCAGGGTGGCGTCGGGGAGCGAGTCGTACGCTCTGCGGAAGACGGGCTCCCTGGCCACGTAGCCGGAGATGGAGGCCTTGCCGCCGCCGAAGGACTTGGAGGTGGTCACCACGTCCGGGACCAGGCCGGGGTGGCGCATGAAGTGGAAGAGCGAACCCGTCCTGCCCCAGGAGGTGTAGACCTCGTCGAAGATCAGGACGATGTCGTGCTCGGTGCACAGTCGGCGCGCCTCGCGCAGGAACTCCTCCGAGCACTCGCGGAGACTGGAGGCGCTGAAGGGCTCCAGGACCAACGCGTAGACGTCGCTCCCGCCCTCGGGCGTGGTGTGCCGCTCCAGGGCCAGTTCGAGGGAGGGAAGGTCGTCGAAGGCGAAGCTGTCCGTGCCGGGGATCCGCGGGAAGGTGAAGTGCACCTCCGGCGAGGTGGTCAGGCTTCCGGCGCCGAGCAGCTTGCCGTGGAAGGCGATGTCGGTGTGCAGAACGGTGCCGCGATGGCCGCGGTGGTACTTGTAGGCCATCTTGAGGGCGCCCTCGACGGCCTCCGCGCCCGAGTTGGGGAAGTAGCTGACGTCGAGGTCCGCGGGCAGCAGCTGGGCCAGGTTGTGCCCGAGCGCGGCGACGTACGGCGAGAAGTAGTTCTTGTGCACCTCCATGCGCTGCAGTTCCTGGAAGCGTCGGCGGGCGGACAGGATGCGGGGGTGGTTGTGGCCGTGGTTCAGAACGCCGATCCCGCCGGTGAAGTCCAGGACTCGCCGCCCGTCGCGCAGGGTGATCCAGCAGCCCGAGGCGCTCTCCACGACGTCGCGGCCGAATCCGAAGGCGGAGAGCAGCGTCACCTGGCCCCGGCTGACATGACGACGGTAGAGCTCGTGCACCCTCGCGATGGGCATCCGCTCGCAATCCTCGGTGCTGATCAGGGAGTTCATGACGTCCTCTCCTCGGGGGCGGTGCGGCGGGCGGTGCGCATCCGGTCGGCGATCAGGCGGCCGACGTGCCGCCCCTGCCGCATGGCGTAGTTGGTGCCCCGGTCCTGGGGGTAGACCTGGGCCATGCTGGCCAGGTAGAGCCCCGGCACGTCGGTCTCCATCGCCGGGATGCGGTCGGAGTAGTGCGGGGTGATGACCGGCTGGGCGTGGTCGGCCCGCCAGACGTGGTGGCGCCGGACCCAGTCGCGGTGGAACTGCGGGAACATCCGGCTCAGGTGCGGAAGGCTGGCGTGGAACACCTCGTCGTCGTCCATCCGGTACAACTCGGCGCTGGTCGGGAGGTAGGCGGACAGGTAGACCAGGTGACGCCCGGCGTAGGCGTCGGAAGCCTCCAGGTTGGTGTGCTCGATGACACCGACGTAGGGGAACGACGGGTCGGTGACGTTGAGCCAGTAGGTGTCCGACAGGGACCGGTCGTTCTGCAACACCAGGCACAGATTGGCGAGGTAGGGGATGTCGGACAGGCGCCGACGGACGGCGGGCACGTCCGGATGGGGCGGTGGGCCGTCGGCGGCGGGGGCGAGGAAGCCGGCGAGCAGGTCCGGTGCCGTGGTGGCCAGGACCCGCCGTGCGGGCAGTACGCCGCTCCCGGTGCGGATCCCGCACACTCCGTGGGCGTCGGTCAGCACCTGCCGCACCGGGGTGCTCGTGCAGATCCGGACGCCCAGTTCGGATAGGCGCGAGACCCACGCGTCCAGCAGGGCGGCGCAGCCGCCCTTCAGGTAGTAGAGGACCTCGCGGCCGCTGTGGGACCGGCTGCCACCGCGCAGGTGGAGCTTGGTCCACATCCAGGTGGCGCCGACCTCGGTCGCGTACTGGCCGAACTTGCCTTCCAGCAGCGGACGCCAGACCGTCTCGTAGACCTGCGGCCCGCTCAGCTCCAACAGCCACTCGCGGGCCGTGCGGTCCTCCAAGTCCCGCCAGTGCTTCACCTGGTGGGCACGCACCGCGGACCAGCCCAGCCGGACCCGGTCGGGCAACGGGAGGGGGGCGAACCGCAGCACGTCCCACGGGCTCGACAACCGGTACACCGAGTTCGCGTAGTACACGCCGGTCCGGGTCCGGTGCGGCTGCAGCAGGTGGGAGCAACCGAGTTCCGCGCACAGCCCCTGGATCTCCAGATCGGAGGAGAACCAGTGGTGGTAGAAGCGTTCGAGCCGGGCTCCCCCAACCTCGAACGACCCCGCCAGGCCGCCGACGTACGGCTCGCGCTCCAGCACCCGGCACGGCACCCCGGCCAGGGCGAGCTCGTGGGCGGCGGCCAGGCCGGTGAACCCGCCGCCGATCACCAGGACCTCGTCGCCGGCCTCTGCCGGCACCGCAAGCCCCGAGGCCGCGCTGCTCTCGGACATCGCTGCTCCCTTCGAATCCTCCGGTGCTGTTCCGTCCGAAGGCGATGGGTGTGGGAGGTGGGAGGTGTGGGAGGTGTGGGAGGTCTGGGCGGCGCAGGCCGGGCCTCGCCGGCCTCGGAGGCGCCCTCCACCCCGCCGCAATCCGCAGCGGCCGAGGGACTCCGGTCGATCACCGATGTCAGGGGAGGGCGGTGTACCGTCCCACCGAAGGAGACGCCGCCACGCGGGGAGGCCATCGGAACCGCCGCCGGCGATTCAGGCTCCCAGTGGACCGTAGCACCGCGCCTGGCTCTCGGCCTGCGGAGGGACCGCTGACCTGCTGCGATCCATGGAAATCCGACGACTGGTTCCGGCATGTGGGACTGCCTGGCCGGGCGATCGCCCGACGCCGTTCCGGTTGCCCCGGTCGTCGCGCAGCCGACATCATCGAGGCTGGAACCGGTCCCGTCAGCGACCGTCGTGTCCGACCAGGAAGGCGACAGCCGATGGACGCCACGTCACAGCAGCCGCTGCGGTACGCCGTCGGACTGCCCAACAGGCGCGAGTACGCGGATCCCCGCCTGCTCCGCGAACTGGGAGTGCTGGCGGAGCGGTCCGGCTGGGACGGCTTCTTCCTCTGGGACGGCCAGGTCGCGGAGCACCCGGACGAGCACGTCACCGACTCGTGGACCGCCCTTGCCGCGATCGCCGCCGACACGGAGCGTCTGCGACTCGGCGTCATGGTGAGCGTGCTCGCCCTCAAGCACCCTGCCGAAGTCGCCCGCGCGACCGTCGCGTTGGACCTGCTCAGTGGCGGACGGCTGATCTTCGGCGCCGGCCTGGGTTCCTCCGCCGCCGAGTTCCAGGCGCTGGGCCATGATCCGGACCCACGGGTGCGTGCGGAGAAGCTGGACGAAGCCCTCCACGTCCTCGACGGGCTGTGGGCGGGCCGGCCGTTCACCTTCCACGGCCGCTGGTTCACGGTCACGGACCTCGCCTTCCAGCCGGTGAGCCCGCAACGTCCTCGCATCCCGGTGTGGATCGCCGGCACCTGGCCCTCGCGACGCCCCATGCGGCGGGCCGCGCACTGGGACGGCGTCTTCCCGACCCGGGCGGGGGTGGGCCACACCGAGATGATGCCTCCTGCCGACCTGGAAGCCGTGGTCTCCTACGTCCGCGCCCAACAGGCCGTCCAGGACGGGCGGTTCGATGTCGTCATGGAGGGCCAGACCTCCGGGTTCCGGCGGGACGCCGACGCCCTGGTCGTCGCCCCGTACCGGGCGGCCGGCCTCACCTGGTGGGTGGAGAAACTGGGCTGGTTCCGGGGCCCGGTCGAACTCGTCCGCGCCCGGATCGAATCCGGACCCCCTGTTCCCGTCACGGGAACCGATCCGGGAACCGATCCCGTCCGAACCGCTCCCTCCGACGGTCGTCCGTGACCTCACCCCGCCGCCCCTGGACGGCGGGCGGTCAGCGGTGGCTGCGGTCAGCGGTGGCTGACGATGACGGAGATGCCCCAGCCGATCGCCGCGAGCACCACCGCGAAGATCAGTCCCGCCAGGATGGTGCCGACCGGCCCGGCGGCGGGCCGGACGGCGTCCGGCTCGCCGGCCGCGCCGGTCGGGTTGAGCAGGCGCAGGCCGAGGGCGAACAGGGCGGGCAGGCCGGCACCGGTGAGCAGGCCCACCACGACGATCCGCCACACCGCGTCCAGGTTGATCCAGGAGTTCACGGGCTCACCTCGTCCTTGGCCTTGACGGGCTCCGGGGCCACCGAACCGGTCCACGCGGCGTTGACGTTCTCCGGCGTCACGGCCGGATGGCGGGAGGCGGCGAAGAAGGCGACCGACGCCGCCACCAGCAGGCCGACGATCGCCACCACGCCGGCCGTCCCGCCGATCCCGTTCGCGGCCCAGTAGGCCAGCGCACCGACCAGCGCGGAGGCCGGCAGGGTGAGCAGCCAGGCCGTCACCATCCGGCGGGCGAGCTGCCAGCGCACCACGGCGCCGCTCCTGCCGACCCCCGAGCCCAGGATGGACCCGGTGGCCACGTGCGTGGTGGAGAGCGAGTAGCCGAAGTCGGTGGAGCAGAGGATCACGGCGGCCGAGGCCGACTCGGCGGCCATCCCCTGCGGCGGTTCGATCTCCACCAGCCCCTTGCCCAGGGCCCGGATCACCCGCCAGCCGCCGATGTAGGTGCCCAGGGCGATCGCCAGCGCACAGGAGAGGATCACCCAGGCCGGTGCCTCCGCCCCGGTGGGCAGGGTGCCGTTGGCGATCAGGGCGAGGGTGATGGCGCCCATGGTCTTCTGCGCGTCGTTGGTGCCGTGGGCGAGCGAGACCATGGAGGCCGAGCCGATCTGGCCGAGCCGGAAGCCGCGCCCGCGCGGGCCTTCGGGCACGTCGCGGGTGAGGCGGTAGACCAGGAGGGTGCCGACCGCGGCCACCCCACCGGCGATGAACGGCGACAGCGCCGCGGGCACGACCACCTTGGAGACCAGCCCCTGCCACTTGACGGCCGAGGCCCCGGCGGCGGCCACCGTCGCCCCGACCATCCCGCCGATCAGCGCGTGCGAGGAGCTGGAGGGGATCCCGAGGTACCAGGTGGCCAGGTTCCACAGGATGCTGCCGACCAGGCCGGCGCAGACGACCGTCAGGGTCACCTCCCCCGTGGCGACCAGGCCGTTGGCGATGGTCGCCGCCACGGCGGTCGACAGGAACGCGCCCACCAGGTTCAGCACCGCCGACACCGCGACCGCGACGCGCGGCGGCAGGGCGCCGGTGACGATCGAGGTCGCTATCGCGTTGCCGGTGTCGTGGAAGCCGTTGGTGAAGTCGAAGCCCAGGGCCGTGGCGACCATCAGCGCCAGGACCGCGTCGTTGCCGGTCACGGACCCGAACCTAGCCCGCGCACCGGCCGAGGCGGCGGCCGACCCGCCCAGCCCCGGGGCCCCGCACCCGTTCGTCCGGCCGTTCATCCGCTCGTTCGTCCGGCCGTTCGTCCGGTTGCGGGGCCCTCGGTGCCAATGCTCTCCTGCAAGAGCCGGCCGGCGTGACGATCGGAACCGATGTGCCGTCCCCCGTCGCCGTCCCTCCCCTCCCCTCCCCGCCCCAGGAGGCTGCCGGCCGGCCGGACCGAGACCCGCCCCTGAAAGCCCTGAGGCTCTGACGCCCCGGATGAAAGCGCTGGCACCCATGGCTGAGCACTCCACCGTCCGCACCGTGACGTACGACCTGCTGCGCACGCTCGGACTCACCACGGTCTTCGGGAATCCGGGCTCCACCGAGGAGCCGTTCCTCCAGGACTTCCCCGCGGACTTCGCCTACGTCCTCGCGCTCCAGGAGGCGTCGGCCATCGCGATGGCCGACGCCTTCGCGCAGGTCACCGGCCGCCCCGCGCTGGTCAACCTGCACTCCTCGGCCGGCACCGGCAACGCGCTGGGCAACCTGGTGGCGGCCCACCACGGGAACACGCCCCTGATCGTCACCGCCGGCCAGCAGCACCGGGAGCTGGTGATCGGCGAGCCCTACCTCGGCAACCGCGAGGCCACCCAGCTGCCGAAACCCTGGGTGAAGTGGTCCTACGAGCCGGCCTGCGCGGAGGACGTCCCCGAGGCCTTCATGCGCGCCTACGCGCAGGCGCTCCAGCCGCCCGCCGGCCCGGTCTTCCTGTCGATCCCGATGGACGACTGGAAGCGGCCGCTGTCCGGCTTCACCCGGGTGCGGACGGTGAGCGAGCGGGTGGCCCCCGACCCCTGGCGGCTGCGCGCCTTCGCCGAGCGCATCACCGCCAGCCGCCGGCCCGCACTCGTCTTCGGGCCCGAGGTCGACCGCAGCGGCGGCTGGGACGCGGCCGTCGCCCTGGCGGAGCGGCTGCGCGCCGCCGTCTACGGCGCCCCGCTGGGGGACCGCGTCTCCTTCCCCGAGGACCACCCGCTCTTCGCCGGCCCGCTGGGCATGTCGGTGAAGACCATCAGCGACCGGCTGGCCGGGCACGACCTGGTGGTGGTGATCGGAGCCGAGGTGTTCCGCTACTACCCGTACGTGCCCGGCGACTACCTCCCCCCGGGCACCGCGCTGCTCCAGATCACCGGCGACCCGGAGGCGGCCGCCGCCGCACGGGTCGGCGACAGCCTGCTCGGCGATCCCCGGCGGGCGATCGACCTGCTGCTGGACCTGGTCGAGGAGGGTTCGACCCGGACCGCGCCGGAGCCGATGCCGCGGCCCCGCGTGCTGCCGTCCGCCCCGGAGCGGCCGCTCACCCCGCCGGAGGTCCACGCCGCCCTGAGCAGGGTCCGCCCGCCGGACGCCGTCATCGTCAACGAGTCGACCTCGACCATGGCGCAGCAGCTCGAATGGCTGCCCACCACCCGGTCGGGCTCGTTCTTCGCCACGGCCAGCGGGGGCATCGGCTGGGCCGTCCCGGCCGCGGTCGGCGTCGCGCTGGCCGACCGGGAGCGGGGAGTGCTGCGCCCGGTGGTCGGCCTGATCGGCGACGGCTCCTTCCAGTACTCCGTGCAGGCCCTCTACACGGCGGCCCGGCACCGCCTCCCGATCGTCTACGTGGTCATGCGCAACCACGAGTACTCGATCCTCAAGTCGTTCGCCCTGCTGGAGGAGACCCCCGGGGTGCCCGGGCTCGACCTGCCCGGAATCGACATCGCCTCGGTGGCCCGCGGCTTCGGCTGCCGCGCCGTCGACGTGGAGACCACCGAGGAGCTGGAGCGGGAGTTCACCGCGGCCCTGACCGCCGGCGCCCCCACCGTCATCGTCGTTCCCACCCGGCCCCAGCGGGCCGCGCTGTAGCCCGCGCGGCGGGGCCGGGCCGGGCGGCAGGAGCACCTCGGCGACCAGCAGGGGAAGGTGTCCGACAGCCGGACACCTTCCCCTCTCGGCACCACGGCCCCCTCCGTCCCCCGCCACCGACCACCCGCGCACGATCGCCGCCGCGGGCGGCCGGTGCGCTCGCGGACCGGGGCCGGTGCACTGTGGGCCAAGTCCGGCGCCACCCCCACGCCTAACGTCACGTCAGGAGCCCGAACGGGGCGGGGCCGCTACCCCGGCCCGCTCGGAAGCCTCCACCTGCCGACCGCACCCGGGCGGCAGGTCGATCCCGTGACAGGAGGCCGTCGAGGTGCCTGCAATACCCGTCGGTGGGCTGGTCCCCCGCGCCGTCGAGGACGCCGCCGACATCGTCGTCCGCAACGCGAAGATCCACACCGGCGACGCCCGCCGCCTCGAGGCCGGCGCCCTCGCCATCCGCGACGGCGTGATCACCGTCGTCGGGGACGACCCGGACGTCGCCCCGGTCATCGGCCCGTCCACCGTCGTGGTCGACGCCCTCGGCCGACGGGTGGTGCCCGGCCTCAACGACGCGCACCTGCACGTGATCCGGGGCGGCCTCAACTACGTCCTGGAGCTGCGCTGGGACGGCGTGACGTCGCTGCGCCGGGCGCTGGCGATGCTGCGGGAGCAGGCCGCCCGCACGCCCCGGGGCCAGTGGGTGCGGGTCGTCGGCGGCTGGTCGGCCGAGCAGTTCGCCGAGCGGCGGCTCCCGACGCCCGCCGAGCTGAACGAGGCGGCGCCGGACACCCCGGTGTTCGTCCTCCACCTCTACCAGTCGGCGATCCTCAACCGCGCCGCCCTGCGCGCCGTCGGCTACACCCGCGACACCCCGGACCCGAAGGGCGGCCAGATCGTCCGGGGCCGCGGCGGCGAGCCGAACGGCATGCTGTTGGCGGCGCCGAGCGCCCTGGTCCTCTACTCGACGCTGGCCAAGGCCCCGGTGCTGGAGGGCGAGGACCGTGCGACCTCCACCCGGCACTTCCTGCGCGAGCTGAACCGCTTCGGGCTGACCTCCGCGATCGACGCCGCCGGCGGCTTCCAGAGCTTCCCCGAGAACTACGCCACGGTCACCGAACTCGCCCGCGAGGGCCTGCTCACGCTCCGGATCGCCTACCACCTGTTCCCGCAGACCCCCGGCCAGGAGCTCGACGACCTCACCCGCTGGATCGAGACGGTCCGCCCCGGGGACGGCGACGCCTGGCTGCGGCTGAACGGCGCCGGCGAGAACCTCACCTGGGCCGCCGCCGACTTCGAGAACTTCGCCGAGCCACGCCCCGAACTCGGCTCCTACGAGGGTGAGTTCGAGAAGGCCGTCCGCCTGCTGACGGAGCACGGCTGGGGTTTTCGGCTGCACGCGACCTACGACGAGACGATCCGGCGCGACCTCGCGGTGTTCGAGAAGCTCGCCGCCGAGGGGCTCTTCCCGGCCGGGAACCGGTGGCTCTTCGACCACGCGGAGACCGTCTCCCGGGACAGCCTGGACCGGATCGCGGCCCTCGGCGGCTCGCTGTCGGTGCAGAACAGGCTGTCCTTCCAGGGCGAGGTGTTCACCCGCCGCTACGGGCTCGGCGCCGCCGCCGAGGCCCCGCCGATCCGCGCGATGCTGGAGCGCGGCCTGACGGTGGCCGCCGGTACGGACGCCACCCGGGTGTCCTCGTACAACCCCTGGGTCGCCCTGCACTGGCTGGTCTCCGGGCGCACGGTCGGCGGGTCGGCGATCCGGCCGCCGCAGAACCGGGTGGACCGGGCTACCGCCCTCGCGATGTACACCACGGCAGGCGCCGCCCTCACCGGCGAGCAGGACGTCAAGGGCGTGCTGCGGACCGGCTGCTACGGCGACCTGGCCGTCCTGTCCGAGGACTACTTCACCGTGCCGGAGCCGGAGATCCCGTCCATCGAGTCCCTGCTGACGGTCGTCGGCGGCCGGATCGTCCACGCGGCGGCCGAGTACGAGGGCATGGACGAGGAGCTCCCGCCGGTCAGCCCCGGCTGGAGCCCGGTCGCCCACTTCGGCGGCTACCAGGCCTCCGGTCGCACCTGCGGCGCGGGCGCCCGCCAGGCGGAGCTGCTCGGCGAGGTCGTCACCGAGTCGCAGCTGCACCACCGCTGGCGGGTCGAGCGCGGCCTGGCGGACGAGCACCACCAGCCGTTCGCCCCCTGCTTCCTCCTCTGATCCACCTCCCCCCTCTGATCCACCTCCCCCGGCCCCGCGCGGAGCACCACGCGGCGGTCCTGCCCGCATACACCGAAGGGAACCCCGTCATGGTCGACCTCACCCAGGTCAGCGCCACCCCCAGCCCCGACCTGCTGACCCCCGACAACGCCGTGGTGCTGTTCGTGGACCACCAGCCGCAGATGTTCTTCGGCACCGGCAGCGGCGACCGCACCGCGATCATCAACGCCACCGTCGGCCTCGCCAAGGCCGCCCGGGCCTTCGAGGTGCCGACCGTCCTGACCACCGTCGCCGCCGAGTCCTTCTCCGGCCCGCTGCTGCCGCCGCTGGCGGCGGTGTTCCCCAAGGCCGAGGTCCTCGACCGCACCTCGATGAACGCCTGGGAGGACGCGGCGGTCGTCGAGGCGGTCAAGGCCACCGGGCGCGGCAAGGTCGTCATCGCCGGCCTGTGGACCGAGGTCTGCCTGGTCCTGCCGGTGCTGTCCATGATCGACCAGGGCTACGAGGTCTACGTCGTCACCGACGCCTCCGGCGGCGTCTCCCCGCAGGCCCACGAGCACGCGATCCAGCGGATGACGCAGGCCGGCGCGGTGCCGGTCACCTGGGTCCAGGTGCTGCTGGAGCTCCAGCGCGACTGGGCCCGGACGGAGACGTACGGCGTGGTCACGGAGATCGTCAAGGAGCACGGCGGCGCGTACGGCCTCGGGGTCGTCTACGCCCAGGCCGTCATCGGCGAGCACGCCGCCGGCTGACCCCCACCACCGACGCTCCGTCAGAACAGGGACCAGGAACAGGAAACGATGGATACCGGACTGCTGATCCTCCGCGTGGTGGTGGGCCTGCTCATCGCCGGGCACGGGGTACAGAAGGTGAGCCACCGCCTCGGGGGCAACGGCCTGGCCGGCGGAACGGAGGAGTTCCGGCACGACGGCTTCCGCGGCGGGACGCTCACCGCGCTCGCCGCGGGCGCCGGGCAGGTCGGTTCGGGCCTGTTCCTGGCCCTGGGCGCGCTCACCCCGGCGGCGGCCATGGTCGCCATGGGCGTGATGACGGTGGCGATGACCGTCAAACTGCCGCACGGGCTCTGGGTGCAGGACGACGGCTACGAGTACCCGCTGGTGCTGGTCGTCGTCGCGGGATCCCTCGCCCTCACCGGCCCGGGCCGGTGGTCCGTGGACCACGCCGTCGGCCTGACCGCCTGGCCGCTCTGGCTGTCGGTCGCGGCCGCCGTGCTCGGCCCGGCGAGCGGGCTGCTCACCCGGGTGGTCCTGCACCACCCGCCCGTGCCCGAGGAGGCGTCCGCCGTTGCGCGCCCTGCTGACTGACGCCCTGCGCACCCTCGCCCCGCCGCGCACCGACCGGCACGGGCCCCTCCCCCCGCTGATGCTGCTGCTGACGGTGGCGACCGGGGTGGTCGACGCCGTCAGCTACCTCGGCCTCGGGCACGTCTTCGTCGCCAACATGACCGGCAACGTGGTCTTCCTCGGCTTCGCCCTGGCCGGGGCCCCGGGCCTGTCGGCCACCGCCTCACTCGTCTCGCTGGCCTCCTTCCTGGCCGGCGCACTCGTCGGCGGACGGCTCGGCAGCCGGTCGGCCGCCCACCGCGGACGCCTGCTGGCCCTGGCCGTCGGCGTCCAGACGGCCCTGACGGCCGCGGCGGCCGCCACCGCCGCGGCCGGCGGCGCCGACTACGCCCTGATCGTCCTGCTGGGCCTGGGCATGGGCCTGCAGAACGCGGTGGCCCGGCGGCTCGCCGTACCCGACCTGACCACCACCGTCCTCACCCTCACCCTGACCGGCCTGGCCGCCGACTCGACGGCGGCCGGCGGCGCGGCGCCGCGCCCGGGCCGCCGGATCCTCTCCGCCCTGGCGATGCTGCTCGGCGGCCTCGCCGGCGCGGCGCTGGTCCTGCACGGGCGGCCCGCCGTGGCCCTCGCCCTGGCCGCCCTGCTGCTCCTCGGCACGGCGCTGGCCGCCCACCGGCTCTCGGCCGCCGACGGCCCCGACGCCCCCTGGGCCGCGCCGACGGCCTGAACGCCGCACCGACCACGACCACGCGCCCGGCGCGTCCCTCCCCGGACGCCGGGCCCGCACCACGACCGGGAGGTCACCCCATGGAACGACGCCTCGCCCGACGGCTGGTCCCTCTGGTGGCGGCGATCGCCGCGCTGGCGGCGGTCCCCACCGCCTCGCTGGCCCAGGGCACCCAGGACGCCCAGAGCCAGAACACCCAGGGCGCCCAGGCCGCAGCGTCCGCCGCGCACCGGCAGTTCGCCGTCGGCCCGCAGTACGACTCCACCCACGTGTACGTCGAGCCGGGCACCGAGCAGGCGTTCGCGGCCAGTTGGGTGGCCACCTTCGGCGGCAGGACGATCGGGCCGAACGCCACCCAGGTGACGCCCACGCCCAGCCGGACGCTCTCCGAGCTGGTGCTCTCCCCGGTCGGCACGCTGTCGGTGTTCGACTACACCACGCCCGTCCCGTACCCGTTCGGCACCGAGCGCACCGGCTGGCTGGTCACCGACCTCGACCAGGCGGTCCGCGCCGCCCGCGCCGACGGAGCCGCCGTCACCGTGGCGCCGTTCGCCGACCCGATCGGCCGGGACGCCGTCGTCCAGTTCCCCGGCGGCGTCAGTGCCCAGCTCTACGTGCACACCACCCCGCCGTCCTACCCCGCGTTGGCCAGCGTGCCGGAGAACCGGCTCTACCTGTCACCGGACGCGGTGGGCGCCTTCCTGCACAGCTTCCTCGCCTTCACCCGGGGCCGGATCGTCTCCGACGACCGCCGGGCCGACGGCGCCGCGATCGGACTGCCCGGCACCGCCTACCGGCTGGTCCGCCTCGACTCCGGCTTCGGCACCACGACGGTCGCCGTGACGGACGGCCACCTGCCGTACCCGTTCGGCCAGGAGCTCACCGGCTACGGCGTGGCGGACCTCGGCGCCACCCTGGAGCGGGCGAAGGCCGCCGGCGCCTCGGTGCTGTCGGGCCCGGTCCGGGCGGGCGGCCGGGACACCGCGATGGTGCGGTTCCCCGGCGGCTACGTCGCGGAGCTGCACAACAACCGGTGAGCGGCCGGGGCGGTCACACCGCGATGCCGTACCCCGCCGGCCGGGCGGCCGGGACCGGCTGCCCGGCCGGCCGCACCACGCTTCCCCGGGCCGGGCCCGCCGGTGCGCACGCCTGCCACTCGCGCGGCGAGACCCCGTAGGCGGCCCGGAAGGCCCGGCTGAAGTGACTGGCGCTCACGAAGCCCCACCGGCCGGCGACCGCCGCCACGGTCGCCCGGTCCGCGTTCGGACGCCCCAGGTCCCGGCGGGCCATGTCCAGCCGCTGGCGCTGGATCCAGCGGGCCACCGTCACCCCCTCGAAGCGGAAGAGCTTGTGCAGGTACCGCACCGACACGTGATGGGCCCCGGCGATCCGCTCCGGTGAGAGGTCCCGGTCCCCCAGGTGGCGCAGGATGTGCTCCTTCACCCGGGCCAGGGTGGCCAGAGCCGCCTCGGGCGCCTCCGGGGCGGACCGGCCGCGCCGTTCGTGGGCGAGCACCGCGAGCAGGTCGAGCGCCGTGGCGGCGAGCCAGCGGGCCACCTGCGGCTCCATCGAACCGGCCGACCGGGAGAGGCACTCCAGGTAGGCGGCCACCAGGCGGGCGGTGTCGTCGCGGGTGTCGAAGGCCGTCGCGGTCAGCACCCGCAGGTCCTCCTCGGTGACGCCCACCGCCGAGCGCGGCCAGTGGAACGCCGTGAAGACGAACGGCTTCGGCAGCTCCTTGACGAACGGCCTCCCGGCGTCCGAGATCGCGAAGGCGCCCGGGCGCAGCTCCACCTGGCGGCCGTCCTGGACCAGCCGGGCGGTGCCGCGGTGGTGGAGCGCCAGGGTGAGGTGGTCCTCCCCGCCGCGGGCGATCAGGCCCGCGCTGCGCTCGACCCGCTGCGGTCCGGCCTGGACCAGGGAGACCTGCACGGCGCCCAGGCGGTGGCTGGTGATCGCCGCGGGCGCGGGCGCGTCCTCGCGCAGGGCGACGTCGAGCGGGATGAAGGTGCGGGAGACGGCCTCGTGCCAGTACTCGGCGCGGTCGCCGGGCGGTATGCCTGCGGTGTCGAGGACGACGGACATCTGTACTCCTCTTCGGGGGCCGCCGATCGGGGCCCGCCAGGAACGGCTGTGCAGGGCGAGGTGCACGGTGTCGGCCGCCTGGACGGTGGCCCGATCGTGCCCTTCGGCGGATAGCTCGGCGGACGGTTCGGTTCGGTGGACGGCTCTGCGGCCCGGTCAGCCGGCCTCGTCGTTCCGGAGCGAGCGCCACTCGCGCGGCGAGGCCCCGTACGCGGCGCGGAAGGCCCGGCTGAAGTGCGCCGGGTTGACGAAGCCCCAGCGCTGGGCGACGGCCGACACGGCCGGGGCCGTCCGACCGCGGCGGCCCAGCTCGCGGGCACAGGCTTCCAGGCGGCGCTGCTGGATGAGGCGGCTCACCGTCACTCCCTCGTTCTCGAAGAGCCGGTGCAGGTAGCGCACGGAGATGTGGTGGGCCCGCGCGATCCGCTCGGGTGTCAGTTCCGGATCGCCCAGCCGGTGGTCGATGTGCTCCCGCACCCGCCGGACCAGGTGCCCGTCGGGGCCGTCCGGCTCGTCCGTGGCCCGGCCGGCCACCAGGTGGGCGACGAGCGCGCTCACCAGGTCGGCGACGCGTCCGGCCAGCAGGTCGCCGACCGGCGCGGGGAGCGAGCGGGCGGACGCGGCCAGGACGCCGAGGAAGGGCGCCAGCACCGGCCCGCAGCCGTCCGCCGGGCCGACGGCGGTGCCCGCCGCGAGCCGCAGGTCGCGCTCCGCCGCACCGAGCAGCCGGCTCGGCAGGTGGACCAGATGGGTGCGGAAGCGCTCCGGGAAGTCGACGGCGTAGGGCCGCTCAGTGTCGTACAGCATGAGACCGCCCGGCAGCGCCTCCGCCCGGCGCCCGTCCTGCTCCAGCACGGCCCGGCCCGACACCTGCACCCCGACCCCGACCTGCGGCTCGGTGCGCGGGGCCCGGGCGATCAGGTCGGCCGTACGGGAGAGCCGGGCGGCGTCCGCCTCCAGGGTGGCGATCCGTACGTAGCCGAGCCGGTGCGACTCCAGGAGTCCGTCGAACGGCCGCCCGGTGAGCGGGTGCACCTCCACCGGCACCAGCGTCCGCGACACCATTGCGCTCCAGAACGCCGCCTTCTCCTCGTCCGCGACCGACGCCGTCGTCACCCGCACGCCCATCTGACCGCCCTTCCGTCGAAGCCCTGCGCGGTACAGCGTGGACCGCGCGCACGACGTGCCGTTAGGTCATCTGACTGCCGTGCCGGGAAGGGCGGTTCGAGGAGCCGTTCCGGCAGGTCAGCCGCCGTCCAGGGCGTGGGCGAGCGCGGCCCGGGTGGTGATGCCGAGCTTCGGGAAGATCCGGTAGAGGTGGGCCCCGACGGTGCGGGGCGACAGCTGGAGCTGCCGGCCGATCTCCTTGTTGGTCAGCCCGGTCGCGGCCAGCCGGGCGATGCGCAGCTCGTGACCGCTGAGGCCGGCCGGCTCCGCGGCCGGTCCGCCCGGCGGCAGCGCCACGGAGTCGCCGGCCGCCCGGAGTTCCGCCTCGCACTGCCGGGCCCAGGGGGTGGCCTCCAGGCGGCGGAACACGTGGTGGGCCGCGCGCAGCGCCTCCCGGGCCCCGGGCCGGTGGCGCCGGCGCAGCCACGCGCCGTGGGCGAGCCGCAGCCGGGCGAGGTCGAACGCCCACCGCTCGGCGCCCGGTACGGCGTACGCGGCGCGGAAGGCGGCGTCGGCCTCGTCGTCGTCGGCGGCCAGGGCGGTGGCTGCCAAGGCGGTGGCTGCCAGCGCGGCGGCGGCCGTGAAGAGGAACGCGTGGCGGCCGGAGATCTCCGCCGAGCGCGCCGCGGCCCCGGCCGCGAGGTGGTCCCGGGCCTCCTCGTGCCGGCCGGTGTGCACGGCGGCCGTCACCAGGTCGAGGACCAGCGCGTGGCGCCACGGCGACCCGCTGGGCAGTTGCCCGGGCGGGGTGAGCTCGCAGAAGTGCGCGTACGCCTCCTCGTCGCGTCCGTGGGCGAGCGCCGCCAGGCCGCGCAGGTGGGTCAGTCGGTCCAGCACGTAGCGCATCCGGGCCCGGGTGGCGACCGGGCGGACGGCCTGCTCGATCTCCCGCAGGCCGTCCTCGTCCCCCCGGCCGGCCAGGAAGTGGGCGTAGTGCTGGCGGAACATCAGGGCGTTGGTGTGATAGCCGAGTTCGTCCGCGATCTCGGCCTCGCGCAGGCAGGCGGCCGCCCGGTCCCAGTGCCCGAGCAGGAAGTCCTGGTGGCACTTGGCCTTCGCCACCGAGCCCTGGGTGGCGTAGCCGTGGAGGCCGGTGAAGCGCCGCCACAGGTCGCCCTCGGGGCAGTCGAGCGCGGAGGCGGTCCACAGCAGGAGCCAGGCCGCACCGGCCTCCTGCTCCTCGGTCATGGCCCCGGCCACCGTCCGCAACGCCTCGGCGACCTCCGGGCCGGGGGCGGTCCAGGCCCGCAGGCACAGCCGCCCCACCTCGGAGACGTTCTCCCGGTGCCGCTCCAGGGCGTGCCACACCCACGGGTCGTCGGTGTAGCTGGCGGCCAGCAGCAGCTTGAAGTACACCTGGTCGACCAGCCCGCCGAAGGTGTCGGCGCCCGGGGCGGTCAGCGCGTCGAGGGCCCCGGGCAGCAGGGCGGCGGAGGACTCGAAGTCGACGTGGTGGCTCTGGTCCGCGTAGACCACCGCGTACGCGAACAGCGGGGCGACGTCCTGCGGCACCGTGCTGGACTTCAACTCCTCCACCAGCTCCACGGCGTGGCGCAGCTGCCCGCCGCGCGCCGCCATCACCGCGGCCCAGGTGAGCCGGCGGGTCTGGTCGCAGGAGCCGGGGCTGAGGGCGGCGGCGCGTTCGAGCAGCAGCGCGCCCTCCGCGTCGCCCCCTCGACGCGCGAGGTCGCGCCCCGCCTCCTGCAGCCGCTGCGCGAGTGCCTCGTCGGGCAGCAGCGCGGCCGACGCCTCGTGGGCCAGCCGCCTGGGGTCATCCGGCGCGAGGGCGGCGGACAGGGCCCGGTGCGCTTCGCGGCGGGCGCTGTCGGAGGCGGTGGAGACGACGGCGGTACGGACCAGGGGGTGCCGGAACACGAGCTGTCCGGCCCGGTCGAGCCGGACCAGCCCGTCCGCCTCGATCCGTTCCAGGATCTCCCGCGCGTTCTCGTCCGCGACGGCGCGCAGCCACGCCCCGGTGGCGGACTCCGTACCGGTGGCCAGGGCGCCCAGCAGCAGCAGGCGGCCGACCTCGGGCGTCACGGCGCCCAGCCGGTCCGCGAACATCCGCTCCAACTTCCGCCCCAGTGGCAGCTGTTCGGGTAGGGGGGCGGCCCCCAGCTGCTGGGCGGCCGCCAGTTGGCGCGGCAGTTCCACCAGCGCCAGCGGGTTCCCGGCCGCCTCCGTGAGGACCCGGTCCCGGGCGGGCGCGGCGAGGTCGGGGTAGCGGGCGCCCAGCAGCAGCGCCGCGTCCGCCCGGGGCAGGGCCCGCACGTCGACGGTCTCGGCCGACCACGTCCGGGCGGCCGGTCCGCCCGGGCGGGTGGCGGCGACGATCACCACCGGCAGCTCGCCGCAGCGGCGGTTCAGGAAGGCGAAGACGCTCGCGCTGGAGGAGTCGATCCAGTGCAGGTCGTCCAGGAGCAGCAGCACCGGGGCGGTCCGCACCGCCTCCTCCAGCAACGCCAGCACGGCGGCGCCGACGGCGAACCCGCTCGGGGTGCCGGCCCGGACGCCGAGCGCGCTCTCCAGGGCCTCCCGCTGGTGCGCGGACAGGGCGTCGGTGTGCTGGAGCAGCGAGCGGAAGGCCTGGTGGAGGGCGCCGAACGCGAGGTCCGTCTCCGCCTCCGTACCGAGCGCCCGCAGGACGGTGAACCCCCGCTCCCGCGCCGCCCGTTCCACCCAGGCCAGCAGTGTGCTCCTGCCGACCCCGGCCTCACCGCGCAGCAGGACCGTGGAACCGCTCGCACCGTCCACGGCCTGGACCAGCGCGGCGGTCAGCAACTCCGTCTCCCGTTGCCGCCCGACCAGCCCCGGAACCCGCCCGTCCTCCGTCACCCTTGCCCCCCTCGGGTCCGCCCGGGTCACTCCACGGGCAGCCAAGGCTACCGTCCGTCAACGTCTCCGGGCACGCCGTCGGAGGTGCCCGGGGTCGCCGGTGGGCTGCTCAACGTGATCGGGCAGGTCCGCCGCGGCACGTCGTTCGACTTCTTCGGTTCGTCCGCGTTTTGGCTCCGGGCCGCAGGGCACGCGCCGTTCAGGGAGGTCTGGAGCTACCAGCGGAGGACCCAAATGTCAACATGGACCCTCGTCGCAGTCATCGCCGTCGTTCTGGTCGTGTGTGCGCTGGTGGCGACGTTCGCCATCCGCCGCCGCCATCTGCAGGAACGGTTCGGCCCGGAGTACGACCGGACCGCCGAGGCGAAGGACAGCCGTTTCGCCGCCGACCGGGAGCTGCGCAAGCGCGAGTCGCGCCACGACTCGCTGAACATCAAACCGCTGTCACCGGGTGCCCGCGACCGCTACGCCAAGGACTGGGCACGGGTGCAGGAACAGTTCGTCGACCGGCCCGACGACACGGTGCACGAGGCGGACCGGCTCGTCACCACGCTCATGAGCGAGCGCGGATACCCGACCGAGGGGTACGAGCAGCAGCTCAAGGACCTCTCCGTCGAACACGGGAACGTGCTGACGCACTTCCGGTCCGCTCACGAGGTCAACGACCGCAGCAGCCGCCACCAGGCGACCACGGAAGAACTGCGGGGCGCCATGGTGCACTACCGCACCCTGTTCGAGGAACTGCTCCACAACGGCGACCGCCCGCAGGGCAGCCGCGCGTGAGCCCCGGACCGGCGGGTTGAGCCGGCGGGGCACGACCGGCGACGGCCGCCGACCGGAACTGCCGAAAGGGAAGTGAAGAGATGCACAGCCGAGCAACATCCGAACCGGTCGAGGGCGGCCTGTCCACGGAGGACCTGGCCGGCGCCCGACAGGACACCGACGAACGGAGCGACACCTCCGGGGCGGATTCGCCACCGGCGTTCCCCGGGGAAGCCACCACCGAACAGCGGAGCGGCGAGCAGGAGTTCACGCTCGAAGGCCGCGACCGCGAGCAGAGCTACGGGCAGGAACACGGGCAGGACCGCGAGCAGAACTACGGTCAGGACCGCGAGCAGGACCGCGAGCAGGACCGCGAGCAGGAAGAGGACCAGGAAAGGGGCTCCACCCAGGCATCCGAGCCGTCCGAGCGCGCCGAGGACCGCACCGAGGGCTCGGAATCCGCCGAGAACGAACCCCTGCTGGGCGGGCAGCAGGAGGAGTTCCGCTCCCGGTGGCAGAAGATCCAGGGCGAATTCGTCGACGACCCGCGCAATGCCGTGTCCGCGGCCGACAATCTGGTCGCCGAGGCGATGCAGGCACTCGCCACCACCTTCTCCGCGCACAAGCAGGACCTCGAAGGCCAGTGGCACCGCGGCGACGAGGTGCCGACCGAAGAACTGCGCGTCGCGCTCCAGCGCTACCGCTCGTTCTTCAACCGCCTGCTCACCACCTGAAGCGACGGGGCCGAAGCCGCGCCCCCGACCTGCGACGATCGGGTTCCATCCGGTCCTCGCCCAGAAAACCGAACAGGATTCTCCGGGCCTCCTGCGAACCTCAGGAGGCCTGCTGCTGGACCGGACCGGACGACAGCAGCCGCGACACGAGGGTGCGGGTCCGTTCGGCGGTCAGCGGCAGGTCGGTGAAGACGGCGCGGTAGTAGAGGGGCGCGGGGACGGCGTCCGCGGTGTGTTCGAGGGTCGGGGGCTGTTCGCCCCGGACCCGTCCCCGCCCGAGGACGGCTTCGATCCCTTGCTCGCGCTCTCCTGCGCGCCGGCTCTTATGACAACAGCATTGACGTGTAGGGACGCCACCGGTTTCATGTCTCGCACCCCTCCCCCACACGAGCAAGGCGGTGATCCGTTGACACCGACGGTGAAGGCCACGGGCGACGTTCCGAGACCGGACACGAGCAGCCCCCACGTCACCATGCACAAGTCCATCGGCCTGCTGGACGGGGCGACGATCGCCGCCTCCAGTACGGCGGCCACCAGCAGCATCGGCATCGGCCTGGGCCTGATGGCCGGAGTCGTCGGCCTGCACCTGCCCGCGATCATGCTGTTGGCCTTCCTGCCCGTGCTCGCCATCGCGGGCGGGTACGGGCGGCTGAACGCCGTCGAGCCGGACGCCGGCAGCAGCTACCGCTGGGTGGGCCGAATACTCAACCCCTGGCTGGGCTTCCTCACCGGCTGGGTGAACACCGTCGGCACCGTGGTCTTCATGGCCTACACCACCACGGTCACCGGGTCCTCCATCATCCAGCTCCTCGACCTGGCCCACGTGCGCAGCGTCGCGGGCCTCCGCCTCGACGCCGACTCGACCGTCCAGTGCACCCTGCTCGGCCTGGTGGTCCTGGCCGGCGCGGCGCTGGTGGCGGTGCGCGGCCTGGACCTGGCCGCCCGGCTGCAGAAGGCGCTGCTGGTGTTCGAGTACGCGGTGCTGCTCGGCTTCTGCGGGTACGGACTGTTCGCCGGAGACCAGCCGTTCTCACTGCAGTGGTTCAACCCGTTCGACATCCCGTCCTTCGACGCGCTCGCCCAGGGCATGGTGCTGGCAGTGTTCTGCTACTGGGGCTTCGAGTCGGTGTTCAGCGTCGGCGAGGAGGTGCGCAGCCCCCGGGACGCCTCGCGGGGCGGCATGCTCGCCCTGGTGGTGATGCTGCTGCTCTTCCTGCTCGCCGGTACGGCCTTCCAACGGGTGCTGCCGCTCGACGAGTTGGCCGACAACGGCGCACACGGACTCGCCTACTTCGGCACGACGCTCGCCCACCAGCCGTTGGCCGCCCTGCCGTTGATCGCGCTCATGTTCTCCGCGGTGGCCTCGCTGCAATCGTCCGTGATCCCGACGGCGCGCGGAATGTACGCGATGGGGCGCGACGGCGTGCTCGGCCCGGTCTGGACCCGGCTGCACCCGAAGCACGCGACGCCCGCCGTCGGCACGCTCCTGATCACCGGCATCGCGATGGCCCTCGCGCTGGCCTCGATCGTCATCCCCACCGTCAACGACCTGATCTCCGCCTCCGTCAACGCGATCGGCATCATCGTCGCGCTGTACTACGCGCTGACGGCCGTCGCGGCGGCCGTCCGGTTCCGGCACCTGCTGCGCGGCAACCCGCTGGAGGGGCTGCGCGCGGTGGTCGGCCCGCTGCTGGGCGCGGCGACCCTGCTCGCCGTCGGCGGCTATCTCGCCTGGTCGTTCTACGACTCCGCCGACCACTTCGAACTGGCCGCCGACAACGGGTGGTTCGAGCTGACCGTGGTGGTGATGATGATCGTCACCGGACTACCGGCGGCCGCCGGGGCCCGCTGGCGGCGGCGCTCGCCCTACTTCCTGCCCGACACCGACTGACGATCCACGGAAGCCACGAGAGAACGGAGCAACCCCCATGCCCAAGGCCGATC
Organism: Kitasatospora sp. NPDC057940; assembly: GCF_042887425.1. NCBI lineage: Bacteria > Bacillati > Actinomycetota > Actinomycetes > Kitasatosporales > Streptomycetaceae > Kitasatospora > Kitasatospora sp. NPDC057940. The sequence goes on from NZ_JBHVPH010000003.1 coordinate 251,279, forward strand.
TGGTCTTCACCCGCGGCCCGGTCCACACCGGTGACGCCGCCCGCACCCGGGCGACCAGCCTGGCCGTGACCGGCGAGCGGATCACCGCCGTCGGCCACGACGAGGTCCGGGAGCTGATCGGGCCGGGGACGGAGGTCGTGGACCTCACCGGCAAGCTGCTGCTGCCCGGATTCCAGGACGCGCACATCCACGCGGTCTTCGGCGGCACCGAGTTGGCGGTGTGCGACCTCACCGGCACGGTCGGCGTCGCCGACTACCTGGAGCGGATCCGCGCGTACGCCGACGCCAATCCCGGCCAGGCGTGGATCACCGGCAGCGGCTGGTCGATGGAGAGCTTCGAGGGCGGGCTGCCGACCCGGCAACTGCTGGACTCCGTCGTCCCGGACCGCCCGGTGTACCTGACCAACCGCGACCACCACGGCGCCTGGGCCAACACCCGGGCGCTGGAGCTCGCCGGCCTCACCCGGGACACCCCCGATCCGGCGGACGGCCGGATCGAGCGCGAGCCGGACGGCACTCCGGGCGGCACGCTCCAGGAGGGCGCCACCGGCCTGGTCGCCCGGCTGATCCCGCCCTCCACCGCCGCCGACCGGCTGGACGGGCTGCTGCGCGCCCAGCGGCTGCTGCACTCGCTCGGCATCACCGGCTGGCAGGACGCGCTGCTCGGCGAGTTCAACGGCCAGCCGGATCCGTCCGACGCCTACCTGGCCGCCGCGCGCTCCGGCGCGCTGACCGCCCGGGTGACCGGCGCGCTCTGGTGGGACCGCGACCGAGGAGCCGAGCAGATCCCCGAACTGGTCGAGCGGCGTACGGGGTCGAGCCAGGGGCGGTTCCGGGCCGGCTCGGTGAAGATCATGCAGGACGGCATCGCCGAGAACTTCACCGCTGCCATGACCAGCCCCTACCTGGACGGCTGCGGCTGCGCCACCGCCAACTCCGGCCTCAGCTTCGTCGACCCGGCCGCCCTGCGCGGGTACGTCACCGAGTTGGACGCGCTCGACTTCCAGGTGCACTTCCACGCCCTCGGCGACCGGGCCGTCCGCGAGGCGCTGGACGCGGTCGAGGCCGCCCGCACCGCCAACGGGCGACGCGGCACCCGCCACCACCTCGCCCACCTCCAGGTGGTTCACCCGGATGACCTCGACCGTTTCGCCCGGCTCGGCGCGATCGCCAACATCCAGCCGCTCTGGGCCGCGCACGAGCCCCAGATGGACGAGTTGACGATCCCGTTCCTCGGCCCGGAGCGCGCCGCCTGGCAGTACCCCTTCGGCGCCCTCCAGCGCGCGGGCGCCACCCTGGCGGCGGGCAGCGACTGGCCGGTGAGCAGCCCGGACCCGCTCGCCGGCGTTCACGTGGCCGTCAACCGGAGGGAGCCGGGAGCCGCCGACGGCCGGGTCTTCCTCCCCGAGCAGCGCCTCGACCTGGCCTCCGCCCTCGCGGCGTACACGGCCGGAACCGCGCACGTCAACGGCCATGACGACGCCGGCACCCTCACGGCGGGCCACCTCGCCGACCTCGTCGTCCTGGACCGCGACCTCTTCACCGCCCCCGCCGAGGAGATCGCCGACGCCCGCGTCCTGCGCACCTACGTCGGCGGCCGGCTCGTCCACGCGGCGGACTGACCCACCCGGGGGGTGAGCCGGTGCCCCGGCGTCCCAGGGCACTACCGGGATCCCCCGCACGACGTGAGGAAACGTCCCCGGGAACGCGTAGTCGCCAGGGCTGCGTCGGCACCGTGACGGTCGCCGACGCGGCCGGGTGCGATCGGCCCCGTTTCCGAGGGCCGTTTCGGATCCGGCAGCGCTCGGCCCGTCGCCCGCCGTCAGCCCGTGGTCGGGAGACGGGCCTCGGCCGCGTCGAGGAGGAGGTCGAGGGCGTAGGGATAACCGCTGCGGCGCATGTCGCTGGTGAGGAGGCTGGCGGTGGCGGCGATGTGCGGGTGCGTGGTGGCGTCGAGCCGGGCGTAGGAGGCCTGCCAGACCTCCAGGTCGGCGGCCTGGGCCGCGGCGGGCAGGGCGAGGGCGGCGGCGTCGAGCGCGGCGAAGCCGAGGCTCTGGTCGACGAAGGCGTGGTAGATCCGGACGGCCTCGCGGTCGGGGAAGCCCGCCCCGCGCAGGACGCCGAGGATGGCCTCGACGGCGGCGATCTCGTAGGTTCGGCCGGTGGTGCGGTGGGCGGCGAGCAACGCGGCCTGGGGGTGGGCCTGGTAGGCGGCGTGGATTCGCAGGCCGATGGCGCGCAGGTCGGCGCGCCAGTCACCGGTGGCCTGCCAACCGTACTGGGCGCGGCCGATGAGCTCGTCGGCGACGGCGAGCAGCAGGTCGTCGGTGCTGCGGAAGTAGCGGTAGACGGCGCTGGGATCGGCGCCGAGCGCGGTACCGAGCCGCCGTACGGTGAGCGCGTCGGCGCCGTGCTGCTCGATGAGCCGCAACGCGGTGTCGACGATCAGTTCCCTGGACAGGATGACGCCTTGCTTGGTGGGCCGCCGACGCTGCCGCCGGGGCTCGGGGACTACCCGTTCGCTCATAACGGCAGCGTAGGTCAACAAGCTTGACGTAAGCCAGGGAAGGCTCGCATTTCCGCAACGAGGGCGGCCGAGCGCCCCGGCCGCTGACGGCGGACGCAAGAAGCTCCTCCGGGCCGCCTGGCGTCAATGCTCACCAGCTGCCGATCCGGCGGCCGGTGATCTTGTCCGGGCGAACGCACACCCACAGTGGCCGGGAGCCGCCGGCCCACGGGGTCGCGCCGGGCAGGGCCGAGAGCCGTCGCTCCTCATCCGGTTCGTGGACGTGCCGGGCCTCGCCGAGGACGAGGACGCTCCAGCCCCGGCTACGGCGGTCATCGATGTGATCCACCTGGAAGGAGACCGGCGAACCGTCGGGTGGGGCGGCGGCGCCCTCCGGGGCCGTGCGGTAGACGATCGTTGCGGCGTCCACCGCGAAGTTGACCGGGAAAACCGCCGGTGCGGACGGGCCGGGCAGTCCGATCCGGCCGATGCCGTGGGTGCCGACGAGCTCCCAGCACTGCGGTTCGGTGAGGCGCAGCGGCAGCGGGCGCGCGGCGGGCCTCGACCACCCCGGCGGGGCGTCCACGCGATGGCCCTCCAGCAGCTCCGGCCAGGTCAGCCCGAGCGCGGCGGCGATCCGAACGAACCCGGGCGGGTCGAACTCCGGGCCGGCCTTCATCAAGTGCCGCAGATAGGTCGGCGCCATGGCCGCTTCGTGGGCCAGCATCTGCTCGCTCAACCCGAGTTGGTCGCGGCGCTCGACGATCCGGCGGGCGATGTCGGTGGTGTCAGTGGTCTCGGTGGTCTCGGTGGTCTCGGTGGTCTCGGTGGCGTCAGTGGTCTCGGTGGTCTCGGTGGTGTCAGGACGGTCGGTCATGGCGGCGGCGCCTCCGTAGGACAGGGGTCACGTCCGGAAGAGCGCGACCTTGAGGGCCCCGGTGTCGGCCGCGTCGGCGAAGACGTCGTAGGCGTCCTGCATCTCGTCGAGGCCGAAACGGTGGGTGACCAGCCCCGCGACATCCAGGCGCCCGACGGCCAGCATGCCGAGCAGCATCGGGGTGCTGTACGTATCGACCAGGCCGGTGGTGATGGTGACGTCGCGGATCCAGAGGTCCTCCAGGTGGAGCACCGCCGGTCGGCCGTGCACGCCCACGTTGGCGACCCGGCCGCCGGGACGCACCAGGCGGGTGCACAGTTCGAAGGTCTCGGGGACGCCGACCGCCTCGATCGCGACGTCGACGCCGAGGCCGTCCCGGCTCAGCTCCCGGACAGCGTCCGGGGTGGCCTGCGCGGTGGTGAGGACGGTGTCCGCGCCGAAGCGCTCGGCCGCGTCGAGGCGACTCCGGGCGAGGTCGACGGCGATGATGCGGGCCGGGCTGTAGAGCCGGGCGGTGAGGATCGCGGCAAGTCCGATGGGCCCGGCTCCGACGATCGCGACGGTGTCGCCCGGGCCGACCCGGCCGTTGCGGACGCCGACCTCGTAGGAGGTGGGCAGGATGTCGGCGAGCAGCAGGGCGCCCTCGTCGGTGACGCCGCCGGGCAGCGGGTGCAGGGAGGTGTCCGCGAAGGGGGTGCGGACGTACTCGGCCTGGCAGCCGTCGATCAGGTGGCCGAGGATCCAACCGCCACCGCCCGTGCACTGGCCGTAGGTGGCGGTCCGACAGTAGGCGCAGCGGCCGCAGGCGGAAATGCAGGAGACCAGGACACGGTCACCGACCGTGACCGTGCGGACGCCCGGCCCGGTCCCGGTGACGGTGCCGACGGCCTCGTGGCCCAGGACACGGCCCTGAGCGACCTCGGGAACGTCGCCCTTGAGGATGTGCAGGTCGGTGCCGCAGATGGTGACCGCGTCCACCCGGACGACGGCGTCCTCGGGGTCGCGGACGACGGGGTCGGGGACGTCGCCCCAGGTGCGACGGCCGGTTCCGTGGTAGGTGAGTGCCTTCATGCCCTGATCACTCCTCTCGGGCGGCGGAGCCGGGCCGGGTCCGCCCGTACCTCCCAGGTTTCCGCGCGGCCGCGGTCGCCGCCAGGGGCCCGGTCGGTCCTGTGCCTGGGCCGATCGGCCCCTGCGTGCCCGGCACGGCCGGCCGGGCACGCCTAGGCTGGTCAGTGGCGTCGGGCGAGCCGTGGAGGATTTCGTTGGGCAGCGCACCGGAAGGTTCCGCCCCCGTGCCGAAGCTTCGCCTGGACGAGCTGCTGGAGGAGCTCCAGGCCCGGCTGGACGCGGCTCGGGGCACCCGTGACCGGGTGCACAGCTTGCTGGAGGCCGTGCTGGCGGTCGGTCGCGACCTGGAACTGGCCCAGGCCCTGCGGCACATCGTGGAAGCGGCGGTCACCCTGGTGGACGCGGAGTACGGCGCACTCGGCGTGGTCGGCGAGGACCAGCGGCTGTCGCAGTTCATCCCGGTCGGGGTCACCGACGAGCAGGTCCGGCTGATCGGCGACCTGCCGTCCGGGCACGGAGTGCTGGGCGAACTGATCCGCCACCCCGAGGCGCTGCGCCTGACCTCCATCTCCGACCATCCGGCCTCCTACGGCTTCCCGGCCAACCACCCGCCGATGGGTACGTTCCTGGGGGTACCGATCCGGATCCGCGGCAAGGTGTTCGGCAACCTCTACCTGACCGAGAAGCGCGGCGGCGACAGCTTCGACGCCGAGGACGAGTCGGTGCTCGCCACCCTCGCCGTCGCAGCCGGGGTGGCGATCGACAACGCCCGGCTCTACGCGCGGGCCCGGCAGCGGGAACGGTGGATGGAGGCGAGTGCCGAGGTCACCAGCAGCCTGCTGTCGGGAAGCGCGGAGCACGAGGTGCTGGACCTGCTGCTCGCGCGGGCCAACGAGATCGCCGGCGCGGACCTGGCCGTCGTCGCGCTGCCGCTGCCGGACACCGGCGACCTGGAGGTCCGGATCGCCTCCGGTCTCGGCGAGCAGTACCACCGCGGTCTCGTGCTTCCGGTCGAGGGCTCGTTCATGGGCGCGGCCGTCCGCACCGGCGGCCTCGTGGTGAGCCCCGACGTCCGGACGGACCCGAGGATCACCGCCGGTCCACCGCGCTGGGAGGGGCTCGGCCCGGCCGTCGCGGTGCCGATCGGTACCGCCGAGCGCGGAGTTCGCGGGGTGCTGATACTGGCCCGGGCGGCGGGCGCCCCGCTGTTCGACGAGGGCGAGTCCGGGCCGCTGCTGGGCTTCGCGGCCCAGGCGGCGGTGGCGATGGAACTCGCCGAGCGGCGTCGTGACTTCGAGCAGGTCGCGCTGCTGCGAGATCGCGACCGGATCGCCCGCGACCTGCACGACCTGGCGATCCAACGGCTCTTCGCCACTGGGATGACGCTCCAGGGCGCCACCCGTTTCATCGATCACCCCGAAGCCACCGAACGCGTCCTGCGGGCGATCGACGATCTGGACGAGACGGCGAGGACGATCCGCGCCACCATCTTCGGCCTGCGCCTGCGCGAGAGCGGTCCGGCGGCGGCCGGCCTGCGTTCCCGGGTGGCAGCGGTGGTCGAGCACGCCGGCCGGGCGCTCGGATTCTCCCCCGCCCTGCGGACGACCGGTCTGCTCGACGTCGCCGTGCCGGTCGAGGTCGCGGACGCGGCCGTCGCCGTCCTGGAGGAGGCCCTGTCCAATGCCGCCCGCCACGCGAGGGCGGGCGCGGTCGACGTGTCGATCGCCGCCGGGGCCGAGCTGACGCTCGTCGTCCGGGACGACGGGGTGGGCCTGCCCGACGGCGGCCGGCGCAGCGGGCTGGCCAACCTGGCCGACCGGGCCAACGGCCTGGGCGGCACCTTCACGGCCCGCAACCGGCCCGAGGGCGGTACCGAACTGATCTGGCAGGTCCCGCTACCGAAGGCCTAGTCCAGCACGTCACCGGCCGCCAGGCGGGGCGTGGGAGCGCCCTCGGGACCGTAACCGAGCCGGATCAGCATCTGGACGAACCCGGGGCGCTGATGCGGGTCGCGGGTCTCCCAGCGCAGGTAGGGCCATTCCATCGCCTGGTGCAACAGGGAGGCGCGGACGCCGTGGACGGTGGCGGTGAGCAGCACGTGTTCCAGGGCGATCCCGGCGCGCAGCCAGTCCGTCGGTGAGTCGTGCTCGGTGGTGAGCACGGCTATCCGCGGTTCGCGCTCGAAGGCGGCGGGGGCCTGGTGCTCGGCAGCCCGGATGGCGGTGAAGTCCCTCATGGGCAGGCGGCCGGCCAGGTCCTGCGGGCCGAGCGCGGAGACCGGGATGCCGTAGGGCGAGGCGTCTCCGGTGCGGATCCAGTCGCGGCTCTCGGCCCGTTGGGCCCGGTCGGTGGTGTTGCGGCGTTCGGCCTCGGCGGTGAGGTGCAGCAGCCGGGCGGTCTCCTCGTGATCGGGCAGGTGGAGCGTCGTGTCCTCGGCCCGGGCGGCCGTGGCCAGTTCGTCCAGGACGGCCGGCGGGACCGGTTCTTCGGTGAACGGGCTGCGGATGGAGTGCCGGCGCCAGATCGCGTCGTACAGCTGCTCCGTGCCCGGGACCGGCGCCGTGGCCGGGGTGTCGAGCCGGACGGCGGCGAACAGGTCCGGCTCGGCCGGGTCCGGCAGCAGTCGGACATCGGGCGCCCAGCCGAGATGGCGACCTGCGACGCGCAGGTTGAGCACGGCTGCGCCGACGGAGATGTGCAGCGCCCGGCCCTGCGGGTCGGCGGCCGGGACGGCCCGCTCACGGGCTGCCCGGACTTCCAGCGTCGATGTCGCCGGTTCGAGCCGGAAGCGCCAGGGCTGGCTGTTGTGGATCGAGGGTGCCGCGACCGCCGCGGAGACGAGCTTCTCCAGTGTCGCGGCATCGAGGGCGAGAGTGGGCATGGCCGCCTCCAGGTGTGCGTCGTCGGGCGCGGCTGCCGGGTCACCTCCACCGTGCGGCAGGGCCCCGGGGCGGCGCTTGGGCCGTTCGGCTCAATCCGCGGGCCCACCCGGGCACCGGGGCTCAGTGCGGGCGCTGGTGGTGTTGCTCGGGCTCGGCGCGGGCGGCGAGGACGGCGGCCTGGAGGCGGCGTTCGACGCCCAGTTTGGCGAGCAGGCGCGAGACGTGGTTCTTCACGGTCTTCTCGGCCAGATAGAGCTCCTGGCCGATCTGGCGGTTGGTCTTGCCCTCGCCGACGAGGGTGAGGATCTCCCGTTCGCGGGGCGTGAGCCCGGCGAGGGAGGCGTCGGTCCCGCTCTCCTCGTGGTGGCGCAGGCTCTCCATCAGCTTGTGGGTGGTGGCGGGGTCGAGCATGGACTGGCCCGAGGCGACCGTGCGCACCGCGCTCACCAGGTCGGCGCCCTTGACCTGCTTCAGGACGTAGCCGGCCGCTCCGGCCATGATCGCGTCGAGCAGGGCGTCGTCGTCGTCGAAGGAGGTCAGCATCAGGCAGACCAGGTCGGGCATCCGGTCGCGGAGTTCTCGGCAGACGGTGACGCCGTCGCCGTCCGGCAGGCGTACGTCGAGGACGGCGACGTCCGGGCGAAGCGCCGGCACCCGGGCGAGGGCCTGCGCGCAGCTGCCCGCCTCGCCGACGACCTCGATGTCGGGCTCGGCTTCCAGGAGGTCGCGGACACCGCGCCGGACGACCTCGTGGTCGTCCAGCAGGAACACCCGTACGGGCTGCGGCGTGTCCATGGCGTGCTCCCTGGGTGCGCGGAGGGTGGCACCACCGATTCTGCGCCGCCGGTCCACTCCGCGCACCGGGTCCGGTCACCACCCCGCGTGACGGCGGCCGGGCGGCCCGTGGCGGCGGAGGGAGCCGGGCCACCGCCGCGCCCCGGTTCAGGCGGGCGTGGTGAGCCGGAGTTCGACACCGACCACGCCGGGGACGGAGCGCACCAGCCGTTCCAGGACGGGGGTGGTGACCGCGTCGGGCAGGCCGCCGGTCAGGGTGATCCGGCCGGCCTCGGAGCGGACCTCGGTACCCAGCCCGGCTTCCGGGCCGAGGGTGGCGACCAGCTCGAAGCGGACCCGGTCGACGAGTTCGCGGTCGTCCTCCAGGTAGACCTTCAACAGGTCGCCCCGGCTGACGATGCCGACCAGGTAGTCCTCCCGGTCGACCACCGGGAGCCGCTTGAGGTGGCCACGGGCCATCGCGCGGGCGGCCTCGTTGAGCGGGCTGTCGGGGTGCACGGTGACCGCCGGGACGGACATCATCCGCCCCGCCGTCAGCGCTTCGGCACGCTCGCCGCCACGGTCCCGAGCGGTGAGCAGGTCGGCCTCGGAGACCACCCCGACCACCCGGCCATCACCGGTGAGCACGGGGAGCGCGCTCACCCGCCAACGCTGCAGGGTCTCGGCGACCTCACGGAAATCGGCGTCGCGGCCAACAGCGACCACCCCATGGGTCATCACGTCCGCGACGGTGCTCGGTGTGCGGGTCACAGCAGCCTCCTACGGTGCTGCGCGGTAGGCGCGGGGGTGTTCGAGCTGCTGACCGGTGTCGTCCTCGGTCCAGTCGAGGGTGGCGTGGACGGCGACCACACCGTCCACGGCGCGGCAGAGCTGCTCCGTGATCGGGACCAGACTGCGGCGCGGGAGCCTGCCCTCCAGCGTGACCACACCATCGTGCACCGCCACCCGGACGTCACCGGGAGCCAGCCACAGGGTCCGTCCGAGCACGTCGTGGTGGATCTCCTCCAGGATGGCCGCGTCGTGGCGCAGGAACACTTCCAGCAGGTCCCGGCGGCTGACGATGCCGACCAGGCGGCCGATCTCGTCGACGACCGCCAGGCGCTTGACCTTGTGCCTGTCCATGGCGCGGGCGGCCTCGGGCACCGACCAGCCGGGGCGGGCCGTGATCGCGGGGCTGGTCATCAGCCCACCGGCGGTCTCCGCCTCGGCACGGGCCCGGTCCTTGGCGTCCAGCCATCGGCCCGGGAAGCGGCCCTCCGGATCCGGCAGCACGGCCTCCTTGCGGATCAGGTCCGCCTCGGACACCATGCCGAGCGGCCGCCTCTGGTCGTCGATCACCGGTATCGCGGTGATGTCATTGCGGTGGAACAGCGCCGCGACCTCCTTGAACGGTGTGTCGGGCCGGGCTGTGACGACCTCATGGGTCATCACCTCGTTGACGCTGCGGTGCTGCATCATCCTCACTCCTCCTCCGGTGGTCCCGCCTTCACTGTCCGCCCGCCCCACGCCGCCGGACAGGGCCGGACGGTCCCTGTCACCTGGGCCGATCCGGCCCAGGACAGCACGGCCGGGCGGCGCGACGATGGAAGCCCCGAGTCCCGCTGGAGGCGGCCATGACCACGGCGAGCGGCGGACCCCGCCCGCAGCCCCGACCGGGCCTGCTGACCTTCCTCGGCGGCGTGGGCACCGTCACCGGCAGCAAGTTCCTGGTCGAGACCGACCACGCCCGCCTCATGATCGACTGCGGTCTGTTCCAGGGCCTGGCCGAACTGCGCCGCCGCAACCGGCGCCCGCTTCCTCTGGACGCGGCCGACGTGCGGGCCGTGCTGCTCATGTGCTGATCCGGTGAGCGGCATAGCCTGAGGGGCGGGGCCGATCGACACGGTGCGGAGGTGCCGTCGATGAACCGATTCGTCGTGGTGGGCGTGGACCCGTCGACCCGGAGCCGGGCCGCGGTCGACTGGGCGGTCGACGAGGCCTTCCGCCGACGGGCGGACCTGCGGCTGGTCCACGCCAGGTACGGCGGCACCGAGCCGGCCGAGGCCCAGCGCCTCGACGCGGAGTGGGCCCGGGTCGCCGCCCGCCACCCGGGGCTCACCGTCGCGGCCGAGCTCGTCGACGGTCCGCCGCGCGAGACCCTGGTCGGGGCGGCGGCGGGCGCGGAGCTGCTCGTGGTCGGTGACCGGGGCTCGGGAGGCTTCCCCGAACTGCTCGTGGGCTCGACCAGCCTGTACGCGGCCGCCCACGCGCCGTGCCCGGTCGTGGTGGTGCACCACGAGCCGGTGACCGAAGGGGGTGTGGCGGTCGGGGTCGAGGGCAAGGCCGAGGAAGGCCCGGTGCTCGCCTTCGCCTTCGAGGCCGCCCTACGGCAGTCCCTCCCCCTGTCCGTGCTCCACGCCTGGGGCTGCCCCCCGCTGCTCGGCCCGGGCCACGAGGTCCCACCGGTCTACGAGGAGGGGCACATCGCGGCGGAGCACGAGCGGCTGCTCGCCGAGGTGCTGGCGGGCTGGCGCGAGCGGTTCCCGGACGTCGCCGTCACCACGTCGGTCGTGCGGTCGGGGGCCGCGAAGGAGCTGGTCGCGGCGTCGGCCGACCAGCGGCTGGTCGTGGTGGGCCGCCACGGCCAGCCGAACGGGCCGCTCGGCCGGCTCGGCTCCACCAGCCAGACGGTGATCCAGCACGCCCAGTGCCCGGTGGCGGTCGTTCCGTTGTGAGCCGGGGCGCGATCAGTCGGGGCGCGGTCAGTCCGCGGGCGGAACGCCGTCGTCGAGGTCCCAGACGAGGTGGTCGGCGAGGCCGGTGAACCCCTCGATGCGGGCGATCTGGAGGCAGAGCGCCGCCGCGTCGCTGCGGGTGCGGGTGCGTCCGGTCACCGCGACCCGGCCGCGTTCGCAGCGGACGTGCAGCGAGCTCGGGGCGACGCCGCTGCCGGGGGTGAGGGCGAGTTCGAGGGCCTCGGCCCTGACCTCCTCGTCGACGCGACGCAGGGCGTCCAGCAGGTCGTGCGAGGACAGCAGCCCGACCAGCCGGCCATCGCCGTCCACAACGGGCAGGTGGTGCAGCGAGCGCCCGGCCAGCAGGGCCACCGCCTCGACGATGCCCGTGTCGTCCGTGACGGTGACGCCGGGGGAGGCCATCAGGTCGAGGGCGAGCAGTTCGCCCTCGCGCTCCTTCTCGGCGTAGGCGGCGAGGAGGTCGGACACGGCGACCACGCCGGTGACGGTGCCGTCCGCCGTCACCACCGGCACGATGCCGCGCCGCGAGGCGCTCAGCACGGCGGCGACGGTGGCGAAGTCGGTGCCCGGGGTGACGGCGACGCCGGGGCGGCTCATGCAGTCACCGACCCGGATCCTGCCGGGCGGTCGTGCGGCGCCTGAGGCCGGGAAGGTGTCGGCCGACGTGCCGTCGAGGATGCTGTGCTTCATGGTGTCCACTCCCCCTCGGCGGCCGCCGGCCAGCGCAGCCGCCGCAGGTAGGGGTCGAAGGACGGCCTGCGTTCGAGACGGACCCGCGCGTCCACACAGACCGCGCCGTCGGGGCGGAGGATGACGGGGTTGAGGTCGGCCTCGACGAGCTCCGGGAAGTCGTCGGCGAGCCGGGACAGCCGGGCCAGGACGGACCGTACCGCCGCGAGGTCGACGGGAGGCGCCGCGCCGTTGCCCAACAGGAGGGGTGCGCTGCGCAGTTCGGCGACCATGGCGGTCAGGTCGCGCTCGCTCAGCGGGGTGAGCCGGGCCGCCCGGTCCGCCAGGACGTCGGCGGCGGTGCCACCCGTCCCGAGGACGACGAGCGGGCCGAAGACCTGGTCCTGGACCACGCCGGCGAGCAGTTCCACCCCGGGCGCCGCCATCGGCTGGATCACCGCCCCGGCCAGCCGAGGACCGAAATCACGGGCGAACTCGCGGTAGGCGCAGCGCACTTCGGCATCGGTGGCCAGGCCCGTACGGACGGCACCCAGCGCGCTCTTGTGCACCTGGCCGGGCCAGTACGCCTTCATGGCCACCTTCCCCTCGTGCCCGAGCCGGCGCAGACCGGCGGCGGCGACGGAGGCCGCGCGTTCGTCCCGGGCCCACACCGAGACGGTCAGCGGCAGCCCGTACGCCTCCAGCAGGTCGGCGGTGGACAGCGGGTCGAGCCAGCCGCCCTCGGGGTGCGCGGTGAGGTAGCCGTCGATCAGACTGCGGGCGGCGCGCCGGTCGCAGTCCGGGGCTTCGGCGGGTGTGGAGGGGGCTTCGGCGAGCCATCGGGCGCGGTCCCGGGCGTGGGCGAGGGCCCGGGCTGCGGCAAGGCTGTCGGAGTAGGCCGGCAGCATGCCGCCGTCGGCGCAACCGCGGTAGCGGACGGGCACCTGCTGGTCGAGGAGCACCGCGGCGACCGGGACGCGGCGCCGGGCCGGGCCCTCCAGCAGGGCGCGGACCGGTTCGTGCGCGGGGGTGCCGCACAGCGCCGTCGGCGCCAGGCACACCAGGATCGCGTCGACGGCCTCCTCGCGCTCCAACGCATTGAGGAAAAGGGCGAGTTCGGTCGGACGCACCGCCGCCGTGGTGTCCACCGGGTTGCGGACGGAGGCGCCGGACGGAAGCAGTTCCCCCAGTTCCGCGGGGAGTTCGGGCAGCGCCAGGCCGGCCTCGGCACAGGCGTCCGCGGCCAGGATGCCGATACCGCCCGCATTGGACACCACGACGACCGCTCCGCGCGGAGCGGGCAGCGGCTGGGCGTGCAACAGGGCTGCGGCCTCGACGAGTTCCTCGATGCTCCGGGTGGCCGTGATACCCGCCTGCCGGAACAGCGCCTCCCTGGTCACGGTGGGAGTGGCGGCCGCCGCGGTGTGCGAGGCCGCACCCCGGCGGCCGGCCGTCGAGCGTCCGGCGTCGACGGTGAGCACCGGGACGGTCCGGGTCACGCGGCGGGCGGTACGGGCGAAGGCGCGCGGGCTGCCGAAGGACTCCAGGTGGAGCAGCGCGAGGTCGGTGCGACCGTCCGCCTCCCACCACTGGAGCAGGTCGTTGCCGCTGACGTCGTACTTGTCGCCGAGCGACACGAAGCTCGACACTCCGATGCCCAGCCAGGCCAGCCGGGACAGCAGCGCGATCCCCACGCCGCCGCTCTGCACGGCCACTCCAGCGGTACCGGGCCGGGGAAAGGCGCCGCCGAACTCGGCGTCCAGCCGGACGGCGGGGTCTGTCTGGGCCATGCCCAGGCTGTTGGGCCCGACCAGGCGGATGCTGTGTCGGCGGCAGGCGCCCATCAGCCGCCGGGCCTCCTCCGCCGAGAGCCCGGAGGTGAGCACCACCAGTGCCCGGACCCCGGCGGCGCCGCACTCCTCAGCCACTCCCGGGACCACGGCGGCGGGCACGGCCAGCACGGCGAGGTCCGGCACGGCGGGCAGCGCGCCGACGGACGGGTACGCGCGTTCGCCGCCGACCTCGTCCGTGTGCGGGTTGACCGCCCAGACCGGTCCGGCGAAGCCGCCCTGCCGGATCTTTCCGAGGACGGTCCGCCCGACCGAGCCCTCCCGGCGGGACGCCCCGACCACCGCGACCGAGGCCGGGCGCAGCAGCGCCGTCAGGCTCGCCAGGTCGGCCCGGCGCCCACGGTCGTCGACCGCCAGGCGGTACCGCTCGTCCGTCTCCTCCAGCGGGACCCGGAGCCTGACCTCGCCCTGGGCGAAGCGACGCCGGACGGGGAGGCCGAGGTCGGCGAAGACCTTGTGCACCGCGCGGTTGCCGAACAGGGTGTCGGCTTCGAAGGCGCGGATGCCTGCCGCCCGGGCGGCGTGCACGAGGTGTTCCAGGAGCAGGGTGGCGACACCTCGGCCGTGCCAGGGGTCGGCCACCGCGAGCGCCAGCTCCGCCGTCTCCGGCGGGTCGTCCAGCAGTTCGCAGTCCGCCTCGCCCACCAGTTCCTCCCCCGCCCAGGCGCCGAGCGCCAGCAGGCCCGGGCGCGGCGGCCCGCACAGCCGGTCGGCGGTCTGTCCCGGCGCGTTGCGACTGACCCCGAAGAACCGCATCCGGCGGCTCTCCTCGGACATCCCGGTGGTGTGCAGGTCGAGCACCGCCTGGTGGTCCTGCGGGTCGAGTGGGCGGATCCCGACGGTGGTGCCGTCGGCCAACAACGCCTCGGCGGTACTGCGCGGCGGATGAACGGTGGACATGGCGCGTCTCCTCGACCCTCGCGGATCGGTCTCCTCCAGCCTCCACGCCCGGCCACGGCCACGGGAGGGCCGACCGGCCCCGCCCTCCCGGCCGACCGGCGGCCCGGCCGCGCACCGTCCGAGGGGCGGGCCGGTCGGGCGGTGCGCAGACTGGGGTCAGGCCGGTCGGCAGCGGAGGTCTTGTCGTGGCAACGGACACACCGGCGGGGTACCCCGTCATGCCCGATCCCTGGACCCTTCGCTACCGGGGCTTCGACCCGGCCGAGGAGGGGCTGCGGGAGGTGCTGTGCGCGGTCGGCAACGGCTACGTGGTCAGCCGGGGTGCCGCGCCGGAGGCGGCCGCCGACGGGGTGCACTACCCGGGGACGTACCTGGCGGGCTGCTACGACCGGGCGGAGTCGACGGTCGCGGGGCGGGTGGTGACCAACGAGGACCTGGTCAACTGCCCGAACTGGCTGCCGCTGACCTTCCGCCCGGTCGGCGGCGCCTGGTTCGCCGGCCCGCCCGCCGAGCAGACCGTGGAGCTGGACCTGCGCCGGGGCCTGCTGACCCGCGCCGCCCTCGTGGTCGACGGCCAGGGGCGGCGGACCCGGCTGGTCCAGCGCCGCCTCGCCAGCCAGGCCCGACCGCACCTGCTCGCTCTGGAGAGCACGTTCACCCCCGAGAACTGGTCGGGTGTACTGGAAGTCCGCTCGGCACTGGACGGCGACGTCGCCAACACCGGCGTCGCCCGCTACGGCGGACTGGCCGAACGCCACTTCGCCTCGTTCGGCCAGGGCATGGAGGGGGACGGGCTGCTCTGGCTCGAGGCCGCCGCGGCAGGCTCTCCCCTTCGGATCGCCCTCTGTGCCCGGACCAGGGCGCACCGGGCCGAGGTGACGGCCGAGTGCCGCGACGGCTGGGCGGCCCACGTCCTCACCGTGCAGGTCCAACGCGGCCTACCGGTCACGGTGGAGAAGACCGTGGCGCTGCACACCTCCCGCGACCGGGCGATCGGGACCCCGCTGCACGCCTCCCGGCTGCTCGCCGCCGAGGCCGGGAGCTTCGATGACTTGCTGGCCGAACACACCATACGTTGGGCCGAGTTGTGGCGCCGCTGCCGGATCGAGGCCGACTTCGACGGCACCGGTCCGCTGCACCTGAACCTGTTCCACCTGCTCCAGACCTACTCCGAGCACTCGATCGACCTGGACGTCGGCGTCCCGGCCCGCGGACTGCACGGCGAGGCGTACCGAGGGCACGTCTTCTGGGACGAGCTGTTCGTCCTGCGGCTGCTCAACCTGCGCTTCCCCGAACTCGCCCGCGCCGTGCTCCGCTACCGGCACCGCCGCCTGGACGCCGCCCGCCAGGAGGCCCACCGGGTCGGCCTGCGCGGGGCGATGTACCCGTGGCAGAGCGCGAGCGACGGCCGCGAGGAATCCCAGCAGCTCCATCTGAACCCGCTGTCCGGCCGCTGGCTCCCCGACCACAGCCACCTCCAGCGGCACGTCGGTTCCGCGGTCGCCTACAACGTGTGGCAGTACTACCAGGCCACCGGGGACCGGGACTTCCTCGCCTCGGCGGGCGCCGAGACGCTGCTGGAGATCGCCCGGTTCTGGTCCTCCGCCGCCAGCTACGACCGGGGACGCGGGCGCTGGTCGATCCGCGGTGTGCTCGGCCCCGACGAGTACCACGACGCCTACCCCGGGGCCGACCGGCCAGGTCTGGACGACAACGCCTACACCAACCTACTGGCCTCGTGGGTGCTGGCCCGGGCCCAGGACACGCTGGACGTCCTGCCCGGCTACCGGCGCGAGGAGCTGCTGGAGCGCCTCTCCCTCGACGCCTTGGAGCTGGACCGCTGGCAGGAGGTCGGCCGTCACCTCCACATCCCGTTCCACGAAGGCGTCCTCAGTCAGTTCGACGGCTACCAGCAGCTGGCAGAGCTCGACTGGGCCGCCTACCGGCGCCGCTACCCCGACCTGCGCCGGCTCGACCGCATCCTGGAGGCCGAGGGCGACTCGGTCAACCGCTACAAGGCGTCCAAACAGGCCGACACCCTGATGCTCTGGTACCTGTTCTCCGCCCGCGAGGTCCGCGACCTGCTGCGGCGCCTGGGCTACCCCGCCGGCCACGAGCTGCTCCGCCGCACCACGGACTACTACCTGCGACGCACCGTCCACGGCTCGACGCTCAGCTCCGTGGTGCACGCCTGGGTGCTCACCCGCTCCGACCGCCGCGCGTCCTGGCGGTACTTCCGCGACACCCTGGCGGCCGACCTGCGGGACAGCCAGCGCGGCACCACGGCGGAGGGCGTCCACCTGGGCGCGATGGCGGGCGCGGTCGACCTGCTGCAGCGCTGCTACACCGGCCTGGAGGTCCGCGAGGACGCCCTCTGGCTCGACCCGCGCCTGCCCTCCGCCCTCGGCCGGCTGGACCTCGACCTGCGTTACCGCGGCCACTGGGGCCTCGCCATCACCGTCGACCGCCGCACGGTCACGGTGAGCCTGCGCGAGGACCGCCAAGAGCCGGTCCTGATCCGGCTGCGCGGCACACAAGCCGTGATCCGACCGGGCGAGGCCCGCCGCTTCCACCTCTGACAGCGGTCCTTCACCGCCGCCCGGACCAACCCGGTTCCACCTGCTCCCAGGCTGACTCCCAGCCTTTCTCCGCCCGCTGTTCCAGCCGGTGGCGGCACAGCGCGAAGCCGCCCTCCGCAGCCAGCCCGAGCACGAAGACCGTACCCAGGCCCACCAGGGCGGCGTCCGACAGGATCTCCGCGGCCACCCCTTCCACGCCGGTCTCCCCTGGCAGGCCGTGCACCTGGCACTCGACGGCATGTCGCGCACGCTCGCGAGCCCGCCGGGCTGACCCCGCACCCCTGCGCGGCTCCCCCTGCGAAGCCGTTACGCTCCCGCCCGTCTCCCGCCCGTCTCCCCGTGCAGGAAACGGGCGGAGGAACATCTTCATCGGTCTTCTAGGCCGGGTCGAGGACGTCCTCGACCCGACGACGCGGGCTGGCCGCACCGGACGGGCCGTAGCCGAGGCGCAGCACGAGCTGGACGTGCCCGGGTCCCTCGTGCGGGTCGCGCAGGCGCCAGCGGGTGTCGGAGATCTCGACGGCCTGGTGCAGGACGGAGGCACGCAGGCCGCGGACGGTGGCCAGCAGCCACACCCGTTCCATGGCCTGTCCGGTGCGCAGCCAGTCCGCCCGGCTGTCGAGGTGGGTGGTGAGGGTGGCCAGTTGCGGCAGCGCCTCGAAACGTTCGGCCGGGGTGCTGTGGCGCGGCGGGTGACCGGCGAAGCCGCGCATCGGGACGCGGGCGTCGCGGTCGTGCGAGCCGAGGGCGGCGAGCGGGATGCCGTCGTAGGAGGGCTCCAGCCGGAGCCAGCTGCGGGTCTCGGCCTCGCGGGTGACGTCGGCGGCCATCGCGGCCTCGGCTTCGGAGGTGAGGGCGAGCACGCGGCGCACCCCGTCCTCCTCCAGCACGGTGAGCGTGACGCCTTCGTCCCGGCCCGCCGAGATGAGCTCGGCGACCAGTGCCTCGGGGACGTCCCGGTTGGTGAACGGCTGCCGGCTGGAGTGGCGCCCGGCGATGGCCGGGTAGAGGTCGGCGCCGAAGGGCAGCGGTGTGCGGGCCGGCCCGGACAGGTCGAGCACGGCACACGGCTGCGCGCCTTCGCCGGCCGGCAGCAGCCGGACGGCGGCCTCACGGCCGAGGTGGGCGGCGGCCACCCGCAGGTTGAACAGGGCGGCGCCGATCGAGATGTGCAGCGCCCTGCCGGCCGGGTCGGCGGCCGGAACGGCCCGGCTCAGCTCGGCGCGGACCTCCAGGCCGAGCAGGTCGGGCGTGGGACGGAAGCGCCAGGGCTGGCTGTTGTGCAGCGAGGGCGCCAGGCCTCCGGCTTCGGCCAACAGGTGCAGATCCGCAGTGGTGAGGGCGGTTTCGGTGGTCATGGTTGATCACTCCCTGTTCTCGGCGGGGAGCGCCGGTGATTCAAGCATCCGCCGAGCCGGTGGTGCCGAGCGAGGGCCCTAAGGCCCTCGCCCCACGGCCGAGCGGACACCGGTGCCCGCCGACGCGTCCCGGCCGACTCCCCGACCCCGGAAGTACCGCGACTCGCATCCACTGAGCGAACAGGTTCTTCGGGTCTCCTGCGAACCTCAGGAGGCCTGCTGCCGGACCGGACCGGGCGGCAGCAGGCGCGACACGAGGGTGCGGGTCCATTCGGCGGTCAGCGGCAGGTCGGTGAAGACGGCGCGGTAGTAGAGCGGCGCGAGGACGGCGTCCGCGGTGTGTTCGAGGGCCGGGGGCCGTTCACCCCGGGCCCGTTCCCGCCCGACCTCACCCCCGACGACCGGGTCCGCCTCGCCGGATACGAGCGGTTCGCGAGCGGGAACGACGCCGGGTACCGGGCCATCCAGTCCACCCGCCCGCAGACCCTGGCCTACGGCCTGGCCGACTCCCCCGCCGGGCAACTGGCCTGGATCGCGGAGAAGTTCCAGGAATGGACCGACGCGACCGACCGGCCCGGCGGAGCGATCGACCGGGACCGGCTGCTGACCGACGTCATGCTGTACTGGCTGACCAACACCGCCGCCTCCTCGGCGCGCCTGTACTACGAGAACGCCCGCGCCCAGGGGTGGCCCCGGCGTTCCGAAGTCCCGCTGGGCGTCGCGGTCTTCCCGCACGACATCGTCCTGCCCGTCCGTCCCCTCGCCGAACGCACGGCCAACATCACGCACTGGACCGAGTTCGAACGCGGCGGCCACTTCGCCGCCATGGAGGAACCCGTCGCCCTGACCGGCGACATCAGGACGTTCTTCCGCGCCCTGCGATAGGGCCGAGGCGCTCGCTGGGACATCCCGTTGTCCTGGTAGGCAGGAGGGCGTTGCGTCAGGTGGCGATGGTCGCGACGGGTTCGAGGCCGTAGGTCCGGGCGTAGCCGTTCTCGGTGCCGACGAGGAGGTCGACGACCTCGAAGTAGCGGTCCCAGAACGGGGTTTCGCGCAGTGCGTCGACGAGGAGCTGGTAGGCGTGGTGGTCGTCGGCCTCCCACACCCAGACGTCGGTGACGCGAGCGGAGTAGAACTCCGTGTCGTAGAAGCGCGACCGAACGCCGGTGGTCCTGGCCTTGATGGCCGGCAGGACCTGGGTGGTGAAGGCGTCCACACGTTCCTGGACGGTCAGGGCGAGCCATTCGGGCGTGGTCTTGACCAGCATGAACGCCGTGACCGGCGGTTCGGACTTTTCAGCGGACATTTCAGCGGACATTTCAGCGGACATCGGGGTGCCTCCAAAGCGGCGGGTGGGTGGTGGTCCTGGTTCGCCGTACGCCGGGCTCCACGGTGTGCCCGGCGCTGGGTGCTCGACTTCAGGAGAGGACGGCGGGCTTGAGGGTCCGGGCGCACCACTGCTCGAAGCCGGTGGGGGAGGCGGTGTCCGGGGTTCGGGCGACGCCGGCGTCGAGGCCGTCGTCCTTGGCCCGCTTCATGTCGACCATGCCCCGGGCGAACGCCTCGTTGAGGCCGTAGCCGACGAGGTCGGTGTACAGCTCGTCGAACGACTGGCGTTCGTAGCGGACGGGGCGGCCGAACTGCTCGGTCATGATGCGGGCCAGGTCGTTCGGGGACAGGTCCTGCGGCCCGAGGACCGGGACGCTGCCGGTGCCGGTCCACGAGCGGTCCAGCAGCAGACCGGCGGCCGCGGCCGCGATGTCGGCGACGGCGACGAAGGGGGCCTTGCGGTCGGCGTCGACGGAGTCGGTGAAGACGCCCTTCTCGCGGATCGAGTCGGCCTCCTCCAGGAGGTTCTCGAAGAAGGACGGGTTGGCCAGGGCCCGGTAGGCGACGCCGGTGCCGGCGATGAGGTCGTCCATGGCGAGGGAGGCGGTGACGAGGCCGGCCCGGTCGGCGAGCGGGGTGCCGCGGCCGAGCGCGGAGACGCCGACGACGTGGCCGACGCCGTGGGCGACGAGCGCCTCGGTGGCGGCGCGGGTGAAACCGCTGTACGCGTCGTACGGGGTCAGGGAGGCGTCCGGGGGGACGAGCCAGAAGACCGCGTCCGCGCCCTCGAAGGCCCGGTCGAGGACCTCGGCGTCCGCGTGGGAGCCGGTGACCACCTCGACGCGTCCGCGCGCCGCGTCCGGGAGCCGGGCGGGATCGCGCACGATGACGCGCAGTTCCTCGCCCGCGGCGGGCGCGGACTCCAGGAGCTGGGAGAGGAGGTGGCGGCCGATGTTCCCGGTGGGGCCGGTGATGACGATCATGAAAAACCTCGCAGGTCGTGCTGGTTTCGGTATGCCCTCATCCTGCTGAGATCCGCCGTGCTGCCACAATGGGAACTTCAGCACGGAATCATTGCCTGAAATGGAACAATGCTGGTGAGCAGCCCTGATCCGGTCATCGACGCCAATCTCGCCATCGCCCTGGACGCTCTGCTGACCGAGCACAGCGTGACCCGCGCCGCCGCACGGCTGCACACCTCGCCCGCCGCCATGAGCCGCACCCTGGCCCGGCTGCGCCGCATCCTCCAGGACCCCCTGCTGGTCCGGGCCGGGCAGACCATGGTTCCCACCCCGCGCGCCGAGGCCCTGCGCGAGGAGGCCGCCACCGTGGTGCGCAGCCTCGGAGCGCTGCTCAGCCCCGGCACGAGCGTGGACCCGGCCGGCCTCCGCAACACCTTCACCCTCCAGGCCGCCGACCTGGTGGGTGCGGCGCTGGTTCCGGGTCTGCTGGAACTGGCCCGGCGGGAGGCGCCGGGGGTCTCGTTCCGGGTCCGGGCCGAAGAGCTGGAGGCCGGGCCCGCCCTGCGCGACGGCCGGATCGACCTGGAGGTCGGATCCATCGACCACGTGGACCCCGAAACCCGGGTCGAGGAACTGGTCAGCCTCCGCATGGTCGCGGCCGTCCGGCCCGGCCATCCGCTCACCGAAGGGCCGCTGACCCCGGCCCGGCTCGCCGCCGCCCACCACATCGCGGTCAGCCGCCGCGGCCGGTTCACCGGCCCCCTCGACACCGCCCTGGCCGCGCACGACCTCCACCGGCGGGTCAACATCGTCCTGCCCAGCCACCTGGCCGCGATGATCCTCGCCACCCGCAGCGACCTCGTCTGCCTGGTACCCGCCGCACTCCCGGGCGCCGCCCCCTCGCCCCTCACCCACGACGCGGGCGCCCTCGGACTGCACCTCCTCGACATCCCCCTGGCCCTGCCGCCACTGACCATCGGCATGGCCTGGCACCCCCGGCACACGGCCGACGGGGCCCACCGCTGGCTCCGCGACGCCGTCCGCCGGATTCTCCGCACACCGGCGGCAACCGCCGGGCCCACCACGGTGGACGCGATCGGCCCCGCATAGGACGACGCCACCCTGGCCCGCGCGGAGTGCGAGCGCCTCGTGGATCTCGGCGCCGCCCACCAGCTCCGCGACGAGCCGGCGCCTCCTGCCGGCGCGGGCTACATCGTGCCGGCCGATCCGGAGGGAGACGGGTTCTGCCCGGACCGGACGACGGGGAACTCCACCCCGGTGAGGTCTTCGGAGACGGCCCACAGCCGCTGCTGGACGGCCGCCTCGTACGACTCCGGGCTGGAGGTGACCAGCCGGGGGTGGCCCATGACCTCGTAGCGTCCGCCGGGGCCGTAGTACTGGCCGCCGAGCGCGGCGGGGTCGGTGGCCGCCCGCAGCGTCGGCAGCGCGCCCATCGCCGCCGTCTGGGTGATCAGCGGCGCGAGCCAGGTGAGCGGAAGCCGGACGGCCGCGGGGGTGTTGCGGGCGAGCTCGGTGCTGGACATTCCGGGGTGCGCGGCCAGCGCGACGGTGGTGCCGTGCGCGGCGAGCCGACGCTGCAGCTCGTACGTGAACATCAGGTTGGCCAGCTTGGACTGACCGTAGGCGGCGGCCCGGCTGTACGACCGCTCCCACTGCAGGTCGTCGAAGTGGATCGCGGCCCGGATGCGGTGGCCGGTGCTGCTGACCGTCACCACGCGCGAGCCGGGCACCGGCAGCATCAGGTCCAGCAGCAGCCCGGTGAGCGCGAAGTGGCCGAGGTGGTTGGTGCCGAACTGCATCTCGAAGCCGTCCCGGGTGGTCTGCTTCGGGGTGTACATCACGCCGGCGTTGTTGATCAGCAGGTCGATCCGGTCGAGCCGGGACCGCAGCGCGGCCGCCGCGGTCCGGACGGAGTCGAGCGAGGTCAGGTCCAGCGCCTGCACGGTCACGTCGCCGGTCATGCGGGCCGCGGCCTGCTCGCCCTTCTCCACGTTGCGCACGGCGAGCACCACGGACGCCCCGCGCTCGGCGAGCGCCTTGGCGGTCTCGTACCCCAGTCCGGTGTTGGCCCCGGTCACCACGGCCACCCGCCCACGCTGGTCCGGAATGTTCGCCGTCGTCCACTTCTCGCTCATGCCAGGCTCCCGACCAATTAACGTACCGAAGGTATCTTGTGTACGACGCTAAAGTACTTTCGGTACGTTGTCAACGTACCGCAGGTACCTAAGCTAGTCTGGTGATCATGACTTTCCAGCGGGCGCGAACCGAAGAGCAGCGGGAGATGCGTCGACGGGCGATCCTCGACACGGCGTCGGCGATGCTCGACGAGATGCCCGTGGCCGCGGTCACCCTGAACGAGCTCAGCCGCCGGGTGGGCCTGGCGAAGCCGAACGTGCTGCGCTACTTCGAGTCCCGCGAGGCGGTGCTGCTGGAACTGCTGGACCGCTTCCTGCGGGAGTGGCTGACGGAACTGGCAGGCGAGTTGGCGGCCGGCATCGACGAGGACCTACCCATGGCCGAGCGAGCGGCGGGGGTCGCCGAGATCCTCAGCCGCTCGCTCTCCAGCCGGGCCGTGCTGTGCGACCTCTTCGGCGCACAGGGCAGCGTCCTGGAACACAACGTCTCCGTCGAGGTCGTGGCCCGCTACAAGCGCGCCTCCCTGGACCGCCTGACAACCATGACCGCCCTGGTCCTGAAGTACCTGCCGGAGCTGGGCGAGAACGCGACACTGTTCAGCCTGCAGACCATGGTCATGGCCGGCGCGCTCTCGGCGTACAGCACACCCCCGCCCAGCCTCCAGGCGGCCTACCAGGCCGAGCCCGACCTGGCCCGCTTCCACCTGGAGCTGAAGGACTACTTGAAGCAGGCCCTGACCGCGACCCTCCTGGGCGTGCTGCCCCGCGGCTGACCTGCGTCGCACTGAACCGAGCGGCCTCAGAGGTGGACGGGCAGGTGGCGAGGGCCGCGGAGCATGGCGTTCTGCCGGTAGGGGGGTGGATCCTGGACCAGGCGTGCCGCGCCGAGGCGGGGGATCAGCGCACCGAGCGCGGCCTCGGCCTCGATGCGGGCGAGCGGTGCGCCGTAGCACAGGTGGATGCCGCTGCCGAAGCCGAGGTGCTGGTTGTCCGGGCGGGTGGGGTCGAACCGGTCCGGCGCGTGGAACCGCTTGGGGTCGCGGTTGCCCGAGGCCAGCGCGAGCACGACGGTGGCGCCTCGGGGGAGGGTGGTGCCGCCGACGTCGATGTCGGCGAGGGGGATGCGCTCGCGCATGTGGACCGGGGGTTCGTAGCGCAGCAGTTCCTCCACCGCTCGCGGCAGCAGCTCCGGTTCGCGACGCAGCCGGTCCAGCTGCTCGGGCTGACGCAGCAGGGTGAGCACCCCGTTGGTGATCAGGTTCACCGTGGTCTCGTGTCCGGCGATGAGCAGCAGCACGGCGGTTTCCGCGAGTTCCTCCTGGGTGAGCCGCAGGGCCGGGTCCGGTTCGTTGGCGAAGGCGGAGAGCATGTCGTCGCTCGGATTGCCACGGCGCTTCTCGGCGAGGCCCGCCAGGTACAGGCCCATCTCGACCCGCGCCTGTTCGCCCGCCTGGGCGCCCGCCTCGTCCCGCTCGGAGGGGTCCTCCTCGGGCCGGACGTCGGCGGACGCGACGATCGCGTCGGACCACGCCCTGAAGAGCGGCTCGTCCTCACGCGGCACGCCGAGCAGGCGGCAGATCACCGTGACGGGCAGCGGGTAGGCGAGGTCGTCGACGATGTCGATCCGGCCGCCCGCCTGGAACGGCTGCACCAGTTCCCCGGTGAGCCGGACGATCTCGTCGCGCATGGCATCGACCCGGTGCGGGCTGTGCGGGGGGCCGAACGGCCGCATGGCCAGGGTGCGCAGTCTGTGGTGCTCCGGGTCGTCGAGCCGCAGGAACGGCGGCTTGCGCGTCGTCTCGCCACAGGTGCGGGGATCGGCGCTCATCCGTGGGTCGTGGAGCAGGGCGGCGACCTCGTGGTAGGTGCCGATCAGGTAGCTGCCGTCCGCCTGCCGCACGACGGGACCGGCCTCGCGCAGTTCCGCGTACAGCGGGTAGGGGTCGGGGCGGTTCGCGTAGTCGG
The DNA here is from genome assembly GCF_042887425.1 of Kitasatospora sp. NPDC057940. Classification (NCBI taxonomy): domain Bacteria; kingdom Bacillati; phylum Actinomycetota; class Actinomycetes; order Kitasatosporales; family Streptomycetaceae; genus Kitasatospora; species Kitasatospora sp. NPDC057940. The sequence continues at coordinate 275,913 of NZ_JBHVPH010000003.1, forward strand.
TGATCCGTGCCAGCAGGGTGTCGGAGTCCATGGTGGCTCCTCGTCGTTTGGGCGGGACGTGGGTCAGCGTCCGGGCTGCACCACGGTCAGTCGACGGTCGGGCAGGTATCCGGTGAGCGCCACGGTGGGGCCGTGGGACAGCCCCTTCGGATCCGGCACGTCGGACGGGATCGGGATGTCCGCCGCGAGCGCGCGGTCCGCCGCGCCGGGCGGGGGCGGGAAGGGCGCAGCCGTCTCGATCAGGTGCCGGTAGTAGTCGAGCGACTTGGCCATGTCGACGGTGACCGCCGCGGTGACCCGCCCCTGGTAGCCGTAGACCATCGCCAGACGGCGTGCCTCCAGGGAGCCCTGGGCGATGACCACGTGGTCGGAGAAGGTGGGCACGCCCACCGACTTGATGTTGAGCCCGAACTGGGTCGACCAGAACGTCGGGAGGGCGAGGTGCGGGCGCCGCAGCGGACCTGGGCTGACCATGTTGTGGGCCGCCACCCCGGCCTGTTCGACCGCGTTCCCCCAGTGTTCGAGGGAGAGCATCTGGTAGCCGAACAGCGGGTGGGGGAAGCGGGAGACATCGCCGGCGACGAAGACGTCGTCCGTGACGATTCCGTACATGTTGAAGGCGCGGCACCCGGCGTCGCAGGCGATTCCGCGTGGGCCCGCCGCCAGGCCGGTATCCGCCAACCACTCGACGTTGCGGACCGCTCCCAGCGCCACGACGCACACGTCCGCCTCGACGCGGCTGCCGTCGGACAGCTCCGCGCCGGTGAAGCGGCCGCCGTCGTCCCCGCGCAGGGCGGTGACCGTCACGCCGGTGCGCAGGTCCACACCGTGGTTGCGCTGCATGGCGGCCGCGAGCTTCGCCAGGGTGCCGCCGAGCGCGCCCACCAGGGGTGCGGGGCCGCGTTCGGCGACGGTGACGTCCAGTCCGCGTTCCCGGCAGGCCGAGGCGATCTCCGAGCCGGTGAAACCGCCGCCGATCACCAGCACCCGCCGTGGCCCGGCGGCCAACCGCTCGGCCAAACCGCCGGCGTCCTCGCGGGTACGCAGGGTGAACACCCCGTCCAGGGCGCCCTCCTGCGGATTGGGCCAGGGGCGCGCCCGGGTCCCAGTGGCGATCAGCAGCCGGTCGTACGGCAGCGACTCGCCGTCGGCCAGCATCACCCGCTTCCCCAGCGGGTCCAGGCCGGTGGCGCGTACGCCCAGCCGCCATTCGGCGTCCGGATCGCGGCGCATCGGCAGCCCGGTGGAGTCCGCCGCGGCGTGGCCCAGCAGCACCTGCTTGGACAGCGGCGGCCGGTCGTAGGGCGGATGGGGCTCTTCGCCGACCACGGTCAGTGAGCCGGTGAAGCCCTCCTCCCGCAGCGCCTCCGCGGCGCGCAGCCCGGCCAGCGACGCGCCGACGACGACGATCCGGCCCTCGGTCTGGTAACCGGCCCTCTGGTCACCGGCCATCAGCGCTCACCTCCTCACCGAGCAGGATGGCCTGGACCGGGCACGCCGCCGCGGCCTGGCGCACGCGCTCGACCTGGTCGTCGGGGACGGCCGGGGCGTACAGCAGCCCCTCCTCGCCGTGCAGCTGGAACACCTTCGGCGCGAGGAACACGCACTGTGCGTAGCCCTGGCAACGCGTGAGGTCCACAACGGTCCGCATCCCCACCACTTCCTCTGCCGCCGTACCCCCCTTCTCTCTTCCAGCATGGGACGAGAACCGGACGGGCGCAGCACGGGCCGGGAACCGATACTGGTACGCGCACCTGCCGCGAGGACCGCAGTGCCGGCTTCAGTCCGCGTCCGGGGCGTGCAGGGCGAGGGTGAAGCTGAAGCGGTCGCCGCGGTAGAGGGTGCGGACCTGTTCGAGGGGGTGGCCGGCGGCGTCGCGGCTGCGGCGGTGGAGCAGCAGCATGGGCAGGGCGGGCGGGGTGCCGATGAGCAGGGCTTCGCGGGGTGTGGCGAGGACGGTCTCGATGCGTTCGTCGGCGCCGCCGAGCCGCAGGCCGCACTCGCGCAGGTAGCCGTAGAACGAGCCTTCGGGGTCGAACTCCCGCTCCAGGTGCGGGACTCGGGCGACGGGGACGTAGGTGGACTCCAGGCCGACGCGCTCCTCGTCGGCGCGCAGGACGCGTTCCAGGTGCCAGAGGGGTTCGCCTTCGGGGACGGCGAGGCGCTGGGCCATGGGCGGGTCGGCGGGGAGGCGGTCGAGGGTGATGAGGGTGCGGCCGGGGCGCAGGCCCTGGCGGGTGACGCCTTCGGTGTAGCTGGCGAGGGAGAGCGGCTGTTCGATCTTGGGACCGGCGACGACGGTGCCGCGGCCCTGGCGCCGCAGGCGGCCTTCGAGGAGGAGGTCGCGCAGCGCCTGCCGGACGGTGGCGCGGGCGACGTGGTGGCGTTCGGCGAGGTCGGCTTCGGTGGGCAGGCGCCCGCCGGGGCCCAATTCGGCGATGAGGTCTTCGAGTTGGGCCTTGACCAGGTAGTACTTGGGCACCCGGCCGTGGTCGGGGACGCCGGAGCGGACGGGGGCGACGGGGGGCCGGGGGGTGCCGTGGTTCACCGCGCCACCCTATCGAGCGGCGGTCCGGCGCCATCGGGTGGCGGTTCCGCGCCGCTGAGATCACGAAATGGTAACCGGTCTGGACTGAATTTCGGCGGTTGTTCATACAACCGTGGATCCGGCGAGGGCTCCTCCTCGTACGGGCGCCCCATCCTCGATGCCGGTGCAACCGCACCGCGTCGCCCCCTAGTTGGGAGCCCCCGTGCGTATCCCCCGCTCCATCCGGACCGTCGCCGTGGCCACCGCCGTAGCCGCCGCGGCCACCGTGCTGCTGCCGTCGGCGCCCGCCGGCGCCTCCCCCGCCGCCCTGGCCGCCCTGGCCGCCCCGGCCGCCCCGGCCTACAAGGGCCTGCCGGACGGCACCAAGCAGGCCAAGACCCTGGTCATCGGCGTCGACGGCACCCGCTACGACAAGCTGGTGACCGCCGACGCGCCCAACCTCAAGGCGCTGATGGCCGGCGGCATGACCGCCACCAGCAACCTGTACGCCAACCCGCTGGCACCGACCCTCTCCGGGCCCGGCTGGTCGACCATCGCCACCGGCGTGTGGCCCGACAAGCACCAGGTCAAGGACAACGCCTTCACCGGCGCCCGGTTCGACCAGTACCCGGACTTCGCCAGCCGCCTGGAGACCGCCGACCCGGCCGCCTCCACGCTGGTGATCGGCTCGTGGAACCCGATCACCGGCAGCGTCTTCAACGGCAAGGCCGACCTGCGGATCGCCGAGAGCGAGAACGACGCCAAGACCGCCTCCGACGCCGCCGACTACCTCGCCCACGGCAACCCGGACGCCGCCTTCCTGCACTTCGACGGGATCGACGAGGCCGGGCACGCCTCCGGCGGCGCCAGCGCCCAGTACGCGGCCGCCATCCACACCGTCGACGCACTCGTCGGCCAGGTCGTGCAGGCCGTCAAGTCCCGCCCCACGTACGGCTCGGAGGACTGGCTGATCGTCGTCACCACCGACCACGGACACACCGACGCCGGCGGGCACGGCGGCAACAGCGCCAACGAGCGGCAGACCTTCGTGATCGCCGACGGCGCCGGCTACCCGGCCGGCTCCCGGCGCTACGACGTCAAGCCCGTGGACATCGCGCCGACCGTCCTCAAGCACGAGGGCGCCGCGATCGACCCCGCCTGGCGCCTGGACGGGCAGCCGATCGACGAGATCACCCCGGACGCCTTCGACGCGCTGCGCCCCGCCCTCCAGGGCCGGGTGGACGAGACGGGCATCCCGGCCGCGGTCCGCGGCTGGACGCACACGCCGCCCGCCGGCTGGAGCATCGACAACTCCCGGATGCCCAGCGGCGGGGTGACGGAGTGGCGCGGCTGGGCCTTCGCCACCGACGAGTTCTGGAGCGCCACCCAGCTCGGGCAGAGCCGGGAGACCAACGTGCGGGCCCGCAACGTCTTCGCGGTCGCCGACTCCGACGAGTGGGACGACAAGGCGCACGGCGCCGGCCAGTTCGACTCCACCCTGGTCAGCCCGGCCTACCCGGTCGCCGGCCTCGGCCGGGCCACGCTGTCCTTCGCGACGAACTACAAGGTCGACGGCCCGCAGACCGGCGACGTGTACGTGGTCTTCGACGACGGCGCCCCGCAGCTGGTGAAGTCCTACCGCGCCGACCTGAACACCGTCGAGCACCTGCCCGTCACCGTGCCGACCGGCGCCACCACCGCGCGCCTGCAGTTCCGCTACACGGGCACCAACAGCGCCTTCTGGACGGTCGACCAGGTCTCCTTCGGAGCCTGACGCCCCCGCCGCCCCTCCGCCCCTCCCGCCGCCCCGGCCTCCCGGGGCGGCGGGAGGGCATTGCCTCGCCCGGCCTATCCCGCGAGCAGCGGCCCGAGTTGCTCGGCCCATTGCGGGTACAGGGCGGTCTTCTCCTCGTGCAGGCCCAGGACCTTCGCGGCCAGCCCCGGGTCAGGGTCGTCGGACAGGTCGGGTCCGATGGCGATCCTGGCCAGATGCGGCATGATCTGCGGATCGCCGGCCAGGTGGACCGGGTCGTGCATGTAGCGCCGCAGCGCCGCCAGGTCCGCGATGCCCACGCAGTAGGCGTGGGTGAAGCCGTCCTGCGCCCCCAGGGCGGGGCCGACGGTCGAGAACGACACCGACTCCACGGCGGCCGTACGCCGCATCAGTGCGAGCACCCGCTCGCGGTCCTCCTCGGTCGCGGAGTCCTTGAAGGCGAAGCGCAGCATGTGGACGATCACGGGCGGTCCCATCCCTGGTGTCATCGACGTCATGACTGAACCAGCTGGTTCAGAAAATCTTCCCATCTGGTTCGCCGTTAGACTGAACCCATGAGTTCAGAAGTGTCAACCGGGGCCGGGCGCAAGCCCCGTGGGCGGGTCGAGCGGCGCCAGGCCATCCTGGACGGCGCGTTCACAGTCTTCGCCCGGCGCGGATACGCGCAGGCGTGCGTCCAGGAGATCGCCCAGGAGGCGGGCGTCGCCAAGCCGACCGTCTACAACCACCTCGACGACAAGGAGGCGCTCTTTCGCGAGGCCGTCCTCGCGGCCGCCGACCGGCTCTCGGAGGCCGGCCTGGCCGCCGTCGAGGGGCTGCGCGGGCTGCCCGAGGACGGCGACCCGCGGCCGGCCCTGGTCGGCGCCGGCCACGCGCTGCTGGAGGTGCACGGCAGCGAAGAGGCCAGTGCCGTAAGGCGGTTGACCAGCGCCCAGGCCGCGCAGTTCCCCGACGTGGCGGCGGGCGTTCGGGACCGCACCGCGCTACGGGTGCGCGCCGCCCTCGCCGACCGCCTGGCCCGACTGGCCCTCACCGGCCGCCTGCGCCCGTGCGATCCCGAACAGGCCGCCGAACACCTCCTCGCCCTCCTCACCGGCCCCCTGGACTACCGCTCCGACACCCCCGCGCCCGACCTGCGCGCCCTCGCCGAAGCGGCCGTGGACGTCTTCCTGCGCGCCTACGGCGGCGACCCGGCCCGGCGACCCGAGCCGGTGCCCGGAGTGGAGTTCGGCGGTCAGACCACGCAGAACTCGTTTCCCTCCGGGTCGGCCATCACCACGTGATCGGGCCTGCCGTCCAACTCCTCCTCGCTGACCACGGTCGCGCCCGCGGCGGTCAACCGCGCCACCGCCTCGACGACGCGCGGCCATCGCACCTCCCACGGTGTCTCACGGCCGCCACCGACCTGGACGTCCACGTGCACCCGGTTCTTCACCGCCTTCGGCTCCGGCACCTTCAGGAAGGACATCGTGGGGCCCACCCCGTCGGGATCGCAGAGGTACGCGCCGTCGTCCCACTCGTCCTCCGGGACCCCGTAGTGGGAGAGCCATTCCTCCCAACTCCCGAATCCCGCAGGTGCGGGCTTCTCCGCATAGCCCAACGCCAGTGCCCAGAACGCGGCCAACTTCGCCGGGTGGGCGCAGTCGATCGTCAAGCTCCACCTGGTCGCCATGTGGTCCTCCTCCGGTCGGATGCCGCGACGGTACCGCGCACCTCTGACACTCACGGCCGGCGAGCCGTCCGGTGCGGCCGGCGCCGTCGTGGCCCTCGGCCCGAGCGGGGCATCCCCCTCCCCCGACAGGCGGGACGGCTCGGCCGGTTCGCCGCACTTCGCCGCACTCGGATCCCACTGACGCACCCTGCATCCGACGATGCGGTCGACTCCCCTGCCACCACGATCCCGTGGCACCCAGCCATCGGCCGAAGGCAGGGGGCTCAGTGGGTCGTCGCCGCACGGAGGTGTTCCAGGTAGCAGGCCGGGTCGGCGCCGTGGGCCCGGTCCTGGGCGCCGTGCCGGATGTGGGCCAGGCCGCCGTCGGGGGCGATGCGCAGCATGGTGGTGGCGGCGTGGGGGGTTGCGGTGTCGCGCAGGGCGTCGGCGTCGACGACGGGGGTGTCGGGTCCGAACATGGCCGCTGCCTGGTCGGCGGTGGCGGCCGGCGGGTGTCCGGTGCGGTTGGCGCTGCTGACGTACAGGCGCGGGAAGAGCGTGAGCAGCGGGGTCAGGGGCTGCCAGCGTGCGCCGAAGAGGAGCAGGTGGCCGTCGCGCAGGGCGGGGGCGGCCCAGGCCGGCGGGGTGTCGGCGCGGACGGGGACCAGCAGGGTGACCAGGTGGTCGCGCAGCAGGGTGAGTGCGGTGTGCAGGGCGGTCGGTGTCAGGTCCAGTCGGGTGGCGAGGTCGGCCCAGGTGGTGTCGTCGTGGACCCACAGGGCGACTTCCTGGTCGACGGGGCGGCCCTTGGCGTTGTTGACGGCCTGGGGGTTCGTGGCGGTGGCGACGTAGGTCAGGGGGCTGGGGTTGGGCAGGATGACGGCCCGCCCGGCGGTCAGGGTGCGGGCGGCGGTGCCGGTGTCGAGCCGGGCGGTGGCGGGCATGGGGGCGGGTCCGTTCACGGTGTGGGGGTGGTGGCGGTCAGGCCTTCGAGGTAGGCGGCGAAGTCGGCGTCGGGGACGACGGCCTGGTTCAGGCGGTAGGCGCGGTCCTTGGCCCAGGCCAGGGCGGTGCCGGTCTGGGCCTGGTCCAGTCGGTGGCCGAGCCGCTCGGCGACGGCTTGCAGCACGCGCCGGCTGGCGAGGTGGGTGAGGACCACGGTCGGAGCCAGGCCCAGGTGCTGGTGCGGGTCGTAGGGCTGGAAGGTCCGCGGGTGGGTGAACGGGGTCCCGGTGGAGATGGTGGCGACGCCGGTGCCCACGATCGGGGTGGTGACGGTGAGCGGGATCCCGGTCTCGGCGGAGACCATCCGCGCGATCCCGGGCAGCCGGGTCAGGTCCGGCTGCGTCCACCACGGTTCGCAGCCGGGCCCCAGCACCTGTTCGGCCTTCGCGCGGTCGTGGGCGAGCAGGAAGAGCAGTTGTTCGGTGGCGGCCATGCCGCTGCGCTCGGCCATGCCCAGCCAGGAGCAGGCGGCCACCCGCGCCCCGCTCTCCAGTGCGGCCAGGGTGTTGGCCAGCCCGAGGCCGAGGTCGTTGTGCAGGTGCGAGACCAGGACGGTATCCGGCCCCGCGTCGGCGGCGACCCGGCGGAAGAGGGCCCGGGTCTGACCGGGCAACAGGTCGCCGACGGTGTCGGCGAGCACGATCGTCCCCGCGCCGTGGGCGGTCATCGCCCCCGCGTACTCGGCCACCAGGGCGTGGTCCGCGCGGGGCGCGTCCACCAGGCACACGTCCACCGCCGTGCCGTCCGCCAGGTCCGCCGCCGCCTTCAGCACGTCCAGGCCGTCTGCCAGGGCCTCGCGGGCGCCGCTGTGGACGAGGGCGCGGGCGGTCGCCTCGGAAGCGGCCACGATCACCATCACCCGCGCGTGCGCCGCGCCCCGCACCGCGCTCAGCGCCAGCCGCACGTCGGCCACCGTGCCCCGGCAGATCGCCGAGGGGCTCACCGAATCCTGTGCCTCCAGCGCCACCTGCCGGGTCGCCTCGAACTCCTGCCCGCACACCGAGGGGAAGCCGGCCGCGAACACCACGTGCCGGGGCCCGTCCGCGCCGAACACCGCCCCCTGTTCCCGGGCCAGCCGCACCCGGAATCCGGCGCTCATCAGGGTCTTGGCCTGCGCGCCGTCGCGCGCGGACTCCTCGAACAGCACGATCCGCCCGGCTCTCGCCGACTCCCGCACCACGTCCGCCGGCGACAATGCCCCGCCCCCATCCCAGCGCGGCACTCGCGTACCGCGATACGTCGAGAATCCCCTCGGCGGATCGTAGACCACGCCCGGACCCGTGCCCAGACCCGTGCCCGGGCCCCTGCCCGGACCGACGTCCACGCCCCCGCCGCGGCTCCCGCAGTGCGGATGACGACAACGCGGGCACGGCGCCCGCGGTTGCCTACGCCATGATCACGATCACGTGAATCTTGTCGAAACAAGATCATTATTTGATGATCCTTTGGCGCTATTTGACCCCATCTTTGATCTTGCCGCCCACTCCTATGCTCCGAGAGCGCCGTCGAGCGACGGTGTTTTCAAGGAGTCGAGATGAACAGACGGATAACCACAGGACGCAGACCCAGCAGGCCTGTTGGCATGCGGGCGCTGAGCGGGTCGCTGGCCCTGGCCGTGGCGGTGTCGCTGCTGGCCGGGTCCGAGACGGCCCTCGCCGCGACGCCGAACGCATCACCGGACGCGGCGGCGAAGGCGGGCAAGGGAGCCGGGCAGTGGGCCACCTCCGCCGCCGACGTGCCGTCGGCGAGGGTCGCGGCCCGGCTGTCCGGGCAGCGGGTGGAGGCGCTCTCCGAGCGTACGGAGACGTCGACGACGTGGGTGAACAAGGACGGTTCGCTCACCACCGAGCTGTTCGCGGGCCCGGTCCGCTTCCAGCGTGACGGCCAGTGGGTGGACGTCGACCTCGGCCTCCAGGCCGGCGCGGACGGGTCGGTGGCGCCGAAGGCCCACCCGAACGCGCTGCGGCTCGCCGGTGCCGGCGGCACCCGGGCGAAGTCGCTGCTGCACGCGCAGGCGGCGGCCCCGGACGACGCCCGCACCCTGGTGACCCTCGGACAGGGCGACCAGCAGGTCGAGCTCCAGTGGCGGGGCGGCCTGCCCAAGCCCGCCCTGGACGGCACCAAGGCCACCTACCGGGACGCGATCGCGGACGGCGCGGCCGACCTGGTCGTGGAGGCCACCCGGACCGGCTTCGAGCAGTACACGGTGCTCAAGCAGCGCCCGAGCGCCGCCGGGTTCTCGTACACGATGCCGCTGAAGGCCGACGGCCTGAAGGCCGAGGTCCAGCCGGACGGCGGCGTGCTGTTCACCGACAAGCGCACCGGCGAGCGGCGGGCCGTGCTCCCGGCGCCGGTGATGTGGGACGCGACGGCCGCCGCCGAGGGCTCCGGCGAGCACGCCCGGCAGGCGAAGGTCGGTCTGAAGGTCGTTCAGCGCGGCGACGGCATCGACCTGGTGTTCACGCCGGACGCCGCGTTCCTCGCGGACCCGAAGACGCAGTACCCGGTGACGGTCGACCCCTCCACCACGGCCCTCGGCAACGTCTTCGACACCCGGGTGCAGCAGGGCGAGACGGTCGACTGGTCGGCCGACACCGAGATCTACTGGGGCAACTCCGGCACCAAGAACGCCGACGGCTCCTCCCGCCAGGCCCGGTCGTTCATCAACTGGAACACCGCGCCGATCGCGGACGCGCTGATCACCAACGCCAGCCTGTCGCTGTACAACTTCCACTCCGGCAACAGCGACTGCCAGCCCTACGCGTGGGACATCTGGGACACCGGCCTCGCCTCGACCGCCTCGCGCTGGACGTCGCAGCCCTCCTGGAACTCCAAGAAGGCCACCGGCACCGAGACCAAGGGCCGGGACGCCTGCGGCGGCGACGGCTGGATCACCGCGGACGTCACCAACCTGGTGCAGACCTGGACGTCGGCGAAGAACACCACCTCGGGCATGGGGCTGCGCGCCCCGGACGAGACCAACACCAAGTACTGGAAGGAGGTGAACTCCGCCAACGCCGCGACCAACGTCCCCAAGCTGACGGTGACCTACAACTACCGCCCCCGGACCGGGACGGACCAGCAGGCCGGCTCCCCGTTCTACAAGGACGCCGCCGGCACCTGGTGGGTCAACTCCACCACCCCCACGCTGCGCGACACCTTCGTCGACCCGAACAACGACAAGGTCGACGGCACCTTCCAGATCTTCGACACCGCCACCGACACCCAGGTGGGCAACGTCCTGGTCTCCCCGTACGTGCCGAGCGGGGCCCCGGCCTCCGTCAAGGTCCCGGCCGGTGTGCTGGCCAACGGCAAGACGTACAAGTTCCGCACCTCCCCGTACGACGGGCTGCACTACAACAACAACTGGTCGGCGTGGGCCACCTTCACGGTCGACACCTCCGCCCCCTCGGCGCCCGCCGCGCTCTCCTCCACCGACTACCCGTCGGGCCAGTGGGTCAAGGGCCCCGGCCAGGCCGGTTCCTTCACCGCGACCCCGCCGGCCGGTGACCAGAACGCCCTGGAGTGGACGCTCGACGGCGCGACCTGGACGAAGGTCGCGACGAACGGCTCCGCCGCGCCGGTGACCTTCAGCGTGACCCCGGCCAAGGCCGGCACCAACACCCTCCAGGTGCGGGCGGTGGACCGGGCGGAGAACAAGTCCGAGGCCCGTACCCACACCTTCCAGGTCGGCGCGGGCGGTGTCACCTCCCCGAACGACGGCACCCGCACCGCGGCGCGCCTGCCGCTCACCGCCGAGGCCGACGCCGCCCGGTACGACCAGGTGGCCTTCTCCTGGCGGCGCTCCGACGCCGACGCCTGGACGCGGATCCCCGCCGGCGACATCACCAACGGCGGTGCCGCACTGGCGGCCTGGCCCGTGCCCCTCGCCGCGGGCAAGAGCCCGGCGCTCACCTGGAACGCCACCTCCACGGTGACCCCGGACGGCACCGTCCAGCTCCGCGCGGACTTCACCGGGCCCGGCTCCGCCGCCGTCTCCTCCGAGCCGGTGCGGGTCGTCGTCGACCGCAAGGCCGACGGCGCGGCGACGGAGAACGTCGGCCCGGGCGCGCTGAACCTGCTCACCGGCGACCTCAGGGTCCCGGCCACCGACGTGTCGGTGTTCGGCATGACGGTCGGCCGCACGCACTCCTCGCGTGACCCGCGGGCCGCCGCCGGCCAGGACGGCCAGGCAGCGGTCTTCGGCCCCAACTGGGTGTCCAGCGTGTCGTCGAGCCTGTCCGCCTCGGAGTACACGGAGATCCGCAGGACCTCCGGCACCTCGCTCAGCGTGATGTCCGCCGACGGCTCCGCCGTCTCCTTCACCTCAAACGCGGCCGGCAACGGCTGGACGCCCGAACCGGGCAGCGAGGATCTCACCCTGAGCGGCTCCTTCGGCGCCGACTTCACGCTCTCCGGCACCGAGGGCACCGTCACCACCTTCGCCAAGGCCGATCCGGCCGCCGCCACCTGGACGGTGACCTCCACGCTCCAGGGCGGGCTGGCCAACACCACCACCAGCGTGGTGTCGGAGACGACCGTGGTCGGCGGCAAGACGCTGGCCCGGCCGAAGCTCGTCATCGCGCCGACCTCCGCGGCCACCCCGGCCGTGTGCGCGGCCAACGTCGCCGCCAAGGGCTGCCGCGTCCTGCAGTTCGTCTACGCCACCGCGACCACCGCCACCGGCGTCACCACCGACACCGAGTTCGGTGACGTCGCCGGGCAGGTCAGCGCGATCAGGCTCTGGAGCACCGCGCCCGGGGCCGCCGCGGCCACCGCCACCGACGTCGCCGTCTACCGCTACGACTCGGCCGGGCGGCTGCGCCAGACCTGGGACCCGCGGCTCGGCCAGAGCAGCCAGAACCAGTACACCTACTACACCCAGGGCGCCGACGACGGCCTGCTCTCCTCCGTCCAGCTCAGCGGCACCCGCGCCACCTCGCTGGCGTACGGCACCGTCACCGCCAACCCGGCCGCGGGCCCGGGCATGCTGACGAAGGCCTGGCACGACACCCTCGCCCCCGGCACCACGGGCACCGTGAACGGCACCGCCACCACCACCGTCGTCTACGGCGTCCCGCTCTCCGGCGCGAAGGCACCGGAGGACCTCTCCGCGTCCGCCGCCTCCGCGTGGGGCCAGAGCGACCTGCCGACCGACGCCACCGCGGTGTTCCCGCCGGACCAGGCCCCCGCCTCCAACAACGGCACCGACCTCGGCGCCGGCGACTACACCAGGGCGAACGTCACCTACCTGAACGCCTCCGGCCGCCAGGTCAACCAGGCCACCCCGGGCCACCACGTCACCACCACCGAGTACGACAACCAGGGCCACCAGGTCCGCAGCCTGACCGCGGGCAACCGCGAGCTCGCCCTCGGGGCCACCCCCGCGGCCAAGGCCCAGCTGGCCGACCTCGGCATCGACACCCTGCCCTCCGCCGAACGCGCCCGGCTCCTGTCGAGCAGCAGCGCCTACAGCGCGGACGGCCAGCAGGAGACCGACGTCTACGACCCGCTCCACCGCATCACCCTCGCCGCCGACGCCACCTCCGGTGCGACGGTCCTGGCGAAGGCCGGCACCCAACTGCCCGCCCGCCAGCACACCGTGAAGACCTACGACGAGGGCCGGCCGACCGACGGCACCGCCAAGATCAAGAACCAGATCACCCTCACCACCACCGGCGCCCGGCTCCGCGCCTGGCCCGACCTGCTGGTCGACGCCCGCCAGGACCGGACCACGTACAACTGGGCGCTCGGCGTGCCCACCGCGCAGATCAAGGACAGCGGCGGCCTCGCCCTGACCACCACCACCGGCTACGACGGCCAGGGCCGGATCGTCTCGACCCAGCAGCCGGCCTCCACCGGCACCGACGCGGCGGCCGGCTGGACCACCTACTACACCGCCGGCGGCACCGGCACCTGCGGCAACCGCCCCGAGTGGGCCGACCTCGTCTGCCAGACCGGGCCCGCCGCGGCCATCACCGGCGGCGGCGCCAACCCCGCACAACTGCCCACCAGGACGACCCAGTACGGGCAGTTCGGCCAGGTCACCCGCACCACCGAGACGGCCAACGGCGTCACCCGCACCACCGTGACCGACACCGACGCCGCAGGGCGCCCCACCACCGTCACCGTCACCGACGGCCTCGGCACCCCGGCCCCCGCCGCCACCACCACCTACCACCCGGGCACCGGCGCCGTCACCCGCCAGACGTCCGCCACCGGCGGCACCATCACCAAGGGCTACGACGAACTCGGCCGCCTGATCTCCTACACCGACGCCGACGGCGCCGTCACCACCACGGAGTACGACGCCCTCAACCGCCCCACCAAGGTCACCGACACCTCCCCCTCCACCACCACCTACACCTACGACACCGCCGTCGACCCGCGCGGCCTGGCGACCTCGGTGACGGACTCCGTCGCCGGCACCCTCACCGCCCGCTACGACGCCGACGGCGCGCCGCTCACCCAGGGCCTGCCCGGCGGCTACACCCGGACCGACGACAAGGACCCGGCCGGCACCACCACCAACCGCACCTACACCCGTGACAGCGACGGCCTCGTGCTGGTCTCCGACGGCATCACCGAGACCATCCACGGCCAGCGCGCCACCCACACCGGCACCCCCGGCGTCACCGCGGCCCAGACCTACGCCTACGACCGGGCCGGCCGGCTCCTCCAGGTCCAGGACACCTCGACCGACGCCGTCTGCACCACCCGCACCTACACCTTCGACCGCAACACCAACCGCACCGCGCTGGCCACCGCCGACGCCGCCCGCGGCCAGACCTGCACCACCACCGGCGGCACCGGCCAGACCAGCACCTACGACACCGCCGACCGCCTGGTGAACCCCGGCTACGCCTACGACGCGTTCGGCCGCACCACCGCACTGCCCGGCAGCACCCTCGCGTACTACAACACCGACCTGGTGCAGCAGCAGACCAGCGGCACCAACCGGCAGAGCTGGACCCTCGACTCGGCCCAGCGCTTCCGCGCCTGGACCACCGAGACCAACACCGCCGGCACCTGGGCCCAGACCGGTCTGCGGACCAACCACTACGGCTCCGACACCGACAGCCCCCGCTGGATCACCGAGGACACCGCGGGCACCCTGACCCGCAACGTCACCGGCCCCGCCGGCACCCTCGCCGCCACCACGGCGAAGACCGGCGGCACCGTCCTGCAACTCGCCAACCTGCACGGCGACATCACCCTGCGGCTGCCGCTCGACACCGCCGTCGCGCCCACCGTCCTCGACTACGACGAGTACGGCCAGCCGCGCGCCGGCCAGGCCGGCACCCGCTACGCCTGGCTCGGCGACAAGCAGCGCTCCGACGAGACCCCGAGCGCCCTCACCCTCATGGGAGCGCGCCTCTACAACCCGGCCACCGGCCGCTTCCTCTCCCCCGACCCGGTCCAGGGAGCGAGCGCCAACGCCTACGACTACTGCAACGCCGACCCGGTCAACTGCACCGACCTCAACGGCCGGATGCCCGGCTGGCTGAAGGCCGCGCTCAAGGCCGCCGTCTCCCGCGCCGTCCAACTGTCCGTCACCGCGGCCGTGGCCGCCTGGGTCCCCTTCCTGGCACCCTGGGCGCTCCACATCGGCAACTGCGCCGGCGGCGCCTGCGCCGGTGTACTGTTCGGGAGCGGCGGCTGGAAGCAGCGCATCGTCTGGGCCGTCGCCGGCTGCCTCGCGGGTTTCGTCTTCGACCGCGGTGTCTCCCAGCGGATCGTCGACAAGGTGATCGGCGTGGTCAGGAGGTTCGTGTGACATCCACGGAGTCGGCGGAGCCGGCGAATTCGGCGGAGGAACCGGCAGCGCGCCGGGCGAGCCCGCTGCGCCTCGCCGCGACCAACGGGGCCTGGCTCGCCCCGTCCTTCCTCGCCGCCTACCTGCTCGCCGACCGCCTCACCGCCGACGCCACCACCCGCACCTGGTGCACCCTGCTCCTCGCACCGGTGATCGGCCTGGCCCTGCGCGCCACGGCCACCCTCGTGGCCCGCCGCCTGCGGGCGCGGACCGGTCGGAAGTAGCCCGACGCACACCCCTACGACAGGCCGACCCGCCGGAGCCACCGGCGGGTCGGCCTGTTGCGTGCTCGTGCCGTGCTCGTTCCGCGCTCGTTCCGCGCTTGCTTCCGTTCCGGCGGAGCACACCGACGGTCACGAGCCAGCCGGGGCGGCCGATGGCGAAGGCCGAGGCCAACGGCCTCGGCCTTCGGCCGGACGACGTGCCGGGCGGTCAGCCCACCGCGGTCAGCCCACCGCGGGCCGCGTACGACGCGCGGCGCGGGCAGGGCCCTCCACCACGGTGACCCAGACCAGGACCGCGCACAGGAAGGCCGCCGCCGCGAAGTACAGCGGTCCCGGGACGGAGTCGTCCCGCGCGCCGGCGGCGAGCGCGGCGGCCGCCGACAGGACGAGGACGACGGCCGGCAGGGCGCGAGGGCTGCGCGCGACGCCCGGTGCGGCGGAGGACGGCAGCAGCCAGAGCGCGAGACCGTAGCAGGCGCAGCCCAGCAGCGCGGCTCCCAGCACGTCGCTGGGCCGGTGGTGGTAGAGCGCCTGCACGGCAGCCGCGGTGACGGTGAGCCACAGCAGGCCGACCGCGGTCACGTAGGGGCGCAGGCGCGGGGAGGCGACGAGGGCGATACCGAGGACCAGCCCGATGGGGACGGCCGCGTGCCCGCTGGGGAAGCTCACCTCGGTGAGCATGGCGGGCGCGTTCACCAGGTCGGGGCGGGGCAGGACCATCTTGCTGCACACCTCGGTGCCGCCGAACGTGCCCAGGACGACCCCGATCGCCGCGACGCCCTGCCACCAGCACCGCCGCACCAGGGCGACGAGCACGATCACGGCCATCCCCACGACCAGGGTGGGCAGGGCGGTGAACTCCAGTGGGGGCATGGCCGCCGAGTCGAAGGTCGACCCCGACCAGTCCCAGATCCACGCCGGTTCGCCGCCGTTCCCGTTCATCAGGGAGTTCTCCCCCCGCTGCCCGAACGGGGTCCAGACGGCGAGCAGGTAGACCGCCAGGAATCCCAGGGCGCACAGCAGAGCCGGCAGCCACGGCCGTATCGACCGCGCGGGGCGTCCTCCGGCCGGGGTTCCCGGGGCCCGACCGGGAACGCCCGGCCCGGGAGCATCCGGTCCGGGTGCGGACAGGGACTGGTGATCTTGCTGAGTCATCACTGTCTTTCTGCTCGCACCTCGGGGAGCCGCGAGCCCTGGTCGTAGACGACTTGGTTTGAACGGGGACGCCGACGACGACGTCGCGGTTCCCGTCCCACCCGGCACCGTCCCCGGGCCGAGGGCGTCGCCGCCGGCACCGGCGGCGTCACGCCGGGTGGATGAGACGGCTCTCGTAGGCGAAGACCACCGCCTGTATCCGGTCGCGGAGTTCGAGCTTGTTCAGGATTCGCCCCAGGTGGGACTTCACCGTCGCCTCCGCGAGGTGCAGGGCGGCCGCGATCTCGCTGTTGGACAGGCCGCAGCCCACCTGGATGAGCACCTCGCGTTCACGGGCGCTGAGTCGGCTCAGCCGATGGTCGGGGCCGGCGTTGCCGCCGTCGGGGATGTGCGGGCGCAGGTGCTCCAGCAGGAGGCGGGTGATCCGCGGGGAGACCACCGCGTCACCCGCGGCGACGTTGCGTATCGCGGTGAGCAGTTCCTCGGGCCTGGTGTTCTTCAGCAGGAAGCCCGAGGCTCCGGCGCCGAGTCCGGCGAAGGCGTACTCGTCCAGGTCGAAGGTGGTGAGGATCAGCACCCTGCTCTGCGGGGAGGTCCGGATGACCTGCCGGGTCGCCTCGATCCCGTCGATCCCGGGCATCCGGACGTCCATGAGGACGACGTCGGGGCGCAACTCCCGGGCGAGGCGTACGGCCTGGGCGCCGTCCGCGGCCTCGCCGACCGGCGCCATGTCGGGCTGGGCCTCCAGGACCGTGCTGAAGGCCATCCGGAGCAGTGCCTCGTCGTCGGCGATCAGGATGCGGATCGTCATGCGGACGCCGCTCCGCCACTGTCGAGGAGGAGGCGGGTGTGGACTCCCCAGCCGCCGCCCGGAAGCGGTCCGGCCCGCAGCGTCCCCCCGTAGGCGGCCGAGCGCTCGCGCATGCCGGGGATGCCGTGGCCGGACGGCGTGGCGCCGGGAGGTGCCGGGCGGGGGCCGCTGTCGGTGACGTCCACGGTGACGGTCCCGGTCGAGCACCGTATCCGGACCTTCGCGGGTGTGCCGGCGGGCGTGTGCTTGAGGGTGTTGGTCAAGGCTTCCTGCACCAGGCGGTAGACGGTCAGTTGTGCGGTGGCGGGGATGTGGGTGTGGCCGCCCTGGACCTCGATCCGGGTCGGCAGCCCGGCGGCGCACATCTGGTCGGCGAGGGCCTCCAGTTGGGCGATGCCGGGCAACGGGTGGCGTTCCGCGTCCGGTTCGTCGGTCCGCAGGATGCCCAAGGAGCGCCGCATGTCGGTCAGGGCCTGCCGGCCCGTCTCGGAGATCTGGAGCATCGCGGTGGTGGCCCTGTCGGGCGAGCGGTGCTGCGCGTAGACGGCGGCGTCGGTGAGCGCGACCATGACGGACAGGTTGTGGGTGACGATGTCGTGCATCTCCCGGGTGATACGTGTCCGCTCCTCGGCGACGGCCAGTCGCGCCTGCTGTTCCTGCTGCTGCTCCAGGCGTGCGGCCCGTTCCTCCAGGGCCGCGAGGTAGGCGCGCGTGGTCCGCACGTTCACACCCAGGACGGCGGCGGCGACGACCGTCGCGGTGACCGCGACGAAGGGGGTCAGGAACGCGCCTTCCGACGCCCAGCGCAGGCAGGCCAGCAGGGCCCCCGCCTCCACGACGGCACCGGCGACGAGCGCGCCGCGCCGGCCCGAGTTCGCGGCCACCGTGTAGAGGGCAAGCAACAGGCAGACGTCCGCCGGAAGTTGGACGCCCGCCAGCCACTGGACGAAGGCCGCGGCTGCCACGGCGCCGAACACCGCGCGCGGGGCCCGGCGCCGCCACACCAGGGGCAGCGCGAGGGCGGCGGTGAGGGCGACGGCCACCGGCAGCTCGTGCGGCGCGCGGGTGGTGATGATGTTGAGCAGGAGGAGCGTCGGCAGCAGCGAGTCCCACACCACGGGCGGCAGCCGGGAGGACCGGCGCCCGGCGGCCGTCACCAGTCGCGCCGCTCGTGCGGAGGCCAGGTCGGCGTACCCCGTCAGCCGTGAGGTCGTCGCCGCCCAGCGTGCCCGGACCCGCACCAGCGCCCGCACCCACACCCGGTCACGCGCCCACACTCGGTCCCGCGCCCGGTCCCGGCCCCGGTGGGCATCGCCGGGCTCCGTGACCGCCTCCGTCATCACACGTCCCTGTCGATTCAGCGTCATGGCAGCCCCGGCCGGGACTGCCACCGCGTGCAGGCGGCCCTGTCACGGTAGGCCACGGGCCCCACGGAGCACATGCGTCCACCGTCTGATGGCACCGTGCCGCCCTACGCCCGCAGGAGGAGTCCCGCTACCTCCCGTGGTCGTAGGGCGGCCCCCGATCCGGCGTGCCCGATTGCCACTCCGGTCGCAAAGGGAGCTGCCACGGATTGCGACTGCGGTGGCACACGATGGCGACCCGGGATCGATGTGGCGGCGCGTGCCCGGCGCCGAACATGGCCTGGTGACCGAGATCATCACGGGGCTGTACATGTCCCCCCTGGAAATCCTTGCCCTGCTGGGCGCCGTCGCACTGGTGACGGCGCGCTGGCTTCCCCCCTCCGCCCGTCCACGCGTCACGATCGCGGCGGGAGCCGTTCTCGTACTGTCCGCGATCCTGCTGAGCGTGACGGGGATCCGCTGGCAGATGCTGCCGGTCCTGGCAGGCGCCGCCTTCGCGTTGCCGTTCGCCCTCTCCCCCCTGCTGCGGCCGCTCCGGCGCCGTCCCGGCCGACCCGCGTGGCGGGCCCGCTGGTGGCTGGCGCTGCCGGGATCGATGGCCTGCATCGGCCTGATCGCCGCGGGCCCGGCGGCCGCCTGGGCCCTTCCCGTACCCGAATTCCCCACCCCGACAGGCGAGTTCGCGGTCGGCACCCGCGTGGTCCAGTGGACCGACCCGCACCGCCCCGAGACCTTCACCGCCGATCCGGACGACCGGCGCACGGTCGTGGTCCAGCTCTGGTACCCCGCGCAGAAGAGCCCCGCCGGCGCGCAGCGGGCCCAGTACCTCGGACGCACGGAGCACGAGGCGCGCACCGTCTCCGACGCCCTCGCCCACCAGGTCGGTCTGCCGGGTTTCCTCGTCGACGGTGTTCCGCGTGCCCACACCCATGCGGTCTTCGACGCCCCGGTGGACGGCGGGCGGGGGCGGTTCCCCGTCGTCCTGTTCTCTCCCGGGTCGGGCGGAGTGCGCACCCAGAACACCGCCTGGGCGGAGGAACTGGCCAGCCACGGCTACGTGGTCGCCGCCCTCGACCACCCGTACGACTCCGCCGCCGTCGTCCTCTCCGACGGCCGGACGATCACCACCGAGACCACCTCCACCGGCGACCCGGACCAGGACGAGAAACTGGCGGCCGACTGGACGGCGATCCGAGCCGCCGACCTCGGCTTCGTCCTCACCCAACTGGACGGTCTGGACCGCAGCGAGACCGCCGACCCGCTGAGCGGACACCTGGACACCGGCCGGGTCGCGGTGGCCGGCCACTCCATGGGAGGTGCCGCCGCCCTCCAGGCAGCCCGGCAGGACCGCCGCTTCCACGCCGTCATCGACCTGGACGGCTTCCCCCACGGCCCCGCCTCCCCCGCCCTCGACCAACCGACGCTCGCGCTCACCCAGGCCGTCACCCCGGCAACCGACCCGCGCTACCCGCCCCGCCTCACCGAGGCGCTCAAGTCCAGCACGGCGACGAGCTACCGGCTCACCATCCCCGGCGCCGCGCATCTCACCTTCATGGACGGCCCCCTGTACCTGCCGCCCGTGCCCTCGATCGTCGGCTCCCTGGGCCGCACCGAGAGCCCGCGCGTCGTCGCCGCAGCCACCCTCGCCTTCCTGGACGCCACGTTGCGGGGCAAACCCGGCGACCTGACGGGTGTTCTGCCGGCCTACGGCGACCTCAGCGTCTACCGCCCGGACAGCAGCCACTGACCAGCTGTTCCGGGGCACGCACGCCTGCCGCTGGCAGGCGGCCCCGTGTCGTCGTTCACCTGTGCGCGAACGCGCGGAGCAGGCGTACGTACGGGGTCCAGCGGGCCGGGCGGGCCACCGTGCCCGTGCAGGCGAGCTCGGCGCGGTCCAGGCCGTCCTCCAGGCAGGCGTCGTGCATCGGGCGCCAGGCCACCGGCCAGGTCAGGCGCGCCAGGCCGCCGGCCTTCATCGCGAGGGTGTGCCGCAGCACGGTGCGTTCCTCGTCGACGGGCAGCACCGTGAACTCGTGGAAGCCGTGGAATCCGCTCGGCCCGCTGAAGGTGAAGCGGATCCAGACCCCGGGCACGTACGCGGTGACCGTGTAGCGGACCGGGCCGTGGCCGCCGGTCGCGCCGACCGCCAGCGGGCGGTCGAACTCCATCGTGGGCCAGTCCGGGCTCGGCCAGAGCCGGTCCGCCGGGCCGCCTGACAGGTTGTCGATGAGCGCGCCCACCTCGCCGGCCTTGGCGGCCAGCAGGCGCTCGTGCACGTTGTAGACGCCCATGCGTCCTCCCCTCCAGATTATTAGAGACCATCCTCTAATAATCTGGAGGGTACCCTCTGATTCATGGCGAGACCACCCCGCTTCGACACCGACCAGATCCTCGACGCCGCCGTCCGGCTGGCCGCCTCCGCAGGGCCGGCCGGCGTGACCATGTCCGCCGCCGCCCAGGCGATCGGCGCGCCGAGCGGGTCCATGTACCACCGCTTCCCCGGCCGTACGGCGCTGCTCGCCGAGGTGTGGCTGCGGACCGTGGAGCGCTTCCAGGAGGGGTACTTCGCCGCACTCGGCAGCACCCCCGACCCCCACCCGGCCGCCCGCGCGGCCGCCCGGCACGTCATCTCCTGGAGCCGCGCCCACCCCCAGGAAGCCTCACTCCTCCTCTACGGCGCCGAGGAGTTCGGCCGCACCGACTGGTCCGAGGAACACCAGGAGCGCGCGGACCTCGGCAGCCGACGCGTGTTCGGCGCCATCGCCTCCCTCGCCGAAGCCCTCGGCGCGGCGGCCCCCCGGGACCACGAACGCATCACCCTGGCCCTGATCGACCTGCCGCTGTCCGTGGTCCGCCGCCACCTGCGCGCCGGACAGCCGCTGCCACCGCACGCAGAAGACCTCACCGAGGAATGCACGACGGCCCTGCTGGCCGCCGCGGGGGCTCCGTGATCGGACACCCCGAAGCCGGAGTCCTCCGCGGAGCCACACCGTCAGGCCGTGGCCGCCGGAGCGGCGAGCGCCTGACGGACGGCACAGTACCAACTGGCAGGTCCAGTAGGGCAGTTGGGACCGTCGATGTTACGGGAGAGCGCGTACTCCCAGCCCGCCGCCCCGGCGAAGTCCGGGTACTTGTCGGCGAGAGCGCGCAGCGTCCCCTGGAGGACCGGCATCTCGACGTAGCCCTCGCAGTCCAGGTTGTCGTTGGTGATGCCGGCGGCGACGACCTTGGACGCGGGGAACTGGTTCCGGATGACCGCGTCGTAGTCGGTGGTGTCGGCGAGGCTGCCGTTGCCGCAGTAGAACTGGGTGTTGTACCAGCGGATCAGGGGGCCGACCTGCTTCTCGAGCGTGCGGTAGTCGAGGAGGGGAAGGTTGCCGCCCTCGGGCGTGGTGAGATCGCCGGGCCCCGGGGCAAGGGTGATCAGGAAGTCCGGCCCGAAGTCGGAGCGCAGCTGACGGATCAGCCGCTCGGCGGTCACCTCGCGGAACGCTTCCTCGACGTCGAGGTCGATGCCGTCCAGCCGGTACGTCCTGAGGGCGTCGCGGACGGGCGGGTAGTACGTGCCGAAGTCCTTGTCGAGCAGCCCGTACGTCCCCTGCGCGGCGCCGCCGAGGAGAGCGGTGACCTTGACGCCCTTCGCCTGCACCGAGGCGATGTCACGCCACATCGGAACGTACTTGGGCGCGGAGGGCGGGTCGTCGTTCAGAGTGAGGATCGGGTACTGGGCCGGGTCGTTGAGGTGGAACGCGGCCACCTCCACCACGTCCGCGTGACCGATCAGGGGCACCGGGGAGACGTACTGGCTCCCCGGATCGCCCGTGGTCGTGCCGGTCTGGTAGAACGCGACGACGTGGCGGCTCGCCGACGCCTTCGCCGCGGGAGAGGCGCCTGACACCCCGTCAGGGTGTCCGTGACTGCTCATGGACGGGTTCCTCCTGGTGATCGGCCGCAGACCTGCTGCGGGTCACCAGGAAGCGTGCCGTTCCACCCGGGAGGGCCGCGCGCATTCCCATCACGCGTCCTGGAATTCCACTCCGCCGGCCCCGTACCACCGCCGCCGGCTCCGATGGTGCTCAGTCGACGCAGAACTCGTTGCCCTCGACGTCCTGCATCGCGATGCACGAATCGTGGCCGTCGTAGAGCAGTTGCACGCGCACCGCGCCGAGCGCGACCAGCCGGGTGCACTCGGCTTCGAGTGTGGCGAGGCGCTCCTCGCCCACGAGCCCGGTGCCGACCCGCACGTCCAGGTGCACCCGGTTCTTGACGACCTTGCCTTCGGGAACGCGCTGGAAGAACAGTCTCGGACCCACACCCGAGGGGTCGATGCAGGCGGACCACGAACCCTGCTCCTCAGCAGGCTGGGAGCGGTCGTACTCGTCCCAGGTGGCGAACCCCTTCGGCGGCGGCGATTCGTACCCCAGCACCTCGCACCAGAAGCGGGCGACGCGCCGGGGTTCCGCGCAGTCGAAGGTGACCTGGAACTGCTTGATCAATGACATAAGCGCACGATAACAGGGGGCCTCCCGCTCATCTCCCGCCAGGAATACGCATGTTGCCGGAGGGCCGGAACCTTGGCCGATCCTTTCGTCAACAGCCTTGCCACGAACCCCCGTACGTCTCGTCGGTATACTGGTGGCGCACGATTGCAGTGTGACATTTTCTGCTGATCGAAAGTCAACTCCCTTGCCGAAGGGTCGTCATGGGCGTCGTACACAAGACCGTTCACCCGATCGACGGCGAGCAGCTGAGCGTGTACACGGTGGACCCGGGGCCCGGCACCGTCGCGGACCGCATGGGCGTCGTCGTCATGCACGGCGCGGGCAGCGGCAGCAAGGAGCGCAACCTGCCGCTCGCCGAGGACTTCGCCGCACTCGGACACCCGGCCGTCGCCCTGGACTTCTCCGGCCACGGGGAGAGCACCGGCGAGCTGCGCGACCTCAGCCTCCGCCGACGCCGGTACCAAGCCGCGGCCGTGATCGAGGAGGTGTTCGGCGCCGACCTGCCGCTCGCCCTGGTCGGCTTCAGCATGAGCGGCCAGACCATCGCCGACCTGGTCGCGCTGTACGGCGGCCGGGTGGCGGCGCTCGCCGCCTGCGCCCCCGGGATCTACGGCGCGGAGGCCTGGGACGTGCCCTTCGGCTCCGGGTTCACCGAACTGATCCGCAGGCCCGACAGCTGGCGGACCAGCTCCGCGCCCGGCACCTTCGCGCGGTTCGACGGCCGGGCCCTGCTGGTGGTCCCGGAGCAGGACGCCGTCATCCCGCCCGGCGTCACCGACCTGGTCCGCACGTCGCTGGCCGCGAAGGCCGGCTTCTCCGAGCTGCGCCTCGCGGGGTCCGACCACCGGCTCGGGGCCTGGCTGGCCGACCACCCGGAGGACCGGCAGCGCCTCGTCAGCGCACTGCTGCGGCCACGTCCGTCAGTACCGGGCCCAGGAAACGACGTCCGATCCGCTGGAGCGCCGGCGAAGACGCCGCCCGGTTGCTCGACCACCGTTCATCGCGGGGCCCGCGACCGGTGAAGCGCCGCTTCGGCGAGGGAGAACCGGGGCCACGCGGCCGCGGGACCGGCTAGGAGCGTGGGTCGCTGACCGGGAGTGCGCGGGTGCGGATCCGGTGCCGTTTCGTGCTGCGGATCCGTAGTGCGACGGCGCAGGAGGCGACGAAGATCATGGCGATGCCCGTGCCGGTCAGCACCTGACGGGCCCCCAGGGCGGTGGTGAGGGGGCCGCCCAGTGCCGCGCCGACGGGTGCCGCTGTCAGCAGGACGGACGCGCGCAGGGCGAGGACGGTGGTCAGGAGGGCTGCCGGGGTGTGCTCCTGGAACAGTTTGAAGGCCAGGGCGCTGTAGGGGCCGTAGATCACACCGGCCAGGGCGAAACCCCCGAGGGAGAACACCGCCGGCGCGTGGAGTCCGAAGGGCAGCATGGCCAGGCCGTGACCGGCGATGATGCACAGCAGGACCGGCCACAGCGGCAGGTTCCGCAGGGTGCCGACGGCCAGGGTGCCGGTGACCGCTCCGATGCCGAATGCGGCCCAGTACAGGCCGAGGGCCCCCGCGCCGGAGTGGAGGTCCTGGGCGACGAACAGGGGCAGGGCGACTTCGACGGGGCCGTAGAACAGGTTGAACAGCCAGGTCACCGCGAGCAGGCCGAGCAGTTCGGGCCGGGTGCGCAGGAGGCGCAGGCCTTCGCCGGGTCGGGTGTCGGGGGCCGGCCCGGCGGGTGCCGGAGTACCAGGCTCGCCCAGGCGCGCGCTCTGCAGGGCCAGGGCGGCGAAGGACAGGGCGTCCAGGCCGATGATCCAGGCCGGGGCGATCGCCGCCGCGAGGAATCCGGCGAGTGCCGGGCCGACGATCGTGGATACACAGGTGCTGGTGCTGAGCAGCGCGTTGGCCGCCAAGTGGTGCTCGGCGGGGAGGGCTTGGGCGGCCAGGGCGTACTTGGCGCTGCCGCCCCAGGCGTGCAGGAGGGATGAGCCGGCGAGCAGCGCGAGGTAGAGGGCGGGGTGGAGCATGCCGAGCGCCCACGCCAGGGGGATGCAGCCGAGGAAGAACGCGCGTGTCCAGGCGTTCGCGCGGATCAACTGCTGTGCGGGGAGGGAGCGCAGCCATCGGCCCAGCAGCAGTGCGCCGATGGCGCCCGGCAGGATGTAGGCGGCGACCGCGGCTCCGATCAGCGGGCCTCGTGCGCCGGGCGGGGAGATCTGTACCGCCAGCCACGCCACCGCGACCACGCTCATCCCGTCGCCGAGGTCGGATACCGCCAGCGCGGGCAGCAGGCGCCGGAACGGGCGGTGGGCGAAGAGCGGTCGGTACCCTCGGGGCAGCCGACGGAGCAGGCGTGCTGAGATCATGTGGCCAGGCAAGCGGTTCAAGCGCGCTTGAAGTCAAACGACGGGTGATGCAGTGCGATACGTGGGCATCGGGGAGCTGGCGCGCCAGTCGGGCATGCGGGCCTCGGCCCTGCGCTACTACGAGAGCCTGGGGCTCCTGCCGGCCGCGCGCCGCGAAGGCGGACGCAGACTGTGGCCCGCCCCCACCCTGCGGCGGATCGCGCTGATCCGGATGTCGCAGCGCGCGGGGTTCACCCTGGCTGAGATCCGCGAACTGCTGGACAGTGACACCAGCCAGGGCGCCACCCGCCAGTGGCGTGCTCTGGCCGAACGCAAGCTCCCCGAACTCGACCGCGTCGTCCAGCAGACCCAGCAACTGCGCGAAGCGGTCGCGGCCTGCCTCGCCTGCGGCTGCATGAACTTCACCGACTGCGAACTCCTGGCCGGCGCACCCGCCACGGATACCTGATCGCCTCCTCCCGGTCGGGGGCGCCCGTCACCGACCCACGCTCCTAGGTCCTGTCCGGTCGATCTTGGCCCGGCAAGATCGGCCGGACAGGACCTAGCCGAACGACGTGGTGACGGTGTGGTGGAGCCGGGCGATCTCGTCCTCCCAGTCGGGGACCGCGCGGGCGGGGACCAGGATGACGTGTTCGACGCCGACGGCCGCGAACTCGGCCAGGCGCTCGCGCAACGCCCGGTCGCCGCCGACGGCGTAGACGTCGCGGCTGGTGCAGCCCTGCTTGTGGGCCGAGACCTCGGCGTCCAGCTCGCGCCGGAGCTCGGGGGTGTCGATGGCGGGCGGCACGTAGACGAGCTGCACCGCGCGGGTGATGTGCTCGGTGCGGCCGAGGTGTTGCCGCTCCTCGTCGAGGACCTTCAGGCGCCGGCGGTACTCGGCGGGGGTGATGAACGCGGGGACCCAGCCGTCCGCGAGGGCGGCGACGCGCCGTACGGTCCTCTCCCTGCCCCCGCCCAGCCACACGGGCGGCACCCCGGTCGGGCCGCTGCCGCTGGATTCCCCGGCGGACTCCCCGACGAGGCGGCGCAGGCGGCGCAGGATGTCCTCCAGGGCGGCGGCGGCTTCGGCGGGGTCCCGGATGAGGGCCTCGCGGGGGCCGCCGATGCCGAGCTGGGCGACGAACCGGCCGTTGGAGCGCCGGTACAGGTCGGTCAGTTCGCGGACCACGGCGGAGGGTTCCAGGCCGGCGGCGACCAGGACGTGCGGACCGAATACCAGGGCGGACGTCCGGTGGGCCACTTCCCGGGCCAGCTCGAGCGGCGGGGGCATGTCGTCCCCGTTGTTGTTGTAGAACCAGAACGAATCGAATCCGTGCTGCTCCACCGCGTCGAGCAATTTCCACAAGTGGTCCCGCGTCACGTCATGACGCAACGAGGTACCGAAACAGAAGCCGAATTGCAGACCCATGAGACCTCCCTGTCGAGATATTGCCTGAGGGGCACGGCCGCCTGCCGGGCGGACGGTCGATGAATTGGCGGGAGCCAGCTGAATACCGACTTCAGGGCCGCGGTCCACAGGATTTTCCAATCCCGTCGAACCCTTTCGAACCCTGTCGAAATAAGGGGTCTCCGCTCGCCGTGCGCAGCCGACGAAGCAGATCAGATACACCTTCGCCTGGAACGTACCACAGGGGTCGAGCCTTCGAGAAGTGCGCCAATCCAGGCCCGGAGCTCATTTACCGAGCCATATAACATCCTTTAACCAACCTTCGCAAGGTCCACAGGTTTCACTCAAACCAACGGTGCGATTCGCCCCAAAGTGCGCTCTTGCGCCGACCCCGAGGCAGCAGCAGCGCCGGCGGAAGCACTGGCTCCGGTGTCGGGAGAGGCGGGCGCAGCCCTATGTCCAGAAAGTCGCCTTCCCCGTGCCTGCGAGAATGAGACATTCCGTTTGCCCGTTCTTGAAAAATTCCCAGGGTACATACAGACTCGTTTCGTGAACGGACCCCGGCATGCCGGAGGTCCGACCCGGGGCACCGATCCCCGAGGGCGCCGACCGCACCTTCACGTACGCGCCCCTGGTTCCCCGCTCAATTCGCCGTCGCCGGCATCCGCCCGCTCACGGGCGAACTCTTCACGCTTGCAGAGCCCCATGCCCGGATGGCCGCACAGCTTCATTCTTCCTCTCGACACCCCGCGCTCGGACCACCGGCCGAGTGCCGCCAGCACGTACGGAAGGGGCAACCGAAGTGAACAGGAGCGACCTGGTTTCGGATTCGGGTCCGGCGTCGGATGCCGAATTCGCATTCCCGCTCTCGGCCCCGGAGTTCGGTATCTGGCTCACCTGTCGGGACCAGCCGGAGTCCTTCAACATCCACCGCGTCTGGGAGCTGCGCGGGCGGCTCGACGAGCAGGCCCTGAAGGGCGCCGTCGAGGAGACCGTCGCCCGGCACCCCGTGTTCGCCCGCCGGCTCGTCGACGAGGACGGCGTGCCCTCCTGGGTTCCCGGCGCGCCGCAGCCGCGATGGACCGTGGTGGACACGGCCTCGACGGTCGACGCCGCGCCCTGGGCGCCCGTCGGACGCCACCGGTTCGACCTGAGACGAGACTGCCCCGTCCGCGTCGACCTGTTCCGGCACCGACCGGACCACCATGTGCTCTCCCTCCTGGTGCACCACATCGCGTGCGACGGGGCGTCGCTGGAGAACGTGCTGGCGGACATCGGTGCCGCGTACAACGCGCGCACCGGCGGCGGGCCCACCTTCTCGCCATCACCGGCCCCGACACCCGACCCGCCCGCGCCTGCGGAGCCCTCCCGCTTCTGGCCCCTCGAACTGGCCGACGCCCAGTGGCCGGAGGCCCTGCCGCGCACCCCGGGCCCCCGGACGGCCGAGGCCGACGTCCTGGTGCTCCCGCTGCCCCCGGACGAGGCCGACGCGGTGCGCGCGGCGGCCCGCCGCCTGCGCGTCACCCCGTACCTCATGGGACTCGCCGCCCTCTACGCGGCGTTCGCCACGCAGGGCAACGCCCCGGACGTCATGGTCGCCACACCGTTCGCCTCCCGGACACCGGCCACCGCGTCGCTGGTCGGCTGCTTCGCGCGGATGGTCCCGCTGCGCCGGCGGTGGCCCTCGGGAGCCTCCGGCGCCGAGCTCTGCGACGGTGTGCGGCGGACCGTCGCCGAGGCGCTGTCCCACGCACACGAGCCGATCCACGAGAGCGCGGACCTCTTCGACGCCGCGGCGCCCGGACTCACCGTCAGTTTCCAGCTGCGGGACCCCCTTCCGGGGCCGGCACTCGGCGGGCTCACCGTCCGCGCGATGGAAGCGACGTGGGCGGCGGGCACCGTGCCCGGGGCGGAAGCGGTGCGTGAGCCGGCGGCACCCAGCGCCGGCGCACCGGAGGTGCCCGGAGCGACTGAAGCGACTGAAGGCCCCGAAGCCCCTGAAACTCCCGGAGCCCCCGAAGCCGCTCCCCCGGCCGAGTCCCCGGCCGGGCACCCCGGCGGGACGAACGGCCTCACGCGCTTCGACCTCGAATTCGACCTCTGCCTACGGGCGGACGACGCCTCGGTGACGGTGACGCGCCGGGTACGCGGCGGCTCGACCCGCGCGGCCGCCGCCGAACTGCTCGCCGCCTACCGCCGGGTCCTGCTCGCCCTCGCCCGCGACCCGGAGGCACCGCTGCCCCGCTCGACGAGCGCGGCGACGCCGTCCCTGATCGTCGCCCCGGCCGATCCGTCGGAGCACGCGCAGCCCCTCATGGAGCGGTTCGACGCCTGGGTGCGCACACAGCCCCGGCGGCCGGCGGTGCGGTGCGGCGACGACCTCCTCACCTTCGCCGGCCTGGACCGCGAGGTCGCCCGGCTCGCGGCCGCCCTGCGCCGCCACGGCGCGGGCCCGGGCACCGCGGTGGGCGTCCTGCGCGAGCGGGGCGTCGCCCTCGTCGCGTCCGTGCTGGCGGCGTGGCGGGTGCGGGCCCACGTCGTCGCCCTCGACCCCTCCCAGCCCGACTCCCGTCTCGCGTACGTCGTGGCGGACACCGGCACCCGTCTCGTACTGTGCGATCCCGCGTCGCGCCACCGGCTCGACGCCTCGCTCACGATCGTCGACGAGGACGCGCACGACGAGGCCCCCGACACCGAGGCCCTGGACACCGAGGCCCCGAACACCCAGGTCCCGAACACCCAGGCCCCGAACACCGAAGACGCCCGCCCCCACGATCTGGCGTACGTCCTGCACACCTCGGGCACCACCGGCCGCCCCAAGGGCGTCATGGTCGAGCACCGGGGTCTCGCCGTCCTCGTCGACGCGCAGCCCGCGGGAGCCGGGGCCGCCCAGGTCGGCGTCACCGCCGCCGTCTCCTTCGACGTCTTCTTCCAGCAGCTCCTCTACCTCTTCCGGGGCAGCTGCCTGGTGGTGGCCGACCAGGCCACGTACCGCGATCCGCAGGCACTGGTGGAGTGGGTCGAGCGCAACGACGTGCGCCTGCTC
The DNA here is from genome assembly GCF_042887425.1 of Kitasatospora sp. NPDC057940. Taxonomy (NCBI): domain Bacteria; kingdom Bacillati; phylum Actinomycetota; class Actinomycetes; order Kitasatosporales; family Streptomycetaceae; genus Kitasatospora; species Kitasatospora sp. NPDC057940. The sequence continues at coordinate 305,530 of NZ_JBHVPH010000003.1, forward strand.
AGCACCTCGCCGTCGATGTTCGCCGCCATGCGCCCCTTCGGCGTCGAGGAGGTGTTCCAACGCACGGGCCTGGAGCTGGACTTCGGCGGCGAGGCGGTCGACGCCACGACCTGGCGCAGGCTGCGCGAGCTGGGTGTGAGGGGGTCCAACGGCTACGGCCCGACCGAGGTCACGATCCAGACCACGTGGTGCGGTTTCGACGAGTACGGGACCCCCAGCATCGGCCGGCCGCTCGACGGCACCTCGGCCTACGTCCTGGGCGCCGACCTCCGCCCCGTGCCGGTCGGTTCCCGCGGCGAGCTGTACCTCGCGGGGCCGCTGGTCACCCGCGGCTACCTCAATGCCCCCGCGCTCACGGCCGAGCGCTTCCTCCCGGACCCCTTCGCCCCGGCGCCCGGCGCCCGGATGTACCGCACGGGGGACCGCGTCACCCTCGGCGCCGACGGACACCTGATCTACCACGGCCGGACCGACCACCAGTTGAAGGTGCGCGGCCAGCGGGTCGACCCGTACGAGGTGGAGGAGGTGCTGCGCGGCACGCCGGGCGTCCAGGACGCCTACGTGGCACGCCAGGGCCCGATCGGGACGGCGGGGCTCCTCGCCTGGGTCACCCCCCGCCGCCCCGGGCCGGTTCCGGTGCCGGGGGAGCTGCGCGACCTCGCGGCCCGGCGGCTGGCGCCCGCCGCGGTGCCCGCGCACATCGAGGTCGTCGACGCGTTCCCGCTCACGCTCAGCGGGAAGGTCGACGAGCGTGCCCTGCCCGTGCCCGCGCCCGTGCGGCCGCCGGACGGCGGCGCGGACCCCGTCGTCCGGCTCTGGGCGCTGACACTCGGCCGCCCGCCCGCCTCGGACGGGGACAACTTCTTCTCCTGCGGCGGGAGTTCACTGGACGCGGCCCGGCTCGTCGCCGAGGTCAACCAGGAGTGCGGCGTGCGCGTCGACCTCGCCTCGTTCTTCGGCGACCCGACCCCGGAGGGGTTGCGGCACCTGATCGCGCGGGCCGCGCCCTCCGGCGGCGAGGGCCCGTCCACGGCTGCGCCCGCCGGTCTGTCGGCCGCCCAGCGGCGGCTGTGGCTGCTGCACCGGGCGGAGCCGGACAGCCACGAGTTCACCGTGTACTGGGCGCTGCGGCTGAGCGGTCCGCTGGATCCCGCGTGCCTGGAGGCGGCCTGGCACGACGTGCTCACCGCCCACCCCGAGACGCGGCTGCGGGTCATCGACGACGACGTGGCCCCCGGGCGCGGGCAGTGGCCCCTCTCGGCGTTCACCGTGAGCGTGCGGGACGTGCCCGGGCACGCCCTGGCCGAGCACCTACGGCGCGTGGCCCACCGGCCCTTCGACCTGTTCGAGGAGCCCCTGATCGAGCTGCGGGTGCTCCGGACCGGCCCCGAGGACCACGTGCTGGTCTTCGCCGGCCACCACCTCGTGCTCGACCGCCGCTCCACGGAGCTGATCACCGATCAGCTGCTGAGCCGGCTGGCCGGCGGCCCGGCGCTCCCGCCCACCCCGGCGGGCGCCGTCCCCGGACCGTCGCCGGCCGAGGCCGAACGGCTGCGCCGGTTCTGGGCCGAGGAGCTCGCCGGTGTCTCCGCCCACTCGCCGGTCGCCCTCGGCGGGCCCCGGCCGGGCCCGCACCGGCGCACCGCGGCGACGGTCGGCGTCCCGCTGGACGCGGCGCAGTGGCGGCGCGTGACGGAGGCGGCGCGTGCGCACCGCACCACGGCCCTCGTCCTTGTCCTGTCGGCGTTCGCGGTGACGGCCGACCGGTACGGCGCGGCGGGCGACGTCCTGGTCGGCACCACCATGGACGTCCGACCGCCCGGCTTCAGCGAGGCCGTCGGCCTCTTCGTCAACCCCGTCCCGGTACGGCTTCGCCCCCGCCCCGGCGGCACCGCCGGCGAGGCGGTCGCCCAGGCGCACGCGGCCCTCCTGCGGGCGCACGCGCACCGCGCGCACCCCTTCGACGAACTCGTCCGGGAGCTCGGTCTGCGGGCCGGTCCGGGGCAGGCCCCCCTGTTCCAGGTGCTGGTCGACCACGAGCCGTCGGCCGCGGTGACGGCCGCGCCGCCCGGCGTCCGCGCCCGCCCGGTGGAGATCCCGGCGGCCATCGCGAAGTACGACATCGAGGTCCTGCTCCGGGAGACCCCTGACGGCGCCCGGCTGGACGTGCTCCACCGCACCGACCGGTGGACGACGGACCAGGCCTGGCAGCTGGCCGAGCGGATCCGCGGGGCGCTGCTCGCGCTGGCCGCCGAACCCTCCGCGCCGGCCGCGCTCCCCGCGGCGCTGGACCCGGGGCGCCTGCCCCTGGAGTGGGGGCGGGGCCCGGAGCCGTTCGCGCCGGTCGTCCCGGTGAGCGAGCTCATCGCCCGGATCGCCCGGGAGGCACCGGAGCGGACCGCCGTGGTCGCCGGGGGCGAGCAGCTCACCTACGGACGGCTGCGGGCCGACGCCCTGGACCTCGCCGCCCGGCTGACGGCTCAGCTGACGACCCGGGGCGCCCGGGTGGCGGTGCTGACCGAGCGGTCCACGGGCCTGCTGACCGCGCTGCTCGGCGTGCACTTCGCCGGCGCCGCGTACGTCCCGCTCGATCCCCGGCACCCCGACTCCCGCATGACGGCGTGCCTGGCCGACTGCGGGGCCGCCGCCGTCGTCACCGACGCGGCCATGGCCGGGCGGGCGACGTCCTTCGGGCTGCCCGTGCTTCCGCTGCCCTCGACAGCCGGGCCGACGGCCGACCGGAGTGCCGAACCCGCCGTCCCCCTCCCGCCCGGACCGCACGACCCCGCCTACGTCATCTACACCTCCGGAACGACCGGGCGGCCCAAGGGCGTGGTGATCGAGCACGGCACACTGGCCGCCTCCACGGCCGCCCGCCGCACCGTCTACCCGGGGCGGCCGGTCTTCCTGCTGCTCTCGCCGGCGGCGTTCGACTCGGCCGCCGCCGGCATCTGGGGAACGCTGTCGGCCGGTGGCCGCCTGGTCGTCGCGAGCGACGACGAGGTCCGCGACCCCGAGGCCCTGGTCGCCCTGATCTCCCGGCACCAGGTCACCCGGCTGCTGTGCGTGCCCTCGCTCCACGCCCTGCTGCTCACCGCCGCCGACCGGGCCGGCCCCGACGCGGTGCGGAGCCTGCGCGAGGTCGTCACGGCCGGGGAACCGCTCCCGGACGAGCTGCTGCGGCGCCACTTCGCCGTCCTGCCCCGGGTGGCGCTGGTCAACGAGTACGGCCCCACCGAGGCCACCGTCTGGGCGAGCTACCGCCGCTACCACGGGCCGGAGGCCGTCGACATCGGCGGCCCGGTGCCCGGGTACCGCCTCTACGTCCTGGACCACGCCCTGCGCCCCGTCCCCCCGGGGGTCGACGGCGAACTGTACGTCGGCGGCGCGGGGGTGGGCCGGGGGTACGTCGGCCGGCCCGCCGGGACGGCCGGCGCCTTCCTGCCCGACCCGTTCAGCGGCGAGCCGGGGGCCCGGATGTACCGCACGGGCGACCGGGTGCGGTGGCAGGGGCCGGAGGCGCTCGCCTTCGTCGGCCGGCTGGACCACCAGGTCAAGGTCCGGGGCCACCGGGTGCAGCCCGCCGAGGTGGAGGCGGCGCTGCGCGGCGCCGAGGGCGTCCGGGAGGCGGCCGTGGTCGCCGACGGCGGCGCGCGCCTCGTCGGCTTCGTCACCGGCGGCGGGCGGCCGGAGGCCGTCCGGCGCGAAGTCGCCGAGCTGCTGCCGGAGTTCATGGTCCCGGCCGTGGTCCACGCGCTGGAGCGGCTGCCCGTCACCCCCAACGGCAAGGTCGACCGGGGAGCCCTGGAGCAGGAGGCGGCCCGGCGCCGGGCCTCGGCGCCCGCCCGGCCCGCCGGGGACGTCTCGCCCGGGCACGCGGCGGTCACTGCGGCGTGGCGGGAGGTCCTGGGCGTCGCCGACGTTCCCGGCGACGTCAACTTCTTCGACCTCGGGGGGCATTCGCTGCTGGTGCCGGCGCTCCAGGAGGCCCTGCACCGGCACACCGGCGTCCGGCTGCCGATCCTCGACCTCTTCCGCCACAGCACCGTCGCCGACCTCGCGGCCCGGCTGGCCCGTGCGAAGACGGCCACGCCGCCCGCCCCCGGGGCGGACCCACCGCCCTCAGCCGGTTCGCCCCGTCGCCGACGCGGCGACGCGGCCCGTACGCTCCGCGACCGCCGTGCCCAGGAGGCCGACCGATGAACCGCGACCGTTCCCTCGACATCGCCGTCACCGGCATGACGGGGCGCTTCCCCGGAGCGGCCGATGTGGCAGAGCTGTGGCGGGCCCTGCGCGACGGGCGGGTGCTGACCCGGCGCCTGGGCCGGGAGGAGCTGGCGGCCCGTGGCGTCCCCGCGTCCCTCGCCGACGATCCGGCCTACGTCCCCGTCCACGGGTCGCTCGACGATCCCGACCGCTTCGACCACGAGTTCTTCGGCGTCAGCCCCCGCGAGGCCGCGCTGACGGACCCGCAGCACCGCCTGCTCCTGGAGTGTGCCTGGGCCGCCCTGGAGGACGCCGGCCACAGCGTCACCGCCGGCGACGGGCTGCGGACGGCGGTGTACGCGGCCGCCAGCGGCAGCGGCCACCTGCGGGCGCTCCTGGCCTCCGGCTCGCTGGCGCCCCCGGAGTTCGAGGAGGCCCTCCTCGTCAACGAACGCGACTTCCTCGCGACGCGCATCGCCTACAAACTGGGGCTGACCGGGCCCGCGCTCACCGTCCTCACGGCCTGCTCCTCCTCGCTCGTCGCGGCCCACCTGGCCGTCCAGGCGCTGAACAACGGGGAGTGCGACCAGGCCCTGGTGCTCGCCGCGTCGGCCAACGCCCCCCAGGCGGGGCACCTGTCCCTGGCCGGCGGAGTGATGTCGCTCAGCGGGCACTGCCGCCCCTTCGACGCCTCGGCGGACGGCACCCTCGCCGGCTCGGGCGCGCTGGGCGTCGTCCTGCGCCGCTACGAGGACGTGGCGGACGGCCCGCTCCCCCTGCACGGAGTGCTGCTGGGATCCGCCGTCAACAACGACGGCACCGCCAAGGCGGGCTTCCTCGCACCGTCGGCGGCGGGCCAGGAGCAGGCGATCCGCGCCGCGCTCGCCGCCGCCGACGTCGACGCCGCGTCCGTCGGCTACCTGGAGAGCCACGGCACCGGCACCCGCGTCGGCGACCCCATCGAGTGGTCCGCCGCCTCCTCGGTGTACCGATCGCTGGGTGCCGCTCCCGGCAGCATCCCGGTCGGCGCGCTCAAGGCGACCATCGGCCACCTCGACGCCGCCGCCGGACTCGCCGGGCTGGTGAAGGCGCTGCTGGTGCTCCGGCACGGGTACGTGCCCGCGATCCCCGGGCTGAGCCGGGCCAATCCGCTGCTGGAGCGGGAGGACTCGCCGCTCGCCCTGCCCGCCGAGGCCGGGCCGTGGCGGGGCCCGCAGCCGCGCCGGGCCGCGGTGAGCTCGTTCGGCGTGGGCGGGACCAACGTGCACATGCTGGTGGAGCAGCCCCCGGATCCGACCACCGCACCGCCCGCCCCGCCGCCCGGGCGGGAACGGCTGGTGGTGCTCTCCGCGAAGGACCCGCGGGCCCTCTCCCGGATGCGGGAGCGGCTCGCCGCGCACCTGGAGGACCCCGGATCCGTGCCCTCGCTGGAGGACGTCGGCCGGACCCTCGCCCGGCGCGCGGAACTCCCCTACCGCTCCTCGGTGGTGGGCGCGAGCGTGGCCGAGGTCGTGGCGGCGCTGCGGGCCCCGGCCGAGCTGGCACCGGAGCCCGCGGCGCACCCCGCCCCGGCGCTGCTGCTCTTCCCGGGGCAGGGGACGCAGTTCCCCGGCATGGCGGCGCCCTTCGCCGCCGCCCTGCCCGCGTTCGCCGACGCGCTGGACGCCTGCCTGGCCGCCTTCTCCCCCGACCTCGCCCGCGAGGTGGACGAGGCGCTGCACGACGTCTCCTTCCCCGCCGAACGCCTCGCCCGGACGGCGCTCGCCCAGCCCGCGCTCTTCGCCGTCGAGTACGCCGCCGGGACGGCGCTGCTCGCCCTGGGCCTGGTGCCCTGCGCCCTGCTCGGGCACAGCCTGGGCGAGATCACGGCGGCGACCCTGGCCGGCGCGCTCTCCCTCGACGCCGCAGCCCGTCTCGTCGCGCGCCGGGCCCTGCTGATGCAGGACTGCGCCCCGGGCGCGATGGTCTCCCTGGCCTGCGGCGAGGCCGAGGCCCGGGCCCTGCTGGCCAAGGCCGGCGCCGAGCTGAGCGTCGCGGCGGTCAACGCCGCCACCAGCACCGTGCTCGCCGGGCCCCCCGAGGCGGTGGCGGCCTTCCGGGAGCGGATCGGCGGCCGGTACGCGGCCAAGCTGCTGCGGTCCTCCCGCGCCTTCCACTCCCCGCTGATCGAACCGGCGGCCGACGCGCTGCGGGGCACCCCGACGGCCGCCGAGGTGCGCCCCGCCGCCCTGGCGTGGATCGAGAACACGGAGGGGCAGCTGCTGCCCGAGGGCTCGCTCACCGACCCCGGCCACTTCGCCCGGGCCGCCCGCCGTCCGGTGCGCTTCGCGGACGCGCTGGCGACGGCCCGGGCGAAGTTCCCCGACGCCGTCGCGGTCGAGGTGGGGCCCGGCCGGGTGCTGAGCGGCTTCGCGGAAGCCGCCGGGCTGCCCGCGATCCCCCTGCTGGGCTCCGCTCCACAGGCGCCCGCCACGCCGTCGCACGCCCCGGCCGCCGCCACCGCACGCCCGGTGCTGGCGGCGATCGGCCGGCTGTGGTGCTCCGGCCTCCCCCTGGACCTCGCCCCGCTCCACGCCCCGGGGCGCTCCGTCCCGCTGCCGACCTATCCGTTCCACGGCCCGCGCCACCCGGTGCCGGCCGCCCCGGTGCCCGGAGCACCGCCCGGACCACCCGTCCGGGCAGCGGTCGCCGACGCGGCCGCGCCCGTCGCGGACACCCCCGTCGCGATCCTCCGCGCCCTGTGGGCCGAACAGCTGGGGGTGACCGACGCGCCCGACACGGCCGACTTCTTCCAGCTCGGCGGTGACTCGCTCACCGTCGCCCGGCTGGCACGCGGGATGAGCCGCCGGTTCGGCGTCGACATCCCCGTCGGCGAACTGTTGCAGGCCCGGTCCATCGGGCTCCAGTACGCGCTGGTCGAGCGGTTGATCGCCCAGCAGATCCTGGACGAGGCCGGGGAGGAGCTCGGATGACCGCCTCACCCCTCGACCGGCTCACCCCCGGGCAACGCGCCGAACTGGCCGCCCGGCTCCAGGGGCGCAGCCCCGCGGCCGCGCCACCGGCGGCCGCCGCACCGTCACCGGCGGATGCGGAACCGGCGCTCCCGCCCCGCCCGGACGCCGCGGCCGGCAGCCACCCCCTCTCCGTCACCCAGTACCGGATGTGGCTCGCCGAGCAGGCGTCCCCCACCGCGTCGGCGGCCTACACCGTGCCCCTGGCCCTCCAGCTCGCGGGCCCGCTCGACGTCGACCGGCTCCGCGCGTGCCTGGACGCCCTCGCCGCCCGCCATCTGGCCCTGCGGACCCGTTTCGGCCAGGAGAACGGGGTGCCCCGGCAGCGCTTCGACCTGCCCGCCCGCATCCCGCTGGAGGTGCGGGAACTGCCCGCGGGAGCGCCGGAGCGGGACCGGGCGCTCGACGCCGAGGCGGCGCGCCCGTTCCGCCTGGACCGGCCCCCGTACGTCCGTGCCGTCCTGCTCGCCCAGGGGCCGGAGCAGCACACCCTCCTCCTGACCTTCCACCACGCCGTCTGCGACGGATGGTCGTTGGGGGTGCTGATCGACGACCTGCTGGACGCGTACGCCGCCGGGGGCGGCCCCGCTTCCACCCGGCCCGCGCCGGCCGCCCAGCACCTCGACTACGTCCACTGGGAGCAGTCACCGGACGGTCGGGCCGCGCTGGCCGCCCACGCCGCGCACTGGGCCCGCTCCAGCGGCAGCGCCGACGACGGGAGCGAACTCCCCTTCGCCGTCGACCCGACCGCCACGGAACAGGCCACCGCGCAGCAGACCACCACGGAACAGGCCGCCACGGAGCAGGCCACCACGGAGCAGACCGCCTCGCACCAGGCCGCCCGGATGCCGCACGCCGAGCTCGCGCTGTCCCCGGGCCTCACCCGGCAGGTCCACGCGTTCGCCCGGCGGCACGCCTGCACCGCGCACGCGGTGTGGCTCGCCGCGTTCGCGGCCACCTGGAGCGCGGTCACCGGCGCCCGGACGGCCTCCGTGAGCGTCCCCACCGCCAACCGGGCGGCGGAGCGCTACGACCTCACCGTGGGCGCCTTCGTCTCCGCGATGCCCCTCGCCCTGCCCCTGCCGCCCGCGCTGGGCTTCGCCGCGCTGGCCCGGCGGACCGGCGAGCAGCTCCTGACCGGTTCCCAGCACCCGACCCTCCCCCTGACCTCCGACGACACCGCCGTGCCCGTACCCGCCGCCGCCTTCGTCCTGACCCACGAGGACAACCGGCCGCGCCCGGCCGGCCCCCTCACGGTCACCCCCCTGCCGGTGCGCGTCCAGGGCGACCAGGGCGCGCTGACCGTGCAGCTCACGGAACACGCCGGCACCGCCGCCGTCCGGCTGACCGGCTCCCCGCAGCACTACACCGACGCGGCCCTCGCCCGGCTCGGGCGGGCCTACCGACGCTGCCTCGTCTCCGTCCTCGCCGCCCCCGACGCACCGCTGGCCGCACTGGACGCCCGCGACCCGGCCGAGCGCGCGACCATCGCGGCCGCCTCCACGGCGCCGCCCGCCGCCGGGGCCCGCCTGCCCTACGACGCCTTCGCGGACTGGGCACGGCGCACCCCCGAGGCCTTCGCCGTCTGGGACGCCGCCGACGGTCACCTCACCTACCGGGCGCTGCACGAGCGCACCGAGCGCGCGGCGGCCCACCTCGCCCTCGCCGGGGTCGGCCCCGGCTCGGCGGTCGCCCTGGACGTACCGGCGGGCGCCGACTACCCGGCGCTGGCCCTGGCGGTCTGGCGGCTCGGCGGCTGGATCATCGCGCTGCGCCCCGACGACCCCGCGGAACGCCGCCGCACCCTGCTGCGCAGCGCCCGGGCCGACTTCCTCGTCCGCACGGCCGACGCCCCCGGGCACGACGCCCACACGCACGACGCCGACGACGGCGCCCCTGGGAGGGCGCTGCGGACGATCCGGCTCCCCCGAGGGGGCGCGCGCGAGCTCCCGGCCACCGGAACGACGGTGCCGCCCGTGGCCCGCACGAGCCCACAGGACCTGGCCTACGCGGTGTTCACCTCCGGCACGACCGGTACGCCCAAGTGCGTCCCGGTGCCGCTGGGCGCGCTGGCCAACGAGCTCGCCTGGCGCCGCGAGGCGATCGGCCTCGCCGCCCCCGACCGGGTGCTCCAGACCATCCCCCTGGTCTTCGACCCGTCGCTGTGGCAGTGCTTCGGACCGCTGGTCGCCGGGGCCGGCGTGGTCTTCCCCGGCGTCGACCTCGGGGCGCATCCGGCCGCCCTGGTGGAGGCCGCCCTTGAGCACTCCGCGACCGTGGTCGACGTCGTCCCCTCGCTGCTCGCGGCCCTGGACGACGAGGATCTGCGCCGACTGCCGGCCCGGGTCGTCTTCTGCGGCGGGGAGGCGCTGCCCTCCGCGCAGGCCGAACGCTACCTGCGCGTCGGCCGCGGTGAACTGCGCAACCAGTACGGGCCGTCCGAGGCCTGCATCGACGCCACCTCGTACCGGTGCGCGGCGGGGGCCGGGGGCGGCACCGCCCCCGTGGGCCACCCCATCTCCGGCGTGCGGCTGCACATCCTCGACGGCGCGCTGCGTCCGGTGCCCATCGGTGTCACCGGCGAGCTGTACATCGGCGGCACCGGGGTGGCGCGCGGCTACCGGGGCCGTCCGGCCGAGACGGCGGCCCGGTTCCTGCCCGACCCGGCCGGTCCCCCGGGCTCGCGGATGTACCGCACCGGGGACCGGGTGCGGTGGAACGCCGACGGGAGCGTGCAGTTCGTCGGCCGCAGCGACAACCAGGTCAAGGTGCGCGGCCACCGGGTGGAGCTGGAGGAGGTCGACCGGCACGTCGTGGACGCGCCGGGGGTGCGGGAGGCGGCCACCGTCGTCGTCGGGGAACGCGTCAGCCGCCTGGTGGGCTTCGTCACCGGCGAGCCCGCCCCGGACCCGGCGGCGGTGCGCGCCCATCTGGCCCGTACCCTCCCGCCGTACATGGTGCCCGGCGAGATCCGGGTGCTCCCTCGGCTGCCGGTGACCGCCAACGGCAAGGCGGACCGCCGCGCCCTGCTGGCGATGGTGCGCTCCCCGCGCACGGCGGCGGGCCCCGCCGCCGCCCACGACCGGGTGGCCGCCGCCGTGGTGGAGGCGTTCGCGGCGGCGCTCGACCGGCCGGCGGCCACCCTGGACGACCATCTCTACGACCTCGGCGGGGCGTCGCTGGGGGCGGCCCGGATCGCCTCCGCGCTGAGCCGCCGCCTCGGGGCGGAGGTCCCCGTGCGCACCGTCCTGACGCATCCGCTGGCCGCCGAACTCGCCACCGAGGTCCGGGCGTTGCTCGCAGCAGCAGCACCTCCGGCGCCCGCCGACGCCGGAGCCGGCGTTTCCCAGACGCCCGAACAGCTCCTGGTGGCCCAGCAGGAGCGGGCCCTCGGACACCCCGCTCCCCCGATTCCGCTGCTGCTCAGGCTCGACGCCCCCGTGGATCCGCAGGACGTGGAGCGGGCGGTCCGCGCACTGGTCGCCCGGCACGAGGCCCTGCGGCCGGCAACCCCGCAGGCCGCACCCACGACGACGCAGGCCCCCGGAACGGGACAGCACGACGCGTGGCAGCCCTGCCCCGTGGCCCCGCTGCCGGACCGGCCCGCCCAGGCCCACTGGGACACCGCACTGATCGAACGGCCACTGCCCGCAGGATCACCGGGGCTGGAGGTCGTCCTGCTGACCGGGGAGGACGGCACCGTCCGGCACCTGCTGCTGAGGCTGGCCCGCCACCGGGGCGACGGCGCCTCCGTGGGCATCCTCGCCGACGAACTCCTCGCCCTGCTCGCCGGACGCGACCTGCCTCGGCCGGCGCCGCGCTACAGCGACTACGCCCGCGCCAGGGCCGCCCGCCGCACGGCCCGGCGCGCCGAACTGGAACGGTACTGGCGCACGAGCCTGGGCCCGGTCGCCCCGGACCCGTTCGCCGAGCGCCGCACCGGCCCGAGGACCTTCCGCAACCACGGGGTGCGGAAGGTCCTCCCCGCCGACGCGTACGCGCGCCTCCAGCGGGCGGGCCGGACGGCGGGCACGACCACCACGGCCGCCTTCCTCGACCTGCTCGGCCGGATCGTCTCCCGGATGTCGGGCGGCACGTCCACGGTGATCGGCATGCCGGTCTCCCACCGCTCGGCGGCCACCGAGGAATCGCTCGTCGGCCGCGCCGTCGACCTGCTGCCGGTGGTGCTCGGTGCCACCGGGGCCGGCCACGCCCACCGGGCGCTGCTGTCGGCCCTGGACCACGCCGACCTGCCGCTGCTGCACATCGCCGAGCTCGCCGATCCGGTCGACCCCGCGCTCCGGCCGCCGGTCTGCGCGGCCGGGCTGGTCGTCCACGGGCAGGAGGAGAACCCGGCCGTGGTGCCGGACGACCTGCCCCACGACAGCGTGCCCGAGCACTGGGCGGACCTCGACCTCGTCCTCCACGTGCAACCGGCCCGCTCGGGAGAGTGTTCGGTGCTCCTGACCGGAGCCGTCGACCTCTTCCCGCAGGCCGAACTGCGCGGGCACCTCGCCCGGGCCCTGGCGGAGCTCGAACCCGACCAGGGCTGAGGCCCGGCCCCGCAGCCGCAGCCGCAGCCGCAGCCGCGCCACCCCAGCCACACCCACCAGACACATCCGACACAAGGGGAAAAGTCATGGACGAAGAGCAGAAGTACCTGTTCGACCTGCGCGGCTACCTGGTCCTGGAGGACATCCTCTCCGCGCAGGAACTCGCCTCCGTCAACGCCGCCCTCGACGGCCACGGCCTGTGGGACGGCGAGAACAAGCTCGACTACCCGCTGCTCAAGCGGTACAACCCGTTCATCGCCAACGCCGGCCCGCTCCACACCACCCCGCGCCCGGTGCGCGACCTGATCAGCCACCAGAAGGTGCTGCCGCACCTGGAGGAGGTGCTCGGCCCCGACCTGCGCTACGACGAGGGCCAGGTGCTCTACGCCCGCAAGGGCGCCGGAGCGCTGATCCTGCACAACGGCAACACCCCGTGGGAGTACCCCCCGCTGACCTACCAGGTCCGCGACGGCCGGATCTACGGCGGACACCTGATCGTCGCGTTCTGCCTCACCGACGCCCTCGCCGACCAGGGCGGCTTCGCGGTGGTCCCCGGCAGCCACAAGTCGGCCTTCGAGATCCCGGAGGACTTCCAGACCTGGCAGAAGGTCGGCGACTGGGTCTCCCGCGTCCCGGTCAGGGCCGGCTCGGTGGTCCTCTTCGCGGACACCGCCACCCACGGCAGCTGGCCCTGGGCCGCCGACTTCGAACGCCGGGTCGTCTTCTGCCGCTACACCGCGGGCATGGTGCAGCACACCGCTCCCGCGCCCGTGCCCGAGGACCTCCCGGGCGAGGAGTGGACCCCGGTCGAACGCCGGCTGCTCCGCCCGCCGTTCGCCTGGCACTTCCACGACCGGGGCAGGGGCTACACGGAGCAGCAGCGCACCTCCGTGCGCACCGCCGAGGGCTGGACGATGAACGACCACTCCCAGCAGATCATCACGCTCGCGGAGGACGCGGAGAAGTCCGCCGAGGGGCGGGGCTAGCCATGGCGAGCATCACCGTGAGTTCGGTCGGCTACGAGGAGTTCGACCAGCAGCTCGGCAGCGACCCCCTGGGGCTGATGACGCGGCTGCGCGACGAGGGGACGGTCAGCGCCGTCCCGCTGGACGACGGCACCCGGCTGATCGTCGCGGCGGAGCCCGCCGTCGCCGCCGCGGCCCTCGCCCACGGCACCCGCAACCACCGCGGGCTGCTGCGCGAACTGGTGGGCAGCGGACTGTTCGTGGTCGCCTCCGGGGAGCAGTGGCGCCACCGCCGCGCCCTGCTGCGCCCGATGTTCTCGGCCCGGGCCGTGGCGGAGCTGCACACCCTGGTGCTGGAGAGCGCGGAGGACTTCGTGCGCCGTCGGCTGCTGCCCGCGGCGGGCCGCGAGTTCGACCTCGGACACACCCTCCAGCAGCTGAGCATCGAGATCATCCTCCGGCTCGTGGACCCGGAGCTGACCGGCGCCGAACTGGCGTCCCTGGCCTCGACGGTGGACACGGCCGTCCACTACCTGGACCGGCGGCTGTTCGCCCCGGAGACCGTCACCGACGCGGACGGCGAGGCGTTCGCCCGGGACAGGGCGGTGCTGGAGGAGTTCATCGCGCACCGGGCGGCCCAGGTGCCGGCCGCGGCCGAAGGGGTCCTGCCGTCGCTCGTCGCCGCCCTGCACCAGCGGGGGGACACGCCCGGCGAGCGTCCCGAGGACGTGCTGCGCGAGGAACTGATGTCGATCTTCGTGGCCGGCGTGGAGACCATGGGCACCCTGCTCACCTGGACCTTCCACAACCTGGCCGGCTCGCCCCCGGCCCTGGCCCGCACCCTCGACGAGGTCCGCTCCACCGACCTCGGCGCCCTGCGCGCCGCGCCGTCGATCCCCCAGGGGACCTTGCCGTACACCCTGGCGGTGGTCGAGGAATCCCTGCGGCTGCACCCGCCCGCGTGGGCGCTCTTCCGCCGCATCGACACCCCCGTCGAAGCGGCCGGCGTCCGGCTGGAGCCCGGCGACCTCGTCCTGGCCAGCACCTACGCCATCCACCGCGCCCCGGCCCTGTGGGAGGCACCCGAGGAGTTCCGTCCGGACCGCTTCCTGGGCCGGCGCCCGCCCGTCCAGCAGTACTTCCCCTTCGGGGCGGGCCCCCACCAGTGCCTGGGGCGGCAGTTCTCGCTGCTGGAGGCGCAGCTCGCCACCGCCACGATCCTCGCGCACGGCCGGTTCACCCTGCTGGGCGACCGGGCCGCGACCGGACTCCGGCCGGCCATCGCCCTGACCCCGGACCCCAGCCCGCGCGCCGTGTTCACCCCGCACCCCGGCTCCGACACCGACAGCGACACCGGCACCACGGCCATCGGTCTCGGCACCGCCCGCAAGCACCCCACGGGGGCACGATGACGACCGCGCCGCACGCCCGGATCGAGCAGTGCTTCACCGCCGTCGCCGAGGCGTTCCCCGAGCGCGTGGCGTTGGCCGACCGGTACGGCGAGATCCGCTACGGGGAGCTCCTGACGCGGGCCCGCACCGCGGCGGCGTCGCTCCGGGCGAAGGGCGTCGACTCCGGTACCGCCGTGCTGATCGTCGGGCACGGCGACCACCGGACCGTCCTCGCCATGCTGGCCGTCCTGATGGCGGGCGGCTGCTACGTCCCGGTGGACCCCCGGTACCCGGCGGACCGCGTCCGGCTGATGGCCGACACGACCCGGGCGGCCCTGGCCCTGCACGCCGACCGCCCTCTGGCGGCGGACCTGGGCATCCCCGTGCACGACATCGCCTCCCTCCTCGCGGAGCGGACCACCACGGCGGTGCCGTCCGCGCCGGCCGGCCCCGACGACCTGGCCTACGTCATGTTCACCTCCGGCACCACGGGAGCCCCCAAGGCCGTGGGCGTCACCCACCGGGGGGTCACCGGGCTGGCGCTCGGGGCGGAGTCCCTGCGGCTGGGCCCCGGCGACGGCGTGCTCCTGCACTCCACCCTCGCCTTCGACGCGTCCACGTTCGAGATCTGGTCCCCGCTGCTGGCCGGGGCCCGGATCACGGCCGCGGACCGCCACCCCCTCGCCCTCCACGAACTGGCCGCCCTGCTGGCCCGGCCGCAGATCACCACGGCCTGGCTGACGGCCCCGCTGTTCCGCCTCATGGCCACCCACCACGGCCCGGCGCTGGGCACCCTGCGCACCCTCGTCACCGGCGGTGACACCGTCCCGGCCGGCACCGCGCGCTCCTTCACCGCCGCCCACCCCGCCACCCGGCTGGTCAACGGCTACGGCCCGACCGAGAACACCACCTTCAGCACGCTGGGGGACGCCGCCGCGTGGGACCGCGAGCACTCCGCCGCGTTCCCGATCGGCGCCGCCATCGCGGGAACGACGTGCCACGTCCTCGACGAACGGCTGCGGCCCGTCGCCCCGGGCGCGGTGGGCGAGCTCTACCTCGGCGGCCCCCGGCTCGCCCGCGGCTACCTGCACGACCCGGCCGCGACCGCCGCGCGGTTCGTCGCCGACCCCTTCTCCGCCCGGCCCGGTGCCCGCATGTACCGCACCGGTGACCGCGTACGGCACCTTCCCGACGGCGCCCTGGACTTCCTCGGGCGCGCCGACGACGAGGTGAAGGTCAGGGGCTTCCGCACCGATCCGGCGGAGGCGGCGGCGGTCCTCGCCGCCGACCCCGCCGTCGACGACGCCGTGGTCCTCGCCGGCACCGGTCCCGACGGCGCCGTCCTGACCGCCTTCCTCACTCCCGCGTCCGTCGACACCGACGCGGTGCGCCGGGGCGCGTGGCAGCGGGCACCGCGCCATCTGGTGGCCGAGCGGATCATCGCGGTCGACGCCCTTCCGCTGGGGCCCACCGGCAAGGTGGACCGCGCCGCCCTCGCCCGCCTCGCGGACGACACGGACGACACGGCCGCCCGGACGCACAACGCGCACGACACCGCCGCCCGGACGCACGACACCGCCGCCCCGGGCCACCCCGCACTCGCCGCGGCCTGGGAGTCCCAGACGGGCCACCGCCCGCTGCCCGACTCCGACTTCTTCGCCGACGGCGGCACCTCCCTGGGCCTGATGCGCCTGGTCGAACAGGTGCGCACCCAGCTCGGACCGACCCTCGACTTCGCCCAGCTCTACGCCGCTCCCACGTACGCCGACCTGTGCCGGCTGACCGCCCCGAGCACCACCCCGGCACCCCCCGGCGACCGAGCCCAGGAGGCCGTCGCATGACGCAGGTGATGCAGGATCAGGACAATGATCTGGCCAGAATGGACGGCCTGTGGATCCGGGTGATCGAACCCCAGTCACCCGCCCGGCACGCCCGGGACTTCGCCCAGGTCCACACCTGGCTGCGCCAGTACATCAGCCGGCCCCACGACGAGATCGGCCGCACCGGGCCGGTCTGCCCCTTCATCCCGCCCGCCCTCAGCGGCAAGGACGCCCAGTTCAGCTTCCGCTACGACATCACCGGGAAGGACGAGCGGCAGCTGCGCGAGGCCCTGGAGGCGGAGATGTCCACGTTCGCCCTCGGCACCGAGCGCAGCCGCACGCACACCGGGGCCTCCCTCGACTGCCGCATCGTGGTGCTCCCGGCCACCGGGCCGGAGGGCTGGAAGGTCCTCGACGAGGCGTACGAAGACCTGAAGAACAACGCGGTCGCCCATGGCCTGATGGTCGGTCAGTTCCACCCCCACTGCGACGAACGGGCCGTGCGCAACCCGCTCTTCCCCGTCTCCGTGGCCCCCGTCGGCCTGTTCGCCATCCGCCGGATGGCGCCCCACGATGTGCTCTTCTTGTACAAGCACCGCGCCTGGTTCAGGATTTACGATCAGAACTTCCGCGCCCACTACGAACGGGGCCGCGTACGCGACCCGCTCCTGCGCGAGTTGTACACGACCGCTGTGGAACGTCACGGCCTGCCCGAGCTCGCCCCGAAGGCAAAGGAGAACGACGCGCCGTGACCGAGGACCAGTACCGCATCGTCGTCAACCACGAGGAGCAGTACTCGATCTGGCCCACCTACCACGACGTCCCCCAGGGGTGGCGGACGGTGGGCGAGCCCGCGTCGCGCGAGGACTGCCTGCGCAGGATCGAGGAGGAGTGGGTCGACATGACCCCGAAGTCCGCCCGGCGCGAGGCGGCCCCGGCCGCGACGGCCCCCGCGGGCCCGGCCGGCGCGGCGGGGTCCCCGTGACCGGCACGCTTCCCACGGTCGCCGTCGTCTACGGCAGGGGGTCGGCGGGGCCGGCCGAGATCCTCGGCGCCGCCCGCGGCCTGTGCGACGTGGTCTTCGTCTGCGACCCGGCCGTCCCGGGCGTGGCGCCGCTGCTCGCGGGGATGCGCCGGCGGGCCCGGGTCTGCGAGATCAGCGGACACGACACCGCCGCCGCCGAACTGCTGCGCGAGCACGGCCCGGTGGGCATCGTCACCTTCAGCGAGTACTGCCTCGCCGGCACCGCGCGGCTGGCCGAAGCCCTCGGCCTGCCCTACCACCGGCCGGACACCGTCCGGCTGCTCACCGACAAGGCCGACCAGCGCGCGGCGTTCGCGGCGGCGGGGGTCGACCACACCCCGAGCGTCGTGGTGCGTTCCGCCGCCGAGGTCGACGCCGCCGTGGCCCGCCTGGGCTACCCCGTGGTGCTCAAACCCCGTACCGGGGCGGGCAGCCAGGACACCGTACGGCTGGCGGACGCGGAGCAGCAGCGGCGCGCCCTGGCCGACGTCGGCCTCGCCCCCGGGCCCGGTGACGGGCCGGCGGGCCCGGGCGGCGGCCCGCGTGACTTCGTCGTGGAGAAGTACCTGCCCGGGGACCCTGCGGTGGCCGGACCGGACTGGGGGGACTACGTCTCCGTCGAGGCCGTCGTGCAGCGCGCGGAGGTCACGACCCTCTGCGTCACCGGCAAGTTCGCCCTGGCGGACCCGCTGCGGGAGACCGGGCTGTTCCTGCCCGCCACCCTCACGCCCGCCGTGGAGAAGGACGTCGCCGAGCTCGCGGCGGCCGCGGTCCGGGCGCTCGGCGTGACGACCGGGGTGACCCACACGGAGGTGAAGCTCACCCCGGACGGCCCCCGCGTCATCGAGGTCAACGGCCGCGTCGGCGGGCGCGCGGTGGGCCTGCTGGACCGGGCGCTGGGCATCGATCTGCTCGCCCTCGCCTTCGCGTTGGCCCTGGAGCACGACGTCGGGCCCGTCACGGCCCCCCGGCCGGCGGCGGTGACCTTCGAGTACTTCATCGTGCCGCCGCGCACCGTCGGCACCGTCCGGGCGATCGACGGCGCCGACGCCGTCCGGGCCCTGCCCGGTGTCGGCGAGGTCGACGTGGCGACGGCCCCGGGGCAGCCCGTCGACTGGCGCCACCCCGCACAGCGCCTGGCGTTCGTCCGGGGCGCCGTCGCGACCCATGACGAGCTGCTGCGGCTCATCACGTCCGTCCATGACAGATTCCACCTGGAGTTCGCACCCCAGTGAAGAGAACGTTCCCCACCACAGACCGGCCGCGCACGCCCCGCCGAGGGCGTCGAAGAGCAGGTGCCCCGCAGTGTCCCCCAGTCCTTCATCGTGGAAAAGTGGAACAGCAGAGAGGTAGTCGATGCTCGACAAGGTGCGACAGCCACTGAAACACCGGCCCTTCCGGCGGGTGTGGCTGGGCGAGACCGTCTCCCTGGTGGGGGACTACAGCTTCGAGGTCGCCTTCATCTGGCTGATCCTGAACGAGACCGGATCGACGACCACGCTGGCCACGATCCTGCTCGTCCAGGCCGTCCCCCGGGGCGTGCTGATGCTGGTGGGCGGTGCGGTCACCGACCGGCTGTCCCCGCGCGCCGTCATGTTCTGCTCCCACACGCTCAGGGGGCTCGCCGTCGCCACCCTGGGGCTGATCGCCCTGACGGACCACGTGAGCACGTGGCACCTCTACGCCCTCGGCGCGCTCACCGGCATCGCCGAGGCGTTCTTCTGGCCCGCCGCCGGCAGCATCATCCCCTCCCTCCTGCCGCCCGAGCACCTCGCCCGGGGCAACGCGCTCGTCGGCTTCGGAGAGCAGGGGGCCCGGCTGCTGGGGCCGATCCTGGGCGGCGCCCTGGTGACCGCGGTGGGGACGTCGACCACCATCCTGCTCAACGCCTTCACCTTCTTCTTCGCCGCCCTGACGGTCTTCGGCGCACCCCGCAGACAACCGGCCGACCAGGCGGGCGACCAGGCCTCCGACCAGGCGGGCGAGGCCGACGAGGGCGCCAAGTCGTTCACGGCGATCCGCCGGGAGATCGTCGAAGGGCTCCGCTACGCCGGACGCAGCAGGGAGATCCGCACCGTCCTCCTGCTGATCGGCGCGGCCGCCCTCAGCTACAGCGGCCTCTTCAGCGTGGGCCTGCCCGCGCTGGCCAAGACCTTCCCCCAGGGCTCGCTCGCGCTGGGCGTCCTGCTGTCCGCCTGGGGGCTGGGGCAGCTGATCGGCACCATCGGCGCGGTCTTCACCGGGCTGCCGCGCCGCTGGGGGCTGCTCATCATCGGGATGACGCTCTGCGAGGGGACCGCCTTCGTGCTGCTGGGCTTCCTTCCCAGCGTGTGGAGCGCGGCGGTGGTGCTCACCCTGCTGGGGATCGGCGTCGCGTACTCCAGCGACGTCGCGCTGCCGACGTTCATCCAGACCAGGACCCCGACGGACGTGCTGGGCCGGGTCAGCAGCGTGATGGAACTGCCCCGGGCCACGCTGGAGCCGCTCTCCATCGCAGCCATGGGCCTGCTGGTCGGCTGGGACATACAGTGGGCGTTCGTGCTGGCCGCGATCCCCATGCTGGCCGTCGGCCTCCACCTGGCCCTCGACCGCGAGGCCCGCGCGCTGAGCACCACGGCCTCGGAGGACCATCCGGCGGCGAAGGACCCGGATCCCCTCGTCTTATAGGCCCTGCCCGCCGGTGATGGCCGGCGATCTCGAATGACCGCGCTTTCCGGCTGAAACCCCGAATTTCTCGGACAATGCGACGGAACATCGTTATCGAACCTCATCCGAAACGGGTTCGGCCAGGGCCACCACCGGGCCGGTGGTGGCCCTGGCCAACGGATGCGGCGGCTCGCGGGTTCACGGTCCCGGTCAGAAGATTCGGACAAGGAATTTCCCCTGGTCAGAGGAGTGCGGCAATACCAGAATTGTGAAGTGTGCATGGCATTTGCCCCTTGCTTACTTGATTCGCCCGAATCCCTTCCGTTCCCGGAGCGAATCTGACAGCATCGTCCGCTATCCGGCGACCGAATGTCGGTGATCACTGCGCCGGTGCGCCCACGGGTGTCCGTCCACGGCCGAGATGTGCCTGGACCGGATCAACGGGTGGGCCGGGATGCGACCGGGGGGAGAACCTTGATGCTCGGCTTCGTCGTGCGCCGACCGCGCGGGCGACTGCCGCTGGCGGCTGCCGCCCCGCCGCTGTCGGCCTTCCTCATCGGACGCCGCCGTCGGGACGTGGCCACCCGGCCGCGCCACGTGGAGGAGATGTGACCCCCCAGACCGGCACCACCGTGCCCACCACCGCGCCCGTCCCCGGGCCCCCTCCCGGGACACCCCACCGCCCCGCGCGCTGGGTCCGCACCAGGCTGCGGGCGAATCCGCTGGCCGCGCTGCTCATGGCGGCCCTGGCGTTCGTCGCCGTCTTCCTCGCGGCGGCCTTCCCCCGCGTCGCGGACCGGGGAGCGGACACGGCGCTCCAGGACTTCGTCGCTCAGAAGGGCTTCCACCAGACCAGCCTGCAGACCACGTCCAAGACCCGGGACGACGACAAGGCCGCCGAACTCGACCGGGTGCAGCAACAGCTCACCGAGCTGGTCGGCCGACAGCTGACGCTGGCCCAGCCCGGCCAGGCCTACGGCGCCCGCGCCCTGGGCGACCGCGGCATGGGCAACCCGGAGTACGACCGGTTCGCGGAAAGGAGGACCGACCCGGTCCTCGGCCTGCTCTACCTGCACGACCTGGCCGCCCGGGCCACCCTCACCGACGGCACCTGGCCGACCCCCGCCGCCGCCGGCGCTCCGCTGCCGATCGTGATCAGCAAGAAGGCCGCCGAGAGCATCCACATCAAGCTCGGTGACGTCATCGACAACGGCACCGAGGGTTCGGGCGCCAAGCGGACCACCGTGGTGGTCGGCCTGTACCGGATCAACGACCCCCAGGACCCGTTCTGGGAGGAGCTCGGCTGCCCGGCCCGCGCCTGTCTGAGGGCCGAACCCGAGCACGAGCACTGGATGACCAGCGGATTCGTCGACGGCGACAGCCTGCCCGCGCTGGCCCGCTGGGGTTCGAACGCCGAGAACTTCTGGCGGCTGCCCGTCGACGCCGCCTCGCTGCACGCCGACCGGCTCGACCGCACCCGCGGCATCCTCAGCTCCTTCCAGACCGGGCGCGACGCCACCGCCCTGGCCGACGCGACCCGCCGTACCGACCTGCACACCTCCTCGGGCCTTCCCGAGATCCTCAGCCGGGCGGACGACCGCTACCAGGCCTCGCTGCCGCTCAGCACGATCGGCCCGGCCGCCGTCGCGGGCGTCGCCATCGTGGTGCTGTTCCTGGCCGCCGCCCTCACCACCGACCGGCGCGCCGCCGAGATCAGGCTGCTCCAAGCCCGCGGCGGCTCCCGTGGCGGGGTGCTGCGACGGCTGATCGGCGAGGGTGCCGTCACCGTCCTGCCCGCCGCCGTACTCGCGACGGCCCTCGCCCTGGTACTGCTGCCCACCCCCCGGTGGGACCGCTCGGTGCTGGCGGCCCTCGTCGCGGCCCTGATCGCACTGCTGGCCTTCCCGGCCCGCGCGGCCCTGCTGTGGGCACGCCGGCGGGCGGCCGGCGGCCGGCGCCGCCTGGTCGGCGAACTCGCCGTCCTCGCGGTCACCGCCGCGGCCGTGGCCGAGGTCCGGCACCGGGGCGTCGGCACCGGCTCCGGGCTGGACCCACTGCTGGTGGCCGCCCCGCTCCTGCTCGCCGTCACCGGCGGGCTGCTGCTGGCCCGGGTCGAGCCGGTGGTGGTCGGCTGGCTGGCCGCCCTCGTCGGCCGGGGTCGCGGCCTGATCGGCTTCCTCGGTCTGGCCCGCGCCGCCCGCGACAACTCGGGCCGCCGCCGGCCCTCCGCCCTGCCGCTGCTCGCCCTGGTCATCGCCGTCACCACGACCGGCTTCGGCGCCACCGTGCTCGACACCGTCGATCACTCGCGGACCCGCGCCGCCCGCATCGCCACGGGCGGGGACATCGGCGTCTCCCTCCCGGGCTACGCCACCCTGTCCGAGTCGTTCACCCAGACCGCCGACGCCCTGCCGGGCGTGCGGGCCTCGACCGCGGCCTGGGTCGAGCCCAGCGCCCGCATCGCCGGCGCCGATCAGCGCTTCACTGAGGCCTACCTGGTGATGGTGACCGATCCGGCGGCGTACGCCGAGATCGCCCGGACCCTCGGGGCCGGCGAGTTCGATCCGGCGAAGCTGGCCGGGGCGCCCGGCGGCCGGGACACCCCGGTGCCCGCGCTGGTCAGCCGCGACCTGGCCGAGCGCCTGACCGCAGGGGCGTCCCAGGTGCGCACGCCCAACGGCAACGACCTGCGCCTCGCCGTCACCGGGACGGTCGGCGCCACCCCCGCCCTGCCGGACCCGGGCAAGCCGTTCGTCGTCGTTCCCGCCGGCCCCGCCTGGGAGCGACTGCCCGACGCCAAGCGGGTGAACAAGTGGTTCGCCGTTGGCGAGGTCGACCCCGACGGGGTCAGGGCGGCGCTGCGGAACAACGGCGGGGTCGAGCCGACCGGCCTGGCCAAGATGATCGCGGACGACGCCGCGGCCGTCGGCAAGGCCGTCGGCGGCCTGCCCGCGGGGTACACGGTGCACAGCAGCCGGGAGACCACGGCCGAGCTCGGCAACGACCCGCTGCAGCACGCCGCCGGGCGGCTGTTCTGGTACTCGGGTGCCGCCGGCGCCGGGTTCGCCCTGCTCGCCGTGCTGCTGACGCTGTTCCGGGCCGCACCCGACCGCACGGCCGTGCTCGCCCGGCTGCGCACCATGGGCCTGCGGCCCCGCCAGGGGCTGGCACTGATCGTCGCCGAGGCGCTGCCCCAGACCCTGGCGGCCGCCGTCGGCGGCGGGCTGGTCGCGGTGGCGGCGGTCGCCCTGCTGGGCGGCGCGTTCGACATCTCGACCCTGGTCGGTGCCAGGGTCGGGGAGGTCGTCACCCCCACGCTGATGCCGGTGCTGCTGCCCACCGCGGGCCTGGCCCTGCTGGTCGGCCTCGGGGTGGTGCTGGAGACGCTGGTCGCCGGCCGGCGCCAGATCGCCACCGAACTGCGGGCGGGCGAGCAGTCGTGACACCGCGACGGCGGCCCTCCGCGATCACCGGCTGACCGGCCCCCGACCCCGCGGTCGAGGGAACGCGGGCGCGTCGGACTGCTCCCGGGCTGTCCGACGCGCCACCGCGTTCCGGCCGCGCCTCAGTCCTGGTCCAGCTTGGACAGGGCGTCGGTGATCAGGCGGGTGGCGAAGTCGTGGTCGTCGCCGGACACCCGGTTGACGTGCTCCGCGAGCAGGGTGGCCGTGGCTTCCAGGGGGTTCATCTCGGCGTCCGTCCAGGGCCCGTACTGCGCGCGCCACAGGTTGGGGCTCAGTCCGCTGCCCGCGGCGATCACCAGGCCGGCCATGGTGGGGATGACCTCGGGGCGGAAGGTCCTGGGCATCATCCGCATGGTGGCCACGAGGGTGGGCACCACGTGCTCGATGACGTCCTTGTCGTGCTCCTCGCAGGCCGACCGCAGCCAGTTCATGAACAGGTAGATGAGCGTGCACGCGCCGTCCAGCAGCGCGTTGAACTCTTCGGGGCCCACGGATGCGGCGAACTCGTCGACCAGCCGCTGCTGTTCGGGGTCCGTCCCGGTCCTGCCGTCGTAGACGGCCTTGAGCCGGGAGTCGATCATCATGAGCGCGGTGCTCACATCGCCGACGGCGGCGTATCGGGGGTCACAAGGCGATGACACGGGACTCCTCCTCACACGGCCGCGGCGGGTGCGCGGCGGGTCCGGTCGCAGGGTTCTTCGGCCGGTCGGGTCACCCGCCCGACGGTACCGCTCCCCGTTGCGGCCGGGCGCCCGTTCCCGCCCCTCGCCCACGCCCCGGCGGGCCGCCCGCGCCCACCCGCCCGCGGCGGCATTCCGCAGGTCCCGGTGGTACGGCGGAACGCCGGGGGCGGCGGTGCGGCCCCGGCGATCCGGTTCCACCCGTCAACGGTTCGCCCTCAGAACGTCATCAGTACGGGTGAGCCGTCCGCGCGGTCGCGACGGCGCTCGGGGCGGCGGAGGATGAGGGTACGGGCGGGACGCGATGCGGAAGGGGCGTGACGCCATGGACGTCGGACCGGTCGAGTACGCCGTCATGGCCTTCCCGGGCAACCGGTTCCGGGGGGCGATCCTGCCGGAGCTCAGGCGCCTGACCTCCGAGGGGATCATCCGCATCCTCGACCTCACCTTCATCAAGAGGGACGAGCAGGGCACGGTCCGCGTCCTCGAACTCGATGCCCTGGACAGCGACGAAGCCGCCGGGTTCGCCGAGCTGGACGGCGAGATCATGGGCCTGCTGAGCGACGAGGACCTGGCCAGCGTCTGCGACGAGATCCCGGCGGGGTGCTCGGCGGCGATCATCGTCTGGGAGCACCGCTGGGCCGCGCCGCTGCTGCGGGCACTCGACGACGCGGACGGGATCCTGGTCACGCGCGAGCACGTGCCGCACACCGTGGTGGCGGCCGACCTCGCCGCGATCGGACTCTAGAAGGAGGCTGTCATGATCGGCCGCCGTCTGTCGCGCAGCGGACGCCCGGGGCTCATCGGCACCGCCGCCCGCACCGCCGTCATCGCCGGGACCGCCACGTCCGTGTCGAGCCGGGTCGCCGCCCGGCACCAGCAGGCCGCCGCGCAGGCGGCCCCGGCACCACCGCCGCCCGCCCCCGCACCCGCTCCCGCACCCGCGCCTCAGGCCGCGCCGAACTCCGGATCGAACGACCAGACACTCGCCCAGCTCGAACGCCTCGTCGAACTGCGGCAGAGCGGGATGCTGACCGACGACGAGTTCACGGCGGCCAAGCAACGCCTCCTCACCCCGTGAACCCCCTCCGCCCGACGGCGCCCGCACGGGGGCAGGGCCCGACCGGGCCTGCGCGCCGCGCCGCCGTGGTGCGGTGATGGAGCCCGTGACGGCGGTGCTCGCCGAACTCGTCGAACGGCACCGCGCCGACACCGCCGGTGACGTCGCCCGCTACATCCCCGAACTCGCCCGCGCCGACCCGCACGCCTTCGGCCTCGCCATGGTCAGCGTCCAGGGCCACGCCTACCAGGCCGGTGACGCGTCGGCCGCCTTCACGATCCAGTCGGTCTCGAAGCCCTTCGTGTACTCGCTGGCACTGTCGGAGCTGGGCCTGGCGGAGGTGGCCAGGAGGGTCGGGTTCGAGCCGAGCGGGGAGCCGTTCAACGCGATCAGCCTGGAGGCGGGCACCGGGCGCCCGGCGAACCCGCTGATCAACGCCGGGGCGATCGTGACGACCGCGCTGATCGGCGGCGACCGCGAGGCCGCGTTCGAACGGATCCGCGACACCCTGTCGGGCTTCGCCGGCCGTCGGCTGACGGTCGACGAGGACGTCTACCGGTCCGAGGCCGCCACCGGGGACCGCAACCGGGCGCTGGCCTACCTCACGCTCTCCCAGGGCGTGCTGGAGCGCCCGGCCCAGCAGGCCTGCGACGTGTACTTCCGCCAGTGCGCGATCGAGGTCACCGCCGTCGACCTGGCCGTCATGGGCGCCACGCTGGCCAACGGCGGGCGCAACCCGGTGACCGGGCGCAGCGTCGTGGACGCCGACGCGGCGAGCGCGACGCTGTCGGTCATGGCCACCTGCGGCATGTACGACCACAGCGGCGAATGGATGCTGCGGGTGGGCCTGCCGGCCAAGAGCGGCGTCGGCGGAGGGGTCTGCGCCGTGAGCCCCGGCCAGTTCGGCGTCGGCGTGTTCAGCCCCCCGCTGGACCCTCGGGGCAACAGCGTCCGCGCGAGCGCCGTCCTGCGGGAGCTGTCCGCCGAACTGGGCCTGCACGTCCTGCGGCGCACCGAGCGCGCGCGCTCACCGCTCCAGGCGGTGCGCACCGACCACGGCGCGCACCACTTGGAGCTGTTGGGCGACCTCGGTTTCGCGGCCGCCGAGGAGATCGTCCACCGCGTCCGCCGGCTGGCCCGCGATCAGCCCCGGCCGCTGGTCACGGTCGACCTCTCCCACGTCACCGCCGTGCGCCCGATCGCCCGCAGGCTGCTGGCCGACTGCGCCGCCGGCCTCCGGGCCCGGACGACAGTGCGCTTCGTCGACCCCGCGGGCCTGGTCCGGGGGCCGTCCGCAGACACCCCGCGCTCGACGCCCCGCTCGACGGCCTCGCGCGAGTCCGAACCCGAATCCGAGTCCGAACCCGGATCCGAGTCCGCCACTACCGTGACAACCTCCAGCGCCGTGCCGGACGGCTCGCGCTTGAGCGGATCGAAGCCGTAACGGGCCAGCAGCACCCCCTCCACCAACGCCTGCGCCGCCTCCGCCGTCGTCGCACCCGCCCCGGACGGCACCACGACGGCCAGCCGCGAACGGCCCGGCACCGCGAGCGCCACGGCCGCCCCGGCGTCCCTCAGCACATCCGGACCTGCCGCACCCTCCGGCCCCGTCCCGTAGAGCACGACGTCCGGCCCGTCCTCCCGGGGCACCAGCAGCACCTTGCCCGCCGCCCCGTCATCCCGGCCGCTTCCACGGCCCCCGGCCCGATCCCGATCCACTCCGGCACCGCCACCGCCCCCTGGACCACCGGCAGCCCCACCGCCTCCGGATCTCTCACCGCCGACGGATCCCGGGCCGGGACGACGTCAACCCTCGGAACGCGGCTCCACGAAGGGATGAGATCGAGGGCTGCCCTGCTCTGCGCCACTGTGCTCTCCTCTGCTGGGGGCGGCGGTCCAGAGGCCGCCGGTCCCAGCAGCCGCTCCCCGGTAAGACGCACGGTCAGGACGCTTCCAGGACACGCCACGCGCTGTGCCCCCCAAACGCACGAACGCCCGGCACCCCCGCCCGGGCGCGCGGGCGGGGGTGGGAGGACACCCCTAGGCTTGAGGCCGCACTGGTCCGAGGGACGGGGAGTCGGCTGCCGTGACCGATCGCAGCACAGAGGACGATCAGTCGAAACCGAACATCGCCCGGGTCTACGACTACCTGCTCGGCGGCAGGGACAACCACGCCGTCGACCGCGAGATCGGCGACTTCTTCATCAGGGACCTGCCCGGTTCGCGGGCGATCGCCTTCGCCAACCGCGGGGCCCTCGTTCGCGCCGTGGCGGCCATGGCCCGCGTCGGCATCTCCCAGTTCGTCGACATGGGCAGTGGCCTGCCCACCGCCGACAACGTGCACCAGGTCGCCCAGCGGCACCGTGCGGACGCGCGCGTCGTCTACGTCGACCACGACCCGGTCGTGGTCGCCCACAGCCGGGCCCTGCTGGCGGCCGACGACCGCACCACCGTGATCCGGGCTGACCTGCGCGCGCCGGAGGAGCTCTACCACGACCCCGGCCTACAGGAGTTGATCGACTTCGACGAGCCGGTGGGCGTCGTCTTCAGCGCCGTGCTGCACCACCTCACCGATGCCGAACGCCCCGCCGAGCTCGCGCGCTGGTGGGTGGACCGGGTGCCGTCGGACAGTCAGGTCTACATCTCCCACTTCCGCTCCGGCGGGAACGAGGAGACCCGGCTCATGGAGCAGAAGCTGCAGGCCAGCTTCGGCCGCGGCCGCTGGCGCACCGACGAGGAGATCACCGGCCTGTTCGACGGCCTCGAACTCCTCGAACCGGGCCTGGTCCCCTGCTCCCTGTGGCGGCCGGACCCGGCGCCGGGCGACGACGGCACCGGGAACGGCGTGGCCGGGCCCGCCCTGACGGTGTGGGAACAGCTGATCTCCTGCGCACTGGCCCGCAAGCCGTAGCCGGCTCGTACGTCGTGCAGGCGGGCGGGCGGAGAGTGTCAGTGGCGTGCTGTTGAGTGTGCGCCATGACTGTTCACCACCTGCTGTCCGCCCTGCCCGGGCTCGACGAGCTGCGCGCCCGCTGCCGGGCGCTGGCGCTGCTGGACTCGATCGTCTCCGTCCCCTACGAACCCGACCACTCGTACGTGGCCGAATGGCGTCCGGGCGTCGATCTGGCGTGCATGGGCAACGGTTCCGGTGACCAGTACGCGATCGTCTTCGACCCGGCTGGGGTGTTCCTCTACGGGTTCGACCACGAGAGCGACGCCACTCCGTGGCGGGAGGAGGACCGCGCGCACTGGCCCGGCCTGCTTGACGGCCTGCCCGGCCCGCTCGCGCACTACGCGCAGGCGCCGGAGTTCCAGTTCGAGGGCTTCTTCGACGCGACCGTGTGCGCCTGGCGCGAGACGCGCGGCACCGGCTGGCGGTGCGGGCCGGTCGAGTTCGCCGACGGCGAGACGGACGGCGCCGACTGGCTGTTCGACCTGCTCACCGCCGCCGACGGTACGGAGGCGTTCGTGGGCTACGCCGAGGAGCACCACGAGCGGTCCGTCGACCGGGAGGCGGTGGCGGCCGTGCTGGCGGACACCCCGCTCGATCGCCGAATGGTCTCCGCGCTCTCGCCCACCGCGAACTTCGACACCGTCGCCGCGTTGGCCCGCACGCTGGGTTACCACACCGTTCGGGAGGACAGCTGAGCTGATCAACTTCTTCTGGAGCGTCGGCCGGTGAACATCACCGCATGGAGCTCGACGACCCCGTCGTAGGTCCAGCGGTAGGACTTGGCGTCGTGTTCGTCGTAGGGCGGGACGAAGGTGGCGCTCGACGATGCCGGTGAAGGGAGCCTCGCGTCGCGGGGATCTCAGGGTGTAACCAGTACCACCCTCAAGACGGAAACCTGCATGATCGAGCGTCAGGGCGGGGCCGGGCAGGATCGTGCCCATGAACACCACCCCGAACCGCAAGCGCCGTATCAGCGCCGTCGCAATCCTGGGTCTCGCTGCATCAGTGGCCGCGACCGGCACCGGACTGGCCGCCACGACCCCGCCGTCCACCGTGCACGCGACCGTCGCCACAGCTGCCGCCGCGACCCCGCGGTCCCTCCAGGGCACGCTCCCCGCGCCGACCGGCCCCCACGCCGCCGGCGAGGACGTCATCCACCTCACCGACGCGAGCCGTCCCGACCCGTGGGTGCCGACATCCGGCCCCCGCCAACTGACCGTCACGATGGTCTACCCGGCCGTCCCCGGGACCGGGACTCCGGCCCCCTATATGACCCTCGCCGAGGCAGCCGGACACATCCAGCACGGGAAGATACCGGCGAGCTCCGGCATCACCCCGCAGAACCTTTCCAGCGTCACCACTCACGCCTTCGACGGCGCGCGGCCGCAGAGCGGCAAGTATCCGCTGGTGGTCCTCTCACCCGGGTTCGGGGACCCGCGCATGGTGCTCACCTCGCTCGCGACCGAACTGGCCAGTCACGGCTACGTCGTCGCGCTCGTCGGCCACACCTACGAGGACAGCGGCGAGACGCTGGCGAACGGTCAGACGCCGCCGTGCGCGATCTGCGATGACCCGGCGACGCTCGACTTCGACGCCGTCACCGCCAGCCGTGCGCTGGACGTGTCCTTCGTGATCGACCGGTTGACGCATGGCAATACCGCGTGGCCCCTGGCACACCTCATCGACAAGCACGAGATCGGCATGGCCGGACACTCCATCGGCGGAGCGGCGGCCGCCGCCACGATGATCACCGACCCGCGAGTTCGGGCCGGGGTGAACATGGACGGCAGCTTCAACCCGGCCCCGATGCCCGGCCAGATCGACCGGCCGTTCCTCATGCTGGGTGCGGCCGCCTACCACTCGGCCGGCGGTGGCGACAACTGGGGGCAGGCCTGGGCCGCCCTCGGCGGCTACAAGAAGTGGCTGGCGGTCACCGGCGCCAACCACCCCAGCTTCACCGACGTGGACCTGCTCGAGGAGGAGGCCGGGTTCCCGACGCCGCCCCTCGACCCCGAACGTGGAATCGTGATCACGCGTGAGTACGTGACAGCGTTCTTCGACCGGACGCTGAAGGGGATCCACAGTCCGCTGCTGGACGGCCCCTCGCCGAACAACCCGGAAGTGCTCTTCCAGTACTAGCCGGTACCTGACGACGAGGAACGGGACCTCTGGTAGATCACTTGCGTCGAGCAAGATGATCAAGAACCAGGGGTCCCGTTCGCAGGAGAAGCCTGTCGTCATCACCCGGACGATCTCCGGCTGCTGAACCGGTCACCTGCTCGGGCTGCCCATCACGCCTTGGGCGACTTGTAGATGGTGGCGGCCATCGCTCCCAGTTGCTTGTTGGCCTTGAGCGCGAGGTCGATGGCATCGCTCACGGAGTCACTGGGCACCGGAATGTTGTTCACGTAGATCGCGAAGGCGTAGCGGTGGCCGTCCTTCGCATCGATGTAGCCTGCGAGCGCCTTCGTGCCGAGGGCCAGCTTGCCCTGGTAGGAGCTGACCAGGGTGCCGGTCTTCGCACGGATGTGTCCTGCGGCGGGATCGGTGCGCTCGATGACGTCGGCGAGCGAACCGTCGACGCCCATGCTCGGCATGGAGTCGTAGAAGACGTCGAAGTCGTCCTGTCGTGCCAGGTGCCGCAGCAGCGCCACCTGGGCAGCCGGCGTCGCCTTGTCGCCGGGGAGGCCCTGGGCATCGACGAGGCTCACTGAATTCGGATCCACACCCGCGTGGGCGAGGAACTCCTTCTCGATCTTCATGCCGTCCGCATAGGTTCGTTGCCCGTTGTGTGCCGCCATCAGCGGCGGCAGAAGGTTCGCCCCGAGATTGTGGCTGACCTTGTTGATCAGCTTTGCGTACTCCTTGAAGGGCGGAGAGGTGTAGGTCGCCGATACGGGCAGCGAGCTCACTTCCGCCGACGGGGGAAGCTTGCTGTCGGGGTTCGCTCCCAGCGAGGGGGCGGATACGCTGACGCCGTTTCTGGCGAGTGCCTCGATGAGGACGGTGCGGGCGAACGCCGCCGGGTCGGGGACCTGGTAGGTCGTCATGAAGGGAGCCTTCGCGTCCGCGGGCACGGAGCCTCGGACCCGGATATGACCAGGGCTCACGCTGTCGGTCGTCACCGCCGGCTTGGTTCCGGCGGGTGTGGTCGTCACCTGCGCGTCGACGCCGAAGGCGGCCGTCTTCGGGCGCCAGTCGACCTTGGCCGGCTCGCCGGGTGCGCCCGGCGTGATGAGCACGTCGATCAGGTTGTCGTTGACGATGGTCGGAGTGATCGGCACCCCGCCGATCGACACCGGGTCCCAGAGTCGGTTGTCGATCACCACGTCGCCGTCGACATGGCGGACTCCACTGGCCGCGACCTGTCGGGCCAGCTCGTTGACACCCGCCAGCGGATCCTCTTCGGTGATGGTCGCCATGCCGGGTACGGCGTTGGCGTCGTAGTGGTCGAAGTCGGGGACGTCCAGTCCGCCTGACGCGGTGGTCCGCCCACCGAGTGCCAGATCGCCGCTCCCGACCAGGATGAGATCGCCGGAGAGCCGCCCGTCCGCGGAGACCGTACCCGAATGCACCACGGGCGTACGGAAGCGATGGTCGTCACCCAGGACATCGAGCGCGGCACTGACCGCGAAGGTCTTGGCCGTCGAACCGGTCATGAACTGAGAGTCGGCGCCCTGGGATTGGACGACCTTCCCCGTCTGCAGATCGGCGACCTGCAGCCCCCACTGGCCCGACGACCACGGCGCGGCACTCATGAGCTTCTGCAGGTCGGCGCTCACCCGTGTCGCACCCGGTGCCGGAGAGGCCGAGTTGTCCGTGGAGTTGTGGGAGCACGCCGTCATCGCCACGGCAGCCGTCATCGAAGCGGCGAGCGCCAGGGCGGTACGCCGCCGTACCCGAGGTGTCCTGATTCCGGAGAGGGAGTTGCTTGACATTCGTTCTTTCCTGTTCGACTTTCGCGCTCGATCGAACGCTTCCGGCCTGGTTGCTGCGCGGCGGCTAGGGTGTCCCGCCCTTGCCGATGGCGATGCTGCCGTTGCGGGTCCGGACGGCCACGGCATGGCCGCTCGCGTCGTCCTTCGCGACGTTCACGGTGACGTCGCCCTTCTTCGCGGCCGTGCGGACCGCGTACTTCGATTCCGGCAGGCCCAGTTCGACGTTGCCGTCCCTGCTCTGCACGTCGACCAGGTCGGGCACGGCGGCCAGCCCCAGGTCGACGTTGCCGTTCCGCGACGTGACGCTGACGGACCGGGCGGAGATCCCGTCGCCCTTGATGCTTCCGTCGCCGCCTTCCAGGGCCAGCTCGGCTCCGTGGAGGTCCGACAACCGGACGTCGCCGCCGGCGGTCCTGGCCGAGAAGTCCGCGGTGAAGCCGGTGGCCTCGATGCGCCCCTTGCCGCTCTCGGCGGTGACGGCGACGGCGCGCGGCACCTTCACGGTGTACTTCGCGCTGCAGCCCACCGAGATCCCCGTGCAGTCCACCGAGAGTGTGAGCGTGCCCCCTTCGAGCTGCCAGCCGGACCCCACCTCCCCGCCGACCTTCCTGCCGCTGACCCGTCGTTCCACCTGAACGCCGTCGATGTCGGCGGCCACCAGTGCGAGGTCGGCGGAACCGGAGTTGACGGTCAGGCTGCCACCGGCGAAGTCGAAGGACTTCGAATCCACGGTCGCGTCGGCCGATGCGCCGTTTGTGGTGCACGCCGTGGCGGCGAGGCCGAGGAGCGAGGCTGCGCCGAAGGCGAGAAGCGTGCGCGTGGTCGGTTTCATCGAATTCTTCCTTCGTCGACGAACATGGTGGTGTGGATTCCCGCGCCCCGGTTCACGAGCGCAGCGCCCGGACCGCGACGGTGCGCGACACCCGGGCCGCCTGAAGGACCAGCGCGAGGCAGGTGGTGACCAGCGTCCCGGCGGCGAGCGCCCCGAGCGTGGCCCAGGGGAGGCCCGCCAGGACCCGGACGACGTCGATCCGGGCTCCCAGGGCGATGGTGAGACTCGACACGGCGACGAACAGCGCGCCGAAGACGATCGCCGTCCCCGCGTAGATCGCCCCCTCGTAGACCATCGACCGGGTGACCACGCCCGGCCGCGCACCGGCCACCGTCACGACGGCGGAGTCACGGACGCGCTCCCGCCCGACGAGGGCGATCACGGCGAGGCCCCCGACCCAGGACACGACGAAGACCCAGCCCAGCACGACCAGGATGTTGTCCAGCCCGGCGCTGCCTCCGGGCATGGCCTTCCCCATCACCATGAAGAGGCCGACGAACGACAGGGAGAGCGCGAAGGGCAGCACCGTGGTGACGCTCCTCGTCGCGCGGGCCCGGCACGACTGCACGGCCAGGTGCCAGGCGACGCCGCGCGAGGGCACCAGCGCCGTCCAGAGCTTCATCAGCGGGGTGAGCACCCAGGGGCCCATCAGCAGCAGCAGGCAGACGAGGAAGAGGTTCCCGGCGAACGCGAAGGCCGTCCGCTGGGCGAGCCCGCCCTTGAGTTCGAGGCCCAGGCCGGGGACCCACATCCCGACCACTCCGGCGAGCAGGCACAGGGCGAGGCCGCCGCGGGCCACGCCCGGCCGCGCCGGGGGTTCGGAGAAGTCCCGGAAGGCGTGCATCTCCGGTGTCCTGGCGGCCCGCCGGGTGACGCCCCAACCCCCGAGCAGGCACGGAACCAGTCCGAACAGCACGCTCACGCCGACGTACCAGAACCGGAACCCGACCGAGGCCCCGTGCAGGTCGAGACCCGTCCCCTTCCACTGCGCGAGGGCGACACCCGCGACCAGCAGGGCGAGCGGTGCGGCCAGCGCGCCGGCCACCGCGCCCAGCACCACCAGCTCCGTCCGCAGGATGAACCTGACCCGGTGGCGCGGGATCCCGAGGATCACCCACAGGGCGTGCTCGCGCCGCTGGGTCGTCAGCGTCAGACCGACCGCGGAGGCGACGACGCCCACGGCGGCGAGCACGGTGAAGAAGACGATGTTGCCGCCGAGGGCGATCGACGCGGAGACCATCCGTGCGTCACCCGCCGCCCGCGCCGCCGAGACGGCGGTGAACATCGCGATGGCCGAGCCCGCCGAGCACGCCGCGCCGACCGTGGCGCACAGGAGCGTCCACCACCACATCGACGCCTGTAGGCGGATGTCCGACAGCACGAGCCGGATCACGACTCCTCCCCGCCCGCTTCGTCCGCCGACTGCGCCGCGAGGACGGCGTCGCCCACCGCGCGGGAGTCGCCACCGGGGATGACCGTGTGTACCCGCCCGGACCCCATCACCACGACCTGATCGGCCCGCGCGGCCGCATGGGGGTCGTGGGTGACCATGAGCACCGTGCTCCCCTGCGCGGGAAGCGCCTGCAGCCAGTCGAGCACCACATGACCCGACTTGATGTCGAGCGCACCCGTCGGCTCGTCGGCGAAGACGATCCGCGGCTGGTTCGCCACCACCCGGGCCACCGCGACGCGCTGGCGCTCGCCACCGGAGAGGCGGTCGGGGCGTCGCCGCGCGTGCCTGGCGATGCCGAGCCGCGCCATGGCGTCCTCGACCCGCGCCCTGGGCACCCGGCGGCCGGCGAGCCGCGCCGGCAGGGCGATGTTGTCCTCGACCGTCAGCGAGCTGACGAGGTTGTACTCCTGGAAGACGAAGCCGATGTTCTCGCTGCGGAACGCGGCCTGCTTGCGGGGGCTGAGTGAGCGGACGTCCGTCCCGAGGATCTCGACGGACCCCGCGGTCGCCCGCTCCAGCCCGGCCGTGCAGAGCAGGAGCGTCGACTTGCCCGAACCGGAGGGGCCGACGACGGCGGTCAGCCGGCCTTCGGGAATCTCCAGGTCGATGTCGTGCAGGACGCGCGTCGTCTCGCCCCGGCGGCCGGGAATGGGGAATTCCGTCCGAAGGCCGCGCAAACGAATGCACGGCACCGGAGCGGTAGTGGAAAATGGCATGAATCAAGGAAAGCAGGGCCGGGCAGTGGAGTGCACGGGTTCCTGCACTGCTATGGGAGGTAGACTTGGATCTACCGCCCGACCGATCCGAACTGTGCGAAAATGTTGATCATGGCGCAGATTCGTGTTGCCCGGAGGCTGCTGACCGAATTCGTCGCAGCGGCCGCCTTTCCGATTCTCCTGATTTCCGTTCTCGCTGCGCCGGTCTCGGTTCCGGTGGTGGCCGAACTGGACCGCTCCAGGGCGCAGTGGTGCGGAGTCCGGACGATGCCGCTGCGACCCGCCGACCGCAGCTGGCCGCAGTGGGTGGCCGGTCGGCTGCGGGCACGGTCGGTGTGGAGGACCGACCTCCCCGTGTTCGTCACCGCCGCGCTCCTGTCCGCGCTCTCACTGCTGGTGGGCTTCTTCGGATTCTTCGGCGCCCTGGCGCTGGTTCTCTCCCCCGTCCTCTGGGGTTTCGGCATCGCCGCGAAAGTCGGCCCGTTCACCCCGGCCGCCCTGTGGGAAACCCTCGTGGCGGTGCCCGCGGGAATCGCCCTCGGTGCGGTCACCGTGGGTGCGCTGGCCGGCATCTCGCTGCTCCGCGACCTGCTCCTGCGGGCCTTCTCGGGGAGCCGGAACCCCGACCTGCTCGCGAAACTGGAGGAACTCCGCGCCAGCCGGGCCTCGCTGACGGCGGCCTTCGAGAACGAGCGCCGGCGCATCGAGCGTGACCTGCACGACGGCGCCCAGCAGGAACTCGTCGCCCTCGTCATGCGCCTGGGAATCCTGGAAGCCGCGGCGACGGCCACCGACCAGGAACGGATCGTCCAGTTGGCCCGCCAGGCCCAGACCCAGGCGGAGCGCGCGCTCGAACGGCTGAGGGAGACGGTGCGCGACATCCACCCCAGCGAACTGAGCGATCTCGGTCTCGTCGCCGCCGTCCGGGAGCTGGTGGCCAGATCACCGTTGCAGGTCGAACTGACCAGCACCGGTACGGACGCCTGGCTCTCCTCGCCGATCGCCACGGCCGTGTACTTCACGGTCTCCGAGGCCCTGACGAACATCGCCAAGCACGCGGGCGTCGGGAGCGCCCGGATCGAGATGCGGTGCACCGAGAGCGGCGTCCGCGTCCGGGTGGGCGACGACGGCGCCGGCGGCGCGCGGATCAGCACCGGATCCGGGCTCTCCGGGCTGCGTGAGCGGATGCGAAGCGTCGGTGGGAACCTCGAAATCACCAGCCCGCCGGGCGGCGGAACGGAGGTCGTGGCATCCGCCCCGGCCCAACCCCCGTGGTGACGGAATTCGACAGGGAAAAGCGATGGGAAATCGATTGTGAGAATCATCCTGGCGGACGACAGTCTGCTGATACGCGCCGGAATCCGGGAGATCCTGGTTTCCAGTGCCCACGACGTGATCCGCGAATGCGAGGACGCCGACGAACTGGTCGCCGCTGTCGACGACCTCGCCGCCGCCGGAGCCGCCCCCGACCTGGTGATCACGGATGTTCGCATGCCGCCCGGGAACACCGACGACGGACTCCGGGCCGCGATCGACATTCGGTCGCGGCACCGGGACCTGCCGGTACTGGTCCTCTCCGCCTACGTCACGGGCCCGTACGTGCGCGAACTCCTGAACGGCCCGGGCGCCGACGGGGCGGTCGGCTACCTGCTCAAGGAGAAGGTGGGCAGAGTGGCGGACTTCCTGCGGGCCGTCGAGACGGTCTCCGGCGGCGGGGTGGTGATCGACCCCGAGGTGGTTCGCCACGTCACCCGCGCCGACCCGCCGCGGGGCCCGCTCGCCCGGCTCACGGCCCGCGAACAGGAGGTGCTCGCCCTCATGGCCGAAGGCCGCTCCAACGCGGAGATCGCGGCAGAGCTGTTCCTCTCGGGCGCCGCCGTGGCCAAACACGTGGGGAACGTCTTCCTGAAACTCGGCATGCCCTCCGGCGAGGACAACCGCCGGGTGAAGGCCATCCTGACCTGGTTCGAATACAACTAGGCAGAAGCCGACCTCCCGAGCCGAGATGCTGTCCGCCCACAGGCCAAGATCGAGCTCTACGGCTGGGGCACTAGGTTCACCATGAGATCGGGTACAGGTTTCATGGCACCGTCCTCCTGCGGTGCCCTAGCGTCGTGCCATGACGATTCCAGCTGGACTGAGACGCCCGGCCCTCCGGGCGCGGCGGGACACCTGCTTCCTTGCCGCTGGTGTGCTGCCGCACCTGGCGCTGGTGCCCGTGTGGGCCTGGGCGGCGACGACTACCGCCAGGACGGGGAACTGGCTCCTCACGGTTTCCCTGTCGGCCGCCCTGGTCCTGCTCGGAACCCCGGTGCTGACGGCCGTTCAGCGGGCTCGCTACCGGGTGCTCATCGGTGTGGACGTCCCCCGGCCCACCCCCACCGCGGCGGAACAACGGACGTGGGCCTCGACCGCCCGGTGGCTCGCGGCGACGCGGCCTTGGCGCAGGATCGGCTACCACCTCCTGCTGGGCCCGCTGCTCGCGCTGCTGGAGCTGCTGGTGCTCGCGGTGGCAGCGGCGGGCCTGGCGGGCGTGACCGCCTACGCCTGGGCATGGGCGCTGCCAACCGGAATCCGCCAGGACTGGTTCGGCTACCTGACCCAACTGCCGGCTTACACAGCGGCTGGACTCCTCCTCCTGTGCGCCCTGCCCTGGACCGCGCGGGCAGCCGCCCGGGCCGAGGCGCGGCTGGCGTCGGGCCTGCTCGGGCCCAGCCGGGCGCAGCGGCTCCAGGAGCGGGTCGATCAGCTGGCCGTGAGCCGGACCGACTTGATCGAGGCCGTCGACGCGGAGCGCCGCCGGATCGAGCGCGACCTGCACGACGGCACCCAGCAGCGGTTGGTGTCTCTCGCGGTCAACCTGGGTCTGGCCCTTGCCACCCGCCCGGACCTGCCGAGTGATGACCGCGAGGTGATCGCGAAAGCGCATCTGGAGGCGAAGGAGGCGATCACCGAACTCAATGACCTGGTGCGGGGGCTGCACCCGGCCGTGCTCGAAGACCGAGGTCTGGACGCGGCGTTGTCCGGGCTGGCTGCCCGCACGCCCCTGCCGGTGCGGCTGCGGGTCAATCTGGAGGAGCGGGTGGCGCCCAACGTGGAGTCGGTCGCGTACTTCGTGATCTCCGAGGCGCTGACCAATGCGACGAAGCACGCCAACGCGATGCACGCGGAGGTGATCGTCCGTCAGGTCGGCGAGGTGCTGCGAGTGCGCGTCACCGACGACGGGCTGGGCGGTGCCGACGCCGCTGCCGGCACGGGGCTGACCGGGCTGGCCAAGCGGGTCGGCTCCCTCGACGGGGCCTTCCACGTCAGCAGCCCCGTTGGCGGGCCCACCACCATCACCGCGGAGCTGCCGTGCGCGCGGTGATCGCCGAGGATTCGGTGTTGTTGCGGGTCGGCCTGATCAAGGTGCTGGAGATGGGCGGGTTCCAGGTCGCCGCGGAAGCCGGCGACGCGGAGGGGCTGTTGGCGGCAGTGGCGGAGCACCGGCCCGAACTCGCCCTGATCGACGTCCGGATGCCGCCCGGCTTCACCGACGAGGGGGTGCGGGCGGCGATGGAGATCCGCCGGCGCTGGCCGGGGACGCCGGTGGTGCTGCTTTCGCAGTACGTGGAGGAGCGGTACGCGGCCGACCTGCTGTCTGCGAACACCAGCGGTGTGGGCTACCTGCTCAAGCAGCGGGTTGCCGATGTCGCCGACTTCGTGGCGGCGGTCCGGCGAGTGGCGGACGGGGGCACGGCCCTGGACCCGCAGGTCGTCGCCCAGTTGCTGCTGCGGCGGCGCGACAGCGACCCGCTCGCGCGGCTGACCCCCCGCGAACGGGAGGTGCTCGGCCTGATGGCCGAGGGGCGCTCCAATGCCGGCATCGCGCAGGCGCTGGTGGTCAGCGAGAGCGCCGTGGCGAAGCACATCAACAACATCTTCGCCAAGCTCGACCTGCCCGTGGTCGACGCGGACCACCGCCGCGTCCTGGCCGTGCTGCGGTTCCTCGGAGCGTCCCGGGTCTGACCTTCCCGTCCGTGATCACGATCTACGGCTGGAGTACCGGCCAGGAGGTGAACGGATCGCGGACCAGCTCCTGATCGGCCTGGTCCGCCGGCCGACGCGACCCGCACGGGCTAGACCGACGCCGTGTGGGTCGGGGGTTGGAGGCGTACGGGGAGGGCCTTCAGGTGCCAGTTGAGCGGGTTGGTGCCGCGTTGCAGGTGCTCCGGGGCGACGGCGAGTCGCAGGTCGGGTACCCGGCTGAACAGGGCGGCCAGGGCGACGGCGGCCTCCTCCTGGGCGAGGTGTGCGCCCAGGCAGCGGTGCGCGCCGTGGCCGAAGCCGAGGTGGGGCTCCTTGCTGTGGCGGGTGCGGCCGAGGTCGAGGCGGTCGGGGTCGGCGAAGGCGGCGGGGTCGCGGTTGGCCGCGGACACGATCGGGAGGACGGCTTCTCCGGCGCACACCGGGGTGGCGCCGACGGTGGTGTCGCGAGTGGCGTAACGGGGCAACGCGCGCACGACGGGCCCGCAGTAGCGCATGAGTTCGTCGACGGCGTGCGGCATGAGGGAAGGGTCCTCGCGCAGCAGGGCGAGCTGGTCGGGGTGGGCGAGGAGCACTTCGGTGCTGTTGGCGATGAGGTTGACGGTGGTGATGTGCCCGGCGACGACCAGGTTGGTGATGAGCGAGACGAGCTCGTCGGTGCTCAGGCGGTCGTCGTGGTGGGGCGCGAGCAGTTCGGAGATGAGGTCGTCGCCCGGATCGGCGGTGTGGAGGCCGATGAGGAGGTGGGCGTCGGCGACCATGCCGGCGAGCGCCGCACCCAGTTCCTCGCCGCAGGTGCCGGCGGCCAGGGTCGCGCTGCGGCTCCGCCAGCGGTCGCGGTCGGCTTCGGGGACGGCGATGAGTTCGCAGATGACGGTGATGGGAAGCGGCCGGGCGAAGTGTTCGATCAGGTCGACGACGCCGTCCTCGGCGTGGTCCGGCAGGCGGTCGAGCAGGTCGGCGGCGATGGCTTCGATCCGGGGGCGCAGCGCGGCCACGCGGCGCGGGGAGAACGCGGCGGCGACCAGGCCGCGCAGCCGGCGGTGGTCGGCGCCGTCCGAGTCGAAGATCCCGGCGCGCAGGTACTTCTCGTGGCCCGCGTACATGCCGCGGGCCTGCCAGGTCTGTTCGGTGCGGTGGGCCACCTCCGCGCCGGGGACGGTCGCGGCGTCGATGGTGAAGTCGGGATCGCTCATGATCGTGCGGATGTCGTCGTGGCGGGTCGCCACCCACATGGGGTCGACGCCTTGGACGCGGCCCCGCACCAGGTGCTCGCGTTCGCGGATGTGCGCGTAGGAGGTGAACGGGTCGCGGACCAACTCCTGGTCGGCGAGGTCCAGCGGTTCGTCGCCGGTCTCGGTGGTGGCCCGGCCTTGCGTCGTCATGGTGAGGCGCTCCCTACGGGTTGTCGTTCCGTGACGGCATCATGGCGGCCGGACCGTGCCCCATCTGTCGCTATCGGTACCAATCCACCCGAACGAACGTATTCGCCCTCGACCCCGGAGACGAGG
This sequence comes from Kitasatospora sp. NPDC057940, assembly GCF_042887425.1. Classification (NCBI taxonomy): domain Bacteria; kingdom Bacillati; phylum Actinomycetota; class Actinomycetes; order Kitasatosporales; family Streptomycetaceae; genus Kitasatospora; species Kitasatospora sp. NPDC057940. The sequence continues at coordinate 345,779 of NZ_JBHVPH010000003.1, forward strand.
ACGGCCGTCTCCTCCGGGGCCGCCGCCACCGTCTCGCTCTCGCTAAGGTGGCGGTCGTGGAACGGGTGCTGATCGCGGGGATCTCAGGGGCGGGCAAGACGACGATGGCCGGGCGGCTGGCCGAGCGGCTCGGCCTGCCGCGGTACGAGCTGGACGCCCTGCACCACGGCCCGAACTGGACTCCGCGCCCGGAGTTCCGCTCCGACGTCGAGGCGTTCGCGAGCACCTCGCGCTGGGTCGTCGAGGACCAGTACACCCGGCTGCTCGGTGACCTGCTGACTGCTCGGGCCGACACCTACGTCTGGCTCGACCTGCCCCGGCGGACCGTCATGTACCGCGTCCTGCGCCGTTCGTTCGCCCGGGCGCTCAGCCGCCGCGAGCTCTGGAACGGCAACCGCGAGGGCTTCCGCGACTGGCTGGACCCGGAACACCCGATCCGCTGGGCCTGGGCCAGGCACTCCGTCCACCGCCGGCGCACGCTGGACCGGCTCGCGGCCCACCCCGGGCTGACGCTGGTCCACCTGACGTCGGCGCGCGCGGCGCGCAGGTGGCTGCGGGCGGTCGGCGACCCGGTACCGGCCCCTGTCCGGGCCCGGGAGTGAGCCCGGGCCCGGGCCCGGGAGTGAGCCGCGCGGAGGTGTCAGCCGCGCCCGGCGGTGGATGACCGGACGTGGAGCTCCCAGGCGTGGGTGCGCACCACGCCCGGTTCCGCCGCGCCCGACAGCAGGTCGCTGAGCAGGGCCGCGCATTCGCGGCCGTACTCCGCCGCGCGCAGGTCCACCGCCGTCACCTGCGGGCTCGACCCGCGGGCCGCGGCGCCGTCGACGCAGGCGGCCACCAGCACCTCGGATCCGGCCCGCAGGCCTGCCCGGGCCACGGCTGCCAGCACGCCGGGCACCGCGCCGTCGGGGGCGCAGACCACGGCGTCCAGGCCCGGGGTGCCGGCGAGCAGGTCCGTGGTGGCGGCCTCGGCCTCGGTCGGCGTGGCCGCGAACGGGACGGTTCGCACGACGACCTCGACGCCGTGGCGCCCGGTCCAGTCGGCGGCGGCGGCCCGCAGGGCGGCCGCCCAGTCGGATCCCGGGCCGGGGGCCAGCAGCGCCGGGCGGCGGGCGCCGCGCTGCGCGAGGTGGTCCAGCAGGGCGGCGAGCGAGGTGGCGTTGTCGCACACCACCGATCCGCTGGGTGCGGCCCCGCCGCCGAGGTAGCGCTCCCCGGTGACCACGGGCACGCCTGCGGCCAACAGGCCGGGCACGGCCGGGTCGTCGACCTCCGGATCGATGACCATCAGCCCGTCGACCCGGGCGGCCAACCCGCCCTCCGCCGCCTTCCCGGGGGCGAGCAGCACCACGTCGAGGCCGTCCTCGCGGGCCCGCTCGACGGCGCCGAAGGCCAGCTTCATGTAGTAGTCGAGGCGGGTCGCCGTGCGCGGCAGGTACAGGCCCACCGCCCCGGTGCTGGAGCGGCGCAGGCTGCGCGCCGCCGAGTTCGGCCGGTAGCCGAGCTCCCGGGCCGCGGCCTGGACGCGTTCGCGCGTCGCCTCGGCCACCCGGCCGGATCCGAGGAGGGCGTCGGAGGCGGTGCTCTTGGACACCCCGGCCGCCCGGGCCACGTCGAACAGGGTCACGGATCGGCTGGTCACAGCCCGGAAGTCTAGACGCAGAACCGGTGGCCACCCGTCGTGCGGGCGCCCGCGGTGCTGCCCGCATCCTCTTGCCGGAACGTTCCGGCAGAGCTTAGGGTCACCCGTGCCGGAACGTTCCGGCACGGGTTCGGCACAGCTTCGGCCGCTGCTCCCGACACCACGACCCGAGATGACCCGAGGACCCGCCATGCGCCTGATCACCGCCCTCAACCCGCCCGCGTCCCCGGCCCGCACCCGCGCACCCCGGCGCGCCGCCCTGCGGGTCGCCCTCGTCCAGCAGCGCTGGCACGCGGACCCCGAGCAGCACCGGGCCGGCCTGCTGGAGGGAATCCGCCTCGCCGCCGAACAGGGCGCCGTCCTCGTCGCCCTCCAGGAGCTCACGCTCTCCCCGTACTTCGCCGTGCTGCGCCAGTCCGACCACCCGCAGGCCGTCGAGCCCGAGGACCTGCGCACCGGCCCGACCTTCGCGTTCGCCGCGGCCGCCGCCCGCGAGCACGGCCTCCACGTGCACGCCTCGCTCTTCGAGAAGGCCGACGGGCCGGACGGCCCCGACGGCCTCGGCTACAACACCGCGATCCTCGTCGCCCCCGACGGCACCCTGGTGCAGCGCACCCGCAAGCTGCACATCCCCGTGACCGAGGGCTACTACGAGGACACCTGGTTCCGCCAGGGCCCGGCCGGCGAGGACGCCTTCCCCCTCGCCGCGGTGGGCGACGCCGCCGTCGGCTTGCCGACCTGCTGGGACCAGTGGTTCCCCGAACTCGCCCGCGCCTACTCCCTCGCCGGCGCCGACGTCCTCGTCTACCCGACCGCCATCGGCTCCGAGCCGGGCCACCCCGGCTTCGACACCCAGCCGCTGTGGCAGCAGGTCATCACCGGCAACGCCATCGCCAACGCCACCTTCATGGTCGTCCCCAACCGCATCGGCACCGAGGGCGAACTCACCTTCTACGGCAGCTCGTTCATCGTCGACCCGTACGGCCGCGTGCTCGCCCGGGCCCCGCGCGACGAGGCCGCCGTCCTGGTCGCCGACCTCGACCTCGACCAGCGCCACGACTGGCTCGAACTCTTCCCCTTCAACACCACCCGCCGCCCCGACGCCTACGCGCCCCTGACCGCCCAGCGCTGACGCCCCCCGGCCTCCCCGGCCCGGTTCCGACCGGGGGACGGGGAGGCCCGGCGGCGCCGCCTCACACACCCCCACCGGCGCACCCCACACGCCGTCCGGCACCAGCCCCTCCACCAGCACCCGACCCGGCGGCGGCAGCGCCCCCACCGACGCCGCCCCCTGCGACATCAACAACCTCTCCATCCACGTCACCGCACGCCCCGGAGCACCCAGCCAGCGGGTCATCGACGTCCACAACACCGGCGCCAAGGCCTGCAGCCTCAGCTCCTCCCCCGGCGTCAACCTGGGCAACTCCACCGCCCGCGACCAGAGCAACAACATCCGGCCGGTGCTCGCCAGCGGCACCCTGCGCTTCCCCGTCCCCGCCGGCCAGAACGCCTACGTCGTCATCGACCTCAACCCCAGCGGCGCCACCACCGGCACCACCCCCGACATCAACGAGATCAACGTCCTCGCCGACCAGGACGACACCAACATGCCCCTCGCCGCCACCCACAACTTCCCGCTCACCCCCGACACCCGCGTCCTCAACCCCCACATGGGCAACTACCGCGCCACCGTCGCGGAGGCCGTCACCTCCATGGCAGCCGCCGGCAAGTAACCCCAGCGAGGCGACGAGGCCGCGAGGTCAGAGGGCCAGGGCGGGGCGGTGGTGGTCGAGCCACAGCGCGAGGTCGACGACCCGCTCCAGGCGGAGCCGGTGGCCCCACGGCAACTGCTCGGCAGGCGTGTCGAGGGCGGCTCCGACGACCGTCTCGTCGGCGATGTCCCGGACGTGCGGTGCGTCCAGTGCCTCGCGGGCCAGCCGTTGCAGGCCCGCGTTGTAGTCGGGGTGGTGGGTGGCCGGGTAGTGGTTCTTCGGCCGCCACAGCACCGAGTCGGGGGCGATGCCCCGGCCGAGGTCGCGCAGCAGGCTCTTCTCCCGGCCGTCGTGGTTCTTCATCGCCCAGGGGGTGTTGAAGGCGTACTCGACGAGGCGGTGGTCGCAGTAGGGCACGCGCACCTCCAGGCCCTGAGCCATGGAGAGGCGGTCCTTGCGGTGCAGGAGTTGGCGCAGCCAGCGGGTGAGCGAGAGGTGCTGCATCTCGCGCAGGCGGTGTTCGGCGGCGCTCTCGGAATCGAGGCGGGGGACGGCGGCCACGGCGGTGCGGTAGGTGTCGGCGCGGAACTCGGGGATGCGCAGCCGGGCGGCGAGGTCGGGGTGGAGCGGCATCGCGGCCTGGTCCCCGGTGACCAGGAGCCAGGGGAAGGCACGAGCGGCGAGTGCCTTCGGGTTGTGGAACCACGGGTAGCCTCCGAAGACCTCGTCGGCGGCCTCGCCGGAGAGGGCGACGGTGGAGTGCTTGCGGATCTCCCCGAACAGCAGGTAGAGCGAGGTGTCCATGTCGCCGACGCCGATCGGCGAGTCCCGGGCGGCGACCACGGCGCGCCGGTTGTCCGGGTCGAGCAGGGCGCGGGGGTCGAGGACGACGGTGGAGTGCTCGGTGCCGATGAACGCGCCGGCCTCGACGGCGAAGGGGGTGTCGTGGCCGGTGCGCAGCACGTCGCCGGTGAACCGTTCGGCCTGGTCGCTGTAGTCGACGGCGTAGGAGCGCAGGGTGGCCTGCGGCCCTTCGCGGAGGCGGAGTTCGTCGGCGATCAGGGCGGTGACGACGGTGGAGTCGAGGCCGCCCGAGAGCAGGCTGCACAGCGGGACGTCGGCCTCCAGCTGGGTGCGGGCGGCGCGGTCGACCAGGCCGCCGATCAGCTCGGTGGTGGTCTGCGGGTCGTCGGTGTGCGGGCGGGCCGTCAGCTCCCAGTAGCGCCGTTCGCGGATGCCGTCGCGGTCGAGGACGAGCAGGCTGCCGGGGTGCACCTCGCGGACGCCGGCCCAGACGGTGGGGCCGGTGTTGAACAGGAGGCTGTAGGCCTCGCGCAGGCCGTCGGCGTCCACGGTGGGGGTCACCTCGGGGTGGGCGAACAGGGCCTTGGGTTCGGAGCCGAAGGCGAGGCCGCCGTCGGTTTCGGCCCAGAACAGCGGCTTGACCCCGAGCCGGTCGCGGACCAGCAGCAGGCGCTGCTCGCGGTCGTCCCAGACGGCGAAGGCGTACATGCCCTCCAGGTGGTCGACCAGGGCGTCCCCCCACTCCTGGTAGGCGCGCAGGACCACCTCGGTGTCGCTGCGGGTCTCGAACCGGTGGCCCTTGGCGGCGAGTTCGGATCTCAGCCGGTGGTGGTTGTAGACCTCGCCGCTGTAGGTGAGCACCACCTGCGGGTGGTCGGGGCGGTCGGTCATGGGCTGGGTGCCGCCCTCGATGTCGATGACGGCGAGGCGGCGGTGGCCGAACGCGGCGTGGCGGCCGAGCCAGACGCCGCCGGCGTCGGGTCCGCGCAGGGCCATGGTGTCGGTCATCGCCCGGATGACGGAGGCGGCGCCGTGGCCTGTGTCCTGGTGGAGGGACTGGTGGAAGGACACCCAGCCGGTGATCCCGCACATGCTCGCGCTCCTGGGGTGAGGGGGTGTGCTCTGCCGGACGCTGTCGGCGACGGCGCCCGGCACAGGAGTCGGACCGGACGGCCGGGAAGTTCCGGGCAGCCGGGTGATTTCCGGAACCCGCCGGGCGCGAACCGGTGGGCGTCGAGCCAAGGACGGCCAGGCCGGTACACCGGCCGGCGGCCTTCAGTTCCGGGGGTCGGGCAGCGCGGGGTAGGGGATGAAGGTGCTGGTGTGCTCGTCGAGCGCGAGCGGCCGGCCGATGGCGGGCGCGGCGCGCTGGGGGCACGCCGGGCGTTCGCACACCTTGCAGCCGAGCCCGATCGGGGTGGCGGCCGTCCGGTCGCCCAGATCCAGCCCCGCCGAGTACACGAGCCGTGCGGCGTGGCGGAGTTCGCAGCCGAGGCCGATGGCGAAGGTCTTGCCGGGGCGGCCCCAGCCGCCGGGTGAGCGGGTGACGGCGCGGGCGGTCCAGAGGTAGCGCCGGCCGTCGGGCATGGCGGCGACCTGGACGTGGACGCGGCCGGGGGCGGCGAAGGATTCGTAGACGTTCCACAGCGGGCAGGTGCCGCCGGTGCGGGAGAAGTGGAAGTCGGTCGCGGACTGGCGCTTGGAGACGTTGCCGGCCCGGTCGACCCGGACGAAGGAGAACGGCACGCCGCGCAGCCGGGGCCGCTGGAGGGTGCTGAGCCGGTGGCAGACCGTCTCGTAGCCGACGCCGAAGTGGTCGGCGAGGTGCTCGATGTCGTAGCGCGCCGATTCGGCCTCGGCGTGGAAGGCGGCGTACGGCAGCACGAGGGCGGCGGCGAAGTAGTTGGCCAGGCCGATCCGGGTGAGCGACCAGGCGGTGGAGCCTTCCGGGCTGTCCTGGGCCGCGAGTTCGGACAGCAGCGGATCGTGTTCCAGGTAGGCGAGTTGGGTGGCCATCCGGAACGCCTGCTGCCCCGGGCGCAGCCGGTCCGACAGGCTCAGGACCCTGCTGCGCGGGTCGTACCGGTGCAGGTGCTCGCCTCCGGCGACGGTCCGTACGCCGTGGCCGGAGGCGAGCCGGTCGGCCAGCACCGTTCTGACCTCGCCGCGCCGAAGGCCGATGGTGGCCGCCAACTCCTCGGCGGCGGTGTCGAGTTCGTGGAGGTAGTTCTGGCGGCGGTAGAAGAACTCGCGGACCTGTTCGTGCGGGGTGAGGGTGTCGGGCGCCGGGCCGCGGTCCCCGGCGAGGACGGCGAGCTGCTCGGTGACCGCCCGTCGGCCGCGGCCGAGGTCCATGAGCAGCCGTGCCACGGCGGGCAGGCGGGCGGCGACCTCGTCGAGGTCCCCGGCGGTGACCCGTCCGGCCGCGAGCTCCTCGCCGAGCGCGTCGCGCAGTTCGGCGGTGAGCCGGGCGCTTTCGGGCGGGGCGAAGTACCCGGCCTCGACGCCGAAGGCCTCGGTGAGGCGCAGCAGGACGGGCACGGTGAGCGGGCGGGCGTCGTGCTCCAGCTGGTTGAGGTAGCTGGGTGAGAGGTCGATCAGCCGGGCGAGGGCGGCCTGGCTGAGTCCGCGCTCCTCGCGCAGGCGGCGCAGCCGGGCGCCGGCGAAGGCCTTTCCCATCGTGTCGTTCTCCCCCACTGGGCGCGTCGGCCGATCCGGTGCGGGAAGCCTAGCCGCACCGCGGGGCGCCAAGTCGTCGCAACCTTCGCAGATTTGCCGAGGACCGTTCGCAGAAGTTGGCAGTGGTCCACCGGTGACGGCGGCTTCGCGGGGTGCCAGAGTCGGTGGTGCGGCCGGGAGGTGCGCAGGACAGCGGCGAAACACCAGGTCGGTCGCGGCCGGGCAGGCTGTCCGGGCATCCACGTCCTGCGGTGTCACGCCGCCGCCCGGCACCGCCCGGCCGCCCACTCGCCCTTGCGGTGAGGCACCTCACAACCTTCGCAACGAGCACCCTGGGGAGCAGACCCATGACTCAGTCGGTCCGGCAGCAGCAGGAGCAGCAGGCGGCGGCGCTGGCCGCCCGGTGGGCGTCCGACCCGCGGTGGGCGGGCATCGAGCGCACGTACTCGGCGGCCGAGGTCGTGCGGCTGTCCGGCACCGTCCGCGAGGAGCACACGCTGGCCCGCCGGGGCGCCGAGCGCCTGTGGCGGCAGTTGCACGAGCAGGACTACGTGCACGCCCTCGGCGCGCTGACTGGCGGTCAGGCCGTGCAGATGGTGAGGGCCGGGCTGCAGGCGATCTACCTGTCCGGGTGGCAGGTCGCGGCCGACGCCAACCAGGCCGGCCAGACCTACCCGGACCAGAGCCTCTACCCGGCCAACTCCGTTCCCCAGGTGGTGCGTCGGATCAACAACGCGCTGCTGCGCGCCGACGGGATCGACGCGGCGGAGGGGACGGACGGCGGGCCGGACTGGCTGGTGCCGATCGTCGCCGACGCGGAGGCCGGCTTCGGCGGTCCGCTGAACGCCTTCGAGCTCACCAAGGGCATGATCGCGGCCGGCGCGGCGGGCATCCACTACGAGGACCAGCTCGCCTCCGAGAAGAAGTGCGGGCACCTGGGCGGCAAGGTGCTCGTGCCCACCGCCCAGCACGTCCGCACCCTCAACTCCGCCCGCCTGGCCGCCGACATCGCCGACGTGCCGACCCTGATCGTGGCCCGCACGGACGCGCTCGCCGCCAACCTGCTGACCAGCGACGTCGACGAGCGCGACGCCCGGTTCTGCACCGGCGAGCGCACCGCCGAGGGCTTCTACCGGGTCGAGCCGGGCATGGCCCCGGTGATCTCGCGCGGCCTCGCGTTCGCCCCGTACGCGGACCTGATCTGGGTGGAGACCGGCACCCCGGACCTCGCCCAGGCCCGGGAGTTCGCCGAGGCGCTCAAGGCCGAGTACCCGGACAAGATGCTCGCCTACAACTGCTCGCCGTCCTTCAACTGGAAGGCGGCCCTGGACGACGACCAGATCGCCAAGTTCCAGCGGGAGTTGGGCGCGATGGGCTACCGCTTCCAGTTCATCACGCTGGCCGGCTTCCACGCGCTGAACCACTCGATGTTCCAGCTCGCCCGCGGCTACGCCGAGCACGGGATGACGGCCTACGTCGACCTCCAGGAGGCCGAGTTCGCGGCCGTGCCGCAGGGCTACACCGCGGTGAAGCACCAGCGCGAGGTCGGCACCGGGTACTTCGACCTGGTCTCCACCGCGCTCAACCCGAACGCCGAGACGCTGGCCCTGACCGGCTCCACCGAGGCCGAGCAGTTCCACTGAGCCGTCCCCGGCGCACTGAGCCCACCCCGGCGGCCTCTGGGGAGAGACCGCCCTTCACCCCGCCGCCCGGGGCCTCGTTGAGGGACGAGGCCCCGGGCGCCCTTCCACCCGCCACCTGGAGAACCGGATGAGCCAGCCCAGCCGCATCGACGTCCTCGGCGAGCACGAGGACCGCTTCGAGGAGATCCTCACCCCCGCCGCCCTGGACTTCGTGGCGCGCCTGCACGGGGCCTTCGCCGGCCGCCGCGCCGAACTCCTCGCCGAGCGCCGCCACCGCGCGACGGCGCTCGCCGCCGGGGGCACCCTGGACTTCCTGCCCGAGACCCGCGCCGTCCGCGAGGACCCGACCTGGCGGGTCGCCGGCGCCGGCCCCGGCCTGGCCGACCGCCGGGTGGAGATCACCGGCCCGCCCGAGCGCCGGATGGCCGTCAACGCGCTCAACTCCGGCGCCAAGGTGTGGCTGGCGGACTTCGAGGACGCCACCTCCCCCACCTGGCACAACCTGCTCTCCGGCCAGCTGAACCTGCTCGACGCGATCGAGCGCCGGATCGACGACACCACCCCGGAGGGCAAGCGGTACCGGATCGGCGACACGCCCGCCACCATCGTCGTGCGCCCGCGCGGCTGGCACCTCGACGAGCACCACCTGCTGATCGACGGCCGCCCGGCGATCGGCGCCCTGGTCGACTTCGGCCTCCACCTCTTCCACTGCGGCCGGCGGCAGATCGAGCGCGGCAGCGGCCCGTACTTCTACCTGCCCAAGCTGGAGAACCACCTCGAAGCCCGGCTGTGGAACGACGTCTTCACCTTCGCCCAGCACGAGTTGGGCATCCCGCACGGAACGATCCGCGCCACCGTGCTGATCGAGACCATCACCGCCGCGTTCGAGATGGACGAGATCCTGTACGAGCTGCGCGAGCACGCCGCCGGCCTCAACGCCGGGCGCTGGGACTACCTGTTCAGCCTGATCAAGAACTTCGCCACGCACGGCCCCCACTACGTCCTGCCCGACCGCGCCACCCTCACCATGACCCAGCCCTTCCTGCGCGCCTACACCGACCTGCTGGTGCGCACCTGCCACCGCCGCGGCGCCCACGCCATCGGCGGCATGGCCGCCGCCATCCCGCAGCGCGACCCCGCCGCCAACGAGGCGGCCCTGACCAAGGTCCGCGCCGACAAGGAGCGCGAGGCCGGCGACGGCTTCGACGGCTCCTGGGTCGCCCACCCCGGCCTCGTCGCCACCTGCCGGGCGGCCTTCGACACCGTCCTCGACGACCGCCCGCACCAGCTCGACCGCACCCGCGAGGACGTCGAGGTCACCGCCGCCGACCTGCTCGGCGTGCACAGGCTGTCCGTCGGCCTGCCGACCGAACAGGGCCTGCGCTCCAACGTCGCCGTCGCCCTGCGCTACCTGACGGCCTGGCTCGACGGCTCCGGGGCCGTCGCCGTCCTCGGCCTGATGGAGGACGTCGCCACCGCCGAGATCGCCCGCTGCCAGATCTGGCAGTGGCAGCACCACTGCTCCCGGCTGACCGGCGGATCGCTCGCCACCCCCGACCTCGTACGGCGGCTGATCGACCGTGAGCGCGCCACCCTGCTCGCCGAAGGCGCCGACCCGGCGCTCGTGGACGACGCCGTACGGATCCTGGAGGAGACCGCCCTCGGCGCCGAACTGCCCGCCTTCCTCACCACCGAGGCCTACGCCCGCCACCTCGTGCGGATCCGCACCGCGGCCTGAGCCGCCCGACCACGGAGGTATCCGATGAACGACATCCGCCGCGTAGCGGTCGTCGGCGCCGGGCAGATGGGCTCCGGCATCGCCGAGGTCTTCGCCCGCGCCGGCCTGGACACCGTCGTCTGCGAGGCCGGCCGAGGCGCCCTGCGCGCCGCCCGGGCCCGGATCGACCGCTCGCTGCACCGCGCCGTCGACCGCGGCCGGATCAACGAGCAGCAGCGCACGGACGCCTGGGCCCACCTACTGTTCGCCGACGACCTGGAAGCGCTCGCCGACCGCCAGCTCGTCGTCGAGGCCGTCGTCGAGGACGAACGGGTCAAGACCGGGGTGCTCGGCACCCTGGACAAGGTGCTCGTCGCCGACGACGCCGTCCTGGCCACCAACACCTCCGCCATCCCGGTCACCCGCCTCGGCATCACCACCGACCGCGCCTCCCACGTCCTCGGCCTGCACTTCTTCAACCCCGCCCCCGTCATGCCGCTCGTCGAACTGGTCGCCTCGCTGCACACCGCCCCGGCCGTCCTCGACCGGGTCGAGGCCTTCACCCGGGACACCCTCGGCAAGCACGTCATCCGCTCCCGCGACCGGGCCGGCTTCGTCGTCAACGCCCTGCTGGTGCCCTACCTGCTCTCCGCCGTCCGGATGGCCGAGGCCGGCCACGCCAGCCCGGCGGACATCGACGCCGGCATGGTCCACGGCTGCGCCCACCCCATGGGCCCGCTCCAACTCGCCGACCTCATCGGCCTGGACACCGTGCAGGCCATCGCCGAGTCCATGTACGAGGAGTACAAGGAACCGCTCTACGCGCCGCCGCCGCTGCTCTCCCGCATGGTCGAGGCCGGACTGCTCGGCCGCAAGAGCGGGCGCGGCTTCCACGTCCACCCCTCGGCCTGACGGCCCCTCCGCGCCCGCCACACCCACCGCCCCGGAGAACGCGCCACCCGCGCGCTCACCGGGGCGCTGTGCTGTCCCGGTCCGCCGCGGGGAGCCGGCCCCCGGCGGGGTTCGCAGGTTTCGCAGCTTCACAGGAACCCGCCGCGAGCAGGCCACGGGCACCGTCGACCGCTGGACGCACCCGCGTGGGAATCATCCCGATGAAGCCGTCCTGGCCGTCCACGAGTGTGGGGCCCACCTCGTCCAGCGGGGCGAAGCGGCAGTCGAAGACCATGCCGTCGTCGGTGCCGACGCCGCCGACGACGTGTCGCCACTCATCGGGTGCTGCCTGGTCGAGCACGGCGTGGAAGAACACCGTGACCCGTTCCACCCCCGTCTCCGGATGCGGCGACTGGTCGACCCCCAGGGCGTGAAGGTCGCGGATCACCGCGATCCCCGTCTCCTCCGAGCATTCACGCCGAGCCGCGCTCTCCAGGTCCTCTCCCGGTTCGACTCCCCCGGCCGGCACCTGGATACCGGCCTCGGGGAAGTCCCGGTGGACGAAGGACAGAAGTTCCAGTCCACTCGCCGTGGGTCTCGTGACGTACACCGCGACTCGTACGCGAGCCATGGTCCTCCTCTTCCGTGAACGTGCTCAGGAGCACAACCCCGATGAGCGGCCGTGCTCGTCGTTGGCCGGTCGGCCACCTCCTGCGCCACCAGCGATGCCAAAACGCCCGCCCACCCGGGTGGGAGCACCGCCAGTAACGAATCAGCCGACGCCCAGGCGGGGCGGTCGCGGCGACGCTGTCTCACCACGGTGCCGGACCCGCCCCGCAGCGCAGGTTCCAGCGCCCTGAGCGACCGGACAGTTCGGTGGCGGACAACGGCCGGACGTCCAGCCGCCAGAAGGCAACCGCAGGAAGGTCGAGCGCATGGACTACGGCAGCCCGAACCACAGCGGGTTCCGCCACGGCCAGGACGCGGCCGGGTTGGTCGGCCAAGGCCTCGAGCCAGCCGCCGACGCGGGCGCACAGGTCGGTGACCGACTCGCCACCGTGCGGGGCGGCCGTCGGGTCGGCGAGCCAGGACGACACCTCCGCCGGCTGGGTCGCGGCAACCTCTTCGAGGCTGAGGCCACGCCAGCTGCCGACGTCGAGGTCGGCCAGCGCCTCCGCAGGTGCAGCGGTGATGCCGAGCGCATCGGCAGTGAACCGGCAGCGGCGGGCAGGGGCCGTGAAGCACCGGGGCGCAGCCGGCAGAGAGCCCGCCGCCGCACGGGCGGCCGCCAGCCCCGCATCGTCCGGTGGAGCGTCGTCGCCGAACCGGACTTCGCGCAGTTCCGATCCGATCGCCGGCGCGACGAAGATCACCCGCACGGTCATCCGATGTCCTCCTGTCCCCTCAACCGGACCGTCGCGCGCACACGTACGGGAATTCACGGCCCGTTCCGCGCCCATCGCGCGCTCGTGAGCCGTTCCCCAGCCCCTTGGCCGGGTGCCTGCGACACGGTACCGTCCCTGCGACAACTCAAGACGACGGTGTGCGGAAGCCCGGTGAGAACCCGGCACGGTCGCGCCACTGTGAAGCCGGCCCCCGGTCGGCGAGTCAGACCCGCCTCCGTCGTCCGTGGTGCTCCATCGAACGGGACGCGTGTTCCCACAAGGAGGTCGGCCATGGCTCACCCCATAGCTCCTGCAGCCCCCGCCGCACCGGCGGTCACCCCCATCTCCGTCAAGGAGATCCTGCCCTGGGCCGTCTTCTTCGGCATCCTGCTGATGGCCCTCATCTACTTCGTCGGCGCCGAGCAGGGCGCCACCTCCCTCATCTCCGGCGAGGACGTGCACGAGTGGGTGCACGACGGTCGCCACCTGCTCGGCTTCCCCTGCCACTGACCAGGGGAAGGCCCTCTCCGTGAACTCCGCAACCGTCAGATCCCTGCTCGTCCGCGGGATGTCGGCCGGCCTCGGTGCCGGCCTGCTCGCCCTGATCGTCGCCTACCTGCTCGGCGAGCCCCGGGTGGACGCCGCGATCGCCTACGAGGACGCCCACGCCGCGGGCGCGCCCGAGATGGAGATCGTCAGCCGCGCCCTCCAGTCCACCGCCGGCCTGGCCACGGGCGTCCTGGTCTACGGCGTCTCGCTCGGCGGCATCGCCGCGCTCGCCTACTGCTTCGCCCTCGGCCGGGTCGGCCGCTTCTCCCCGCGCGCCACGGCTGCCCTGCTGTCCGGCGTCGCGCTGGTCGCGGTCTACGTCGTGCCGTTCCTCAAGTACCCGGCCAACCCGCCCTCGGTGGGCGACCCGGAGACCATCGGCAAGCGCACCACGCTGTACTTCCTGATGATGGCGCTCAGCGTGCTGCTGGCGATCACCGCGGTGATCGTCGGTAAGCGGCTCGCGCCGCGCCTGGGCAACTGGTACGCGACCGTCGTGGCCGTCCTCGGCTTTGCGGTGGCCGCCGGCCTCGCCTACGCCTTCCTGCCGGCGATCAACGAGGTGCCCGAGGACTTCTCGGCCACCCTGCTCTGGCAGTTCCGCGTCGCGGCGCTCGCCATCCAGCTCACCCTCTGGACGTCCTTCGGTCTGCTGTTCGGCCACCTCGCCGAACGGCTGCTCAGCCCGAAGCCGGCCCCGACTGCCTCCATCGCCCAGGAGGCCGCTCCGGAGGCAGCGGCCTCCGCTCACTGAGGCACTGACTTTCCCACCATCACAACGCTGAAGGCCGACCGGGCGACACCACATCGCCCGATCGGCCTTCAGCGCTCCCCAGATGAGGACGGAACACTGGACGCGGAGTTCCAGACCCCACCAGGTCGACCAGCCATCAACGAGATCGCCATGCGCGCCGCTCGCAGAGCCACGCCCGACCGGGAGCGCACGCGAACCCTGTCCGAGAGGTTCGCGCTGCTCGCCGACCCCGGCCGTCTCGCCCTGCTCATCGCGATCCACCACGCCGGGCCGATCTGCGTCACCGATCTCGCCCTCGCGACCGGGATCCGCGACACCACGGTGTCCCAAGCCCTGCGACTGCTGCGCGTCACCGGAGCGGTGTCGGCCACCAGGGAAGGCCGGACCGTCCTCTACGTGCTGCGCGATCCGCACATCGCCCAGCTTCTCGACCGCGTCTGACTTCAGGCAGTGATGCGCCCGGCCGAAAAGACGTTCCCCCTGAAGCAGTCCGGTCGAGGCCCTTGGTGCGGCACGCCCGGCCCCTCTCGACGCCGTATCCGATCACGCTCCGCCCCGTCGAGGACTGCCCGGTGAACCGCTCGGGCCAGCCGGGCGCCCCAGACCGACCGCGGGCCGCCGAAGGAGTCGGCCACCTCGCCGTCGACCGGAGTGCGAACGGCCACGCACACGGCGTCGGACGGTGTTCCGGAGCACGAGTAGCCGGCGTCCAGAAGGGCTTGCACCTTCGCCTCGGTGGCTGTCGCCAGCAGGTTCACCAGCCCCGCGTCCACCACCGGCGCAGGCACGACCGCGAGGATGTTGATCGTCCCCGGGACGTACGGACCGGTCGGTGACTCGGTAGCCGCGGCCCAGGTCGGGACGCCGATGCCGGTCGTCACCAGAGCGACGGCACCGCCTTCCTCACCCCAGGTGCAATCGTCGACCTCCGCTGCGGTCATCAAACCGACACCCGGCCCGCGCAGACCCTCGGCATCCGCCAGCTCCGCCAGGTGCCGCTCCGGGTCCATACGGCTGTAGCCCGGCCGGACCTGGGCGTTCACCACCCAGCCGCGCTCGCCGATCCCGCCGCCCAGCACGGCGCTGCTGACCATCCGCCAGCCCGGACCGGCCTTCCAGACCAACAGGTGACGACACGAGCCGTCCTCCGACCGCGCTGACCGGAGGACAGCGGGTCGCCGGATCTCGGGCACCAGGCTGTTCGCTGTGATCACCTCAGAGGCAGGGGGCGGGCCGGCTCGGTCCAGCGGCGACGTGCGGTGATCACCGGCTGATGAGGCCTTGTGGATCCTAGCCTTCCGAGACCGATCCGCAGGATCCGCAGGTTCACAGGAATCCGCCGTACGGATTCCACCGATTGGCATGCTGGATCATCGGCCGTCCGACCAGCAGGCTCGATCACGCAAGCCCCCAGAGTCGTCACTCACTCCCGAGGAGTCCCGTGATCGAGCACCACGTCCGCGTCCACCCCAGTGCCGACCGCCTGCCGCGTGAGGAGCAGCTCGCCTGGAAGCTGGCCGCCGTCGCGACCAGCACCGAGGAGCTGGACCCGGCCGGCGCGAGCATGGCCGTCAACCGGGTGATCGACAACGCGGCGGTGGCCGTCGCGTCGCTGCTGCGCCGGCCCGTGGCGGTGGCCCGCTCCCAGGCGCTCGCCCACCGCGGCGCGCCGGGCGCCCGGGTGTTCGGCAGCCCGACCCGGGTCTCGCCGGAGTGGGCGGCCTGGGCCAACGGCACGGCGGTGCGCGAGCTGGACTTCCACGACACCTACCTCGCCGCCGACTACTCCCACCCCGGCGACAACATCCCGCCGCTGCTGGCCGTCGCCCAGCACACCGGCCGCAGCGGGGCCGACCTGCTGCGCGGCATCGTCGCCGCCTACGAGGTCCATGTCGCACTGGTGCGGGGCATCTGCCTGCACGCCCACCGGATCGACCACGTCGCGCACCTGAGCGCGGCCACCGCCTGCGGGCTCGGCGCGCTGCTGCGGCTGCCGACCGAGACGGTGTACCAGGCGGTGCAGCAGGCCGTGCACACCACGACGGCCACCCGGCAGTCCCGCAAGGGCGAGATCTCCAGCTGGAAGGCCTTCGCCCCCGCCTTCGCCGGCAAGGCCGCGATCGAGGCGGTGGACCGGGCGATGCGCGGCGAGACCTCCCCGTCCCCCGTCTACGAGGGCGAGGACGGCTTCCTCGCCTGGATGCTCGACGGCCCGCAGTCCGACTACACCGTGCTGCTGCCCGCGCCCGACGAGCCGAGGCGGGCGATCCTGGACACCTACACCAAGGAGCACTCCGCCGAGTACCAGGCCCAGGCGATCATCGACCTGGCCCGGCGGCTGCGCGAGAAGGCCGGACCGCTGGGCGGCGTCCGCTCGGTCGTCCTGCACACCAGCCACCACACCCACCACGTCATCGGCTCCGGCTCGGGCGACCCGCAGAAGTACGACCCGGCCGCGAGCCGGGAGACCCTCGACCACTCGATCCCGTACATCCTCGCCGTCGCCCTGGAGGACGGCGCCTGGCACCACGAGCGCTCCTACGCCCCCGAGCGGGCCCGGCGCCCCGAGACCGTGACGCTCTGGCAGAAGATCACCACGGTCGAGGACCCGGAGTGGACCGCCCGCTACCACGACCCCGACCCGCAGCACCGGGCCTTCGGCGGCCGCGTGGTGATCACCCTGGACGACGGCACGGTGATCGAGGACGAGCTCGGCGTCGCCGACGCCCACCCCGCCGGCGCCCGCCCCTTCGACCGCCCCGCCTACCAGCGGAAGTTCCGCGCCCTCGCCGAGGGCGTCGTCTCCCCCACCGACCAGGACCGCTTCCTGGCAGCCGCCGCCGACCTCGCCGAGCTGAAGGCCGCAGACCTGGACGAGCTCTTCCCCGCCGTCGACACCGAGGCCGTGCGCGCGTTCGACGCACTCCTCCCGAAGGGCCTGTTCTGATGCTGCACACCCGCACCACCCCTGCCCAGCGCCGCCGCGCCCTGCGCGAACGCCTCGCCACCGGGCGGCTGTTGACGATGCCCGGCGCGCTCAACCCGCTCTCCGCCCGGCTCATCCAGGACCTCGGCTTCGAGGCCGCCTACCTCTCCGGCGCCGTCCTCGCCGCCGACCTCGGCCTGCCCGACATCGGCCTGACCACCGCCACCGAGGTCGCCGCCCGCGCCCAGCAGACCACCCGCGTCACCGACCTCCCGGTCCTGATCGACGCCGACACCGGCTTCGGCGAACCCATGAACGCCGCCCGCACCGTCCAGCTGATGGAGGACGCCGGCCTCGCCGGCCTGCACCTGGAGGACCAGGTCAACCCCAAGCGCTGCGGCCACCTCGACGGCAAGGCCGTCGTCCCCCGCGAGGACATGACCCGCCGCCTGCGGGCCGCCGTCGACGCCCGCCGCGACCCCGACTTCCTGCTGATGGCCCGCACCGACGCCCGCTCCGTCGAAGGACTGCGCGCCGCGATCGACCGGGCCAAGGCCTACGTCGACGCCGGAGCCGACGCGATCTTCCCCGAAGCCCTCGCCGACGAGGCCGAGTTCGAGGCCTTCCGCAAGGCCGTCGACGTCCCCCTGCTCGCCAACATGACCGAGTTCGGCAAGTCCCCGCTCCTCGACGCCCGCACCCTCCAGGACCTCGGGTACGAGATCGCGCTCTACCCCGTCACCCTGCTGCGCCTGGCCATGGGCGCGGTGGAGGACGGCCTGCGCACCCTCGCCGCCGAGGGCACCCAGGAGTCGCTGCTGCCGCGCATGCAGCCGCGCTCCCGACTGTACGAACTCCTCGGCTACGAGCAGTACGCGGCCTTCGACTCGGCCGTCTTCGACTTCACCCTCCCACCCGGCGCCTGACCCCGCATCGGAGACCAGCCATGCCCACCACCGCGCCCGGGATCCACCGCGGCCTCGCCGGTGTCGTCGTCGACACCACCGGGATCTCCACCGTCATCCAGGAGACCAACTCCCTCACCTACCGCGGCTACCCCGTCCAGGACCTCGCCGCCCGGCGCTCCTTCGAGGAGGTCGCCTACCTGCTGTGGCACGGCGAACTGCCCGACCCCGGACAGCTGCGGGAGTTCCGGGCCGGCGAGGCCGCCCTGCGCCCGCTCGACCGCACCACCGCCGAACTGCTCGCCAAACTGCCCGAGACCTGCCACCCGATGGACGTACTGCGCACCGCCGTCAGCTTCTTCGGCGCCGAGGACCCCACCGAGGACGACGGCCGCCCCGCGCCCCACCTCGCCAAGTCCCTCACCCTGCTGGCGAAACTGCCCACCGTCGTCGCCGCCGACCAGCGCCGCCGCCGGGGCCTGGCGCCCATCCCGCCGGACGCCGGGCTCGGCTACGCGGAGAACTTCTTCCACATGTGCTTCGGCGCGGTGCCCGCCCCCGAGGTGGTCCGCTGCTTCGAGATCTCCCTCGTCCTGTACGCCGAGCACAGCTTCAACGCCTCCACCTTCACCGCCCGCGTCGTCACCTCCACCCTCTCCGACCTCTACAGCGCCGTCACCGCCGCGATCGGCGCGCTCAAGGGCCCCCTGCACGGCGGCGCCAACGAGGCCGTGATGCACATGCTGGAGGAGATCGACGACCCCGCCCGGGCCGCGCAGTGGCTCGACGAGGCACTCGCCGCCAAGCGGAAGATCATGGGCTTCGGCCACCGCGTCTACCGGCACGGCGACTCCCGCGTCCCGATCATGCAGGCCGCCCTGGACGACCTGGTGGCCCGCAGCGCCGACCCCCGGACGGCCCGGCTGGCCACCCTGCACGCCGCACTGCGCGAGGCGGTGCTGGAACGCAAGGGCATCCACCCCAACCTCGACTACCCCGCCGGCCTCGCCTACCACCTGATGGGCTTCGACACCCCCGTCTTCACACCCGTCTTCGTGATGAGCCGCATCACCGGCTGGACCGCCCACATCACCGAACAGCTCGCCCACAACTCCCTGATCCGCCCGCTCGCCCGCTACGACGGCCCCGGCCAGCGCCCGGTGCCGGGGCTGTCACCGAGCACGGCGTAGGGAACGCGGCTGCGGCGGTCCGGCTCGACCGCCAGGCGCCCGCCCGCCGGCGGGCGGGCGCGCTGGGCGCAGTCACGGCGCTCGCAGATCCGGCAGCCCAGCCCGATCGGGGTGGCCGCTCCTGCGGCGTCGAGCGCGACGCCCTCGGCGTAGACCAGGCGGTGCGCGTGGCGCAGCTCGCAGCCGAGCGCGACGGCGAACTCGCTCCGCGGCGCGCGGTGGCCGAAGCCGCCGTGGGAGACGGTGCGAGCAATCCAGAAGTAGCGCTTCCCGTCCGGCATCTCGGCGACCTGGGTCAGGATCCGGCCGGGCGAGGAGAAGGCCTCGTAGACCGTCCAGAGCGGGCAGGTGCCGCCGAGGCGGGAGAAGTGGAAGTCGGTCGCGGACTGGCGCTTGGAGATGTTGCCCGCCCGGTCGGCGCGCAGGAAGGAGAACGGGACGCCGCGCCGGCCCGGGCGCTGGAGGGTGCTCAGCCGGTGGCAGACCGTCTCGAACCCGACCCCGAAGCGGGCGCCGAGCAGGTCGATGTCGTAGCGCAGTTCCTCGGCGGCCGTGTGGAAGGCGGTGTACGGCATCAGCAGGGCGCCGGCGAAGTAGTTGGCCAGGCCGATCCTGGCCAGGTCGGCGGCCTGAGGTGAGGTGAGGCCGGGCCCGGCCGCCGCCACGAGCGTGTCGAGCAGCGGCCGGTGCTCCAGCAGGGCCAGTTGGGTGGCGAGTTGGAAGGCGCGCTGGCCGTCGGCCAGCCAGGGTGAGAGCCGCAGCGTGCCGGCCGCCGGGTCGTAGCGCCGCAGGTCGCCGGGCCGGTGGTGGTCGAGCTGCCGGCGGTCGGGCCGCAGGTCGCCGGGCCGCTGATGGTCGGGCTGCCCGCGGTCGGGCCGCTGGTGGTCGGCGTCCAGCACCCGCACCCCGTGCCGCTCGCCGAGGCGGGCGGCCAGCGCGGCGGCGGTGCGGCCCGCGGTCGTCGTCGCCAGGCGCTGCGCGGTCCGCTCCGCCGCCTCGTCCAGGGCGGCTATGTGGTTGTGATGGGTGTAGAAGAAGTCCCTGACCTCGTCATGGGGTTCGGCCGGGCGGATGACCGCCCCGGTGCCGGGCTCACCGAGGTCGACGACGCGCGCGAGCGCCTCGCGGTAGCCGCAGTGCAGCGCGACCAGGGCCCGGGCCACCTCCGGGTGGTTCCGGCTCACCTCCGCGATCTCCTCCGTCGGCACGGCTCCGCCGCAGGCCTCGTCCGCGAGCGCGGTGCGCAGGTCGGTGCCGAGGCGTTCCTCCTCGGCCTCGGAGAAGAACTCCGGATCGACCCCGAGCACCTCGGCGATCCGCAGCAGCACGGCGGCGGTCAGCGGCCGCTGGCTGTGCTCGATCTGGTTGAGGTAGCTGGTCGAGATGCCGAGCTCGCGCGCCAGCTCGACCTGGTTCATGCCGTGCTCGCGGCGCAGTCGACGCAGCTTGGCGTGGGCGTAGACCTTCCGCCCGGTCGGACGTGGCATGGCGCGTGCTTCCTCTCTCAGACCCGGTTGCTTCGGATCGCGGCCTCGACCCGGACGGCGTCGGCCGTGTCGCGGACCTCGTGCACCCGCACCGCCCAGGCGCCCTGCGCGGCGGCCAGGACGCTGGCCGCCGCGGTGGCCGCGTCGCGTTCCCGGGCCGGACGGGCCTCGCCCGTCCGCGGGTCGGCCAGCAGCTCGCCCAGGAAGCGCTTGCGCGAGGCCGCCACCAGGAGCGGGCGGCCCAGTACCCGCCAGGCGTCGAGCGACGCCAGCAGCGCCCAGTCGTCCTGCCGGCGTTTGGCGAAGCCGAGGCCCGGGTCCACGATGACCTGGGAGGGGTCGACCCCGGCCGACACCACCGCGTCCATCTGCCGTGCGACCTCACGGATCACCTCGGCCGCGACGTCCTCGTACGCGGCCAGCTCGTCCATGTGGGCGGACTGCCCGCGCCAGTGCATGACGACGAAGGGCACTTTGGCCCTGGCCGCGGCGCGGGCCATGCCCGCATCGGCCCGGCCCCCGCTGACGTCGTTGATGATCCGGGCGCCGGCCTCCACCGCCTCCTCGGCGACCCGGGCCCGCATCGTGTCGATGCTGACCAGGACGCCCTTGTCGGTGAGCGAGCGCACCACCGGCAGGACCCGGCGCAGCTCCTCCTCCTCGGACACCCTGGCCGCTCCCGGCCGGGTCGACTCCCCGCCGACGTCCACGATGTCCGCGCCCTGCTCGGCCAGCAGCAGTCCACGGTCCACCGCGCGCCCCGGGTCCAGCCAGCGGCCGCCGTCCGAGAACGAGTCGGGGGTCACGTTCACGACTCCCATCACCGCGCACCGATCCCATCCGGGCAGTCCCGACAATATCTGCGAAGGTCTTTTCATGCCCCCATTGTGCCGCCCGCCCCACCCGTCCCCCAACTCACACCTCCGAGAGAATTCGTATCACAGAGTGGACACCTGAGGACTACCGACAGCCCGGCTGGTTAACCTCCTGCCATGACACTCGGAATTCCCTCCACGCGCACGGATCGGGCGACGTCCGTCCGAGAACTCCTCGCGACCGGCAGGCTTTCCTATTCCTTCGAATTCATGCCGCCCCGGAGCGCCGAGGCGGAGGTCGGACTGTGGAACGCGATCCGGCGCCTGGAAGCGCTGTCCCCCACCTTCGTCTCGGTGACCTACGGCGCCGGCGGGTCGACGCGGGAGCGGACGGTGAACGTCACCGGCCGCATCGCGCAGGAGACGACCCTCACGCCGACCGCCCACCTGACCGCGGTCGGCCACAGCGTCGCCGAGCTGCGGAACATCCTCGGCCACTACGCCGACCAGGGGGTTCGCAACATCCTGGCGCTGCGCGGCGACCCGCCGGGCGATCCGCTGGGCGCCTGGCACCGCCACCCCGACGGGGTGGAGTACGCCGCCGACCTGGTGCGGCTGATCAAGGAGTCCGGCGACTTCTGCGTCGGCGTGGCCGCCTTCCCGGACCTGCACCCGAGGTCCCCCGACTGGGATTTCGAGATCAGGCACTTCATCGAGAAGTGCCGGGCCGGAGCCGACTACGCCATCACCCAGATGTTCTTCGATGTGGACAGCTACCTCCGTTTCCGGGATCGGCTGGAATCGGCCGGATGCACCGTTCCGGTCATTCCGGAGATCATGCCCGTGACCAGTATCCGGTCACTTCGGAGGATTCCGACACTGACCACCGCCGCCATTCCCGACGAGCTTTCCGAAAGCATGCTGAAGCACCAGGACGATCCGAAGGCCGTCCGGGCGATCGGTATCGATCACGCCACCGGAATGTGCCGCCGCCTGCTCTCCGAGGGAGTTCCCGGGCTGCATTTCATGACCATGAATTTCTCCACGGTGACGACGGAGATCTACCAGAACCTCGGGCTTCCCGGGTCCGGGTGAAACCGGCCGGGCCGCCGTCGGGGCAGCCGCCCCGGCCGGGCGCCGCACAGGATGCGGTGCCCGGCCGGGGCGCGTCACCGGCGGGTCAGCCGGCGAGCTCCGCGCGCAGGTGGCGGGCGGCGCCGACGAGGCTGTCGAGCGAGGCGCGGGTCTCCGTCCAGCCGCGGGTCTTCAGGCCGCAGTCGGGGTTGACCCACAGCCGCTCGGCGGGGATGGCCGCGAGGCCCGCGCGCAGCAGTTCCACGGCCTCCTCGGTGCTGGGGACGCGCGGGGAGTGGATGTCCCAGACGCCCGGGCCGACCTCGCGCGGGTAGCCGGCCCCGGCGAGTTCGCCGGCGACCTCCATGTGCGAGCGGGTGGCCTCCAGCGAGATGACGTCCGCGTCGAGCTCGTCGATCGCCGTCATGATCGCGCCGAACTCGGCGTAGCACATGTGGGTGTGGACCTGGGTGTCGGCGCGGACGCCCGAGGTGGCCAGGCGGAAGGACTCGGTGGCCCACTCCAGGTACGCCGGGCGGTCGGCGGCGCGCAGCGGCAGGGTCTCGCGCAGGGCCGGCTCGTCGACCTGGACGACGGCCGCGCCGGCGGCCTCCAGGTCGGTGACCTCGTCGCGCAGGGCGAGGGCGACCTGGCGGGCGGTGTCGCCGAGCGGCTGGTCGTCGCGGACGAAGGACCAGGCGAGCATCGTGACGGGGCCGGTGAGCATGCCCTTGACCGGGCGGTCGGTGAGGCCCTGCGCGTAGCCGAACCAGTCGACGGTCATCGGGTGCGGGCGGGAGATGTCCCCGGCCAGGACCGGCGGGCGCACGTACCGGGTGCCGTAGGACTGCACCCAGCCGTGCCGGGTGGCGAGGTAGCCGGTGAGCTGTTCGGCGAAGTACTGGACCATGTCGTTGCGCTCGGGCTCGCCGTGCACCAGGACGTCCAGTCCGGCCTTCTCCTGGAAGGCGATGACCTCCCGGACCTCGGTCTCCATCCGCTCCCGGTAGGCCGCCGCGTCGATCCGGCCCGCCGTGAGGTCGGCCCGCGCGACCCGCAGTTCGGAGGTCTGCGGGAACGAGCCGATGGTGGTGGTCGGCAGCAGCGGCAGGCCGAGCCTGGCGCGCTGGGCCTCGGCCCGCTGCGGGTAGGCCTGGGCGCGGCGGGTGTCGTCGGCGGTGACGGCGGCGGTGCGGGCACGCACCGCCGGGTCGTGGGTGATCGGGGAGTTGGCGCGCGAGGCGAGGTCGGCGCGGTTGGCGGCGAGGTCGGCGGCGATCGCCCCCGTGCCCTCGCGCAGGCCCCGGGCCAGCAGCGACACCTCCCTGGCCTTCTGCTTGGCGAAGGCGAGCCAGCGCAGGATCTGCGGGTCGACGTCGCGTTCGGCGGCGGCGTCCAGCGGCACGTGCAGCAGGGAGCAGGACGGGGCGACGTCGACCCGCTCGGCCAGGCCCAGCAGGGTCGCCAGGGTGGCCAGCGACTTCTCCAGGTCGTTGATCCAGATGTTGCGGCCGTCGACCACCCCGGCGACCAGCCGCTTGCCGGGCAGCCCGCCGACGGCGGCCAGATCGTCCAGGTTCGCCGCGGCGGGCCCCGTGAAGTCCAGCGCCAGGCCCTCGACCGGGGCCTTGGCCAGCACCGGCAGGGCCTCGCCCAGGCGGTCGAAGTAGCTCGCGACCAGCAGCTTCGGACGGTCCGCCAGGCCGCCCAGCTCACGGTAGGCGCGGGCGGCGGTGTTCAGCTCGGCCGGGGTGCGGTCCTGCACCAGCGCGGGCTCGTCCAGCTGCACCCACTCGGCGCCGGCCGCCTTCAGGTCCGCCAGCAGCTGCGCGTAGACGGGCAGCAGCCGGTCCAGCAGGGTGATCGGCTGGAAGTCCTCGGCGACACCGGGGGCGGGCTTGGCGAGCAGCAGGTAGGTGAGGGGGCCGACGAGCACGGGGCGTGCGGTGTGGCCGAGCGCCAGCGCCTCCCGGAACTCCCCGACGGCCTTGGCCGGGTCCGCGGTGAAGACGGTGTCCGGGCCGAGTTCGGGCACCAGGTAGTGGTAGTTGGTGTCGAACCACTTGGTCATCTCCAGCGGCGCGACCTCCTGGGTGCCGCGCGCCATGGCGAAGTAGCCGTCCAGCGCGTCCGCCTCGACGGCCGCCCGGTGGCGGGCCGGGATCGCGCCGACGGCGACCGTGGTGTCCAGTACGTGGTCGTAGAACGAGAAGTCGCCGGTGGGTACTTCCAGGACCCCGGCCCGGGCGAGCTGTGCCCAGTTCTCCCGGCGCAGGCCGACCGCCGTCTCCCGCAGGGCGTCGGCGGTGACCGTGCCCTTCCAGTAGCCCTCGATGGCCTTCTTCAGCTCCCGGCCCTGGCCCTGCCGGGGGTAGCCGTACACGGTGGCCCTGGTTGCCGCGGCTGCGGACTTCGTGGTCAAGGGACTCTCCTTCGCGAGTCTGGCTCCTCAAGCACCCGGGGACGGGACGAGGACGCGAAGGGATGACGAACCGGACGGCGGCTCACGTCGATGCGCGTGCCGGACCCGCCTGGTATGGTCGCCGACCCGCCCACGAGGTCACCGGGATATCCGCACGCGGAACGGTCCGCGGGCGGGCAACGGGCAGGTCTTCGGACTCGTGGGCGCACCGGGCCTGTCGGCGTCCGGTACCTACTGGCCATCGCTTCCCAGACCCGTCCCGGGTCCAGTGCGTATGACGGCGGTCGTTCCCACTCACCGCTGCGGGGCAGTCCCGGATTCCCACCGGGTTCCCTCTTGCGACGTCCTGCCTGGCGGGCAGGACGAACCAGCTGCGTCGCCAGCTTAGGGGCAAACCGCCGGGGCCGACGCGGAATTCACGGAAGCCGTCCGGATGGTGAGACTCCCTCGCCGTTCGCGGTGCCGTTCACGGAGCCGATGGCGGTGCCGACGGCGGTGCCGTTCGCGGTGCCGTTCGCGGCGGCTCGTCGACCGTCCGAGGCGTCCGAGGCGTCCGGGGCGTCCGGGGCGTCCGGGGCTTCGAAGCGCACCGTGGGCTCGAAGTTGGCGCGGCGGGCCGCGCGTCGGAAGACGGTGAGGACGGCCGGGCCGACGACGAGCACGGCGGTGAAGGTGGTGACGGCCCGGCCGGTGTCCCAGCCGAGCGAGGTGGCGAGGTCGAAGAGCAGGTAGCGGTGCCACTGCTCGGTGAAGGGCAGGCCGGGCAGGTAGGCGATGGAACTGTTCGGGTCGGTGGAGAACGGCCAGAAGGAGAGGTTGAGGAGGAAGCCGAAGAGGTACCCGGAGAACGCCCCGTACGCGGCCAGCATCGCCACCTCCCAGCGCCGCCGCCGGGTCCTCGGCAGGAGCCCGGCGAGCATGCCGACGAACGCGCAGCCGAACATCTGGTACGGCATCCAGGGGCCGACGCCGCCGGTGAGCAGCGCGGAGGCGAACAGCGAGGTGCAGCCGAGGGTGAACCCGAAGCCCGGGCCGAAGACCCGGCCGGCCAGGACGAGGATGAAGAAGACCGTCTCCACCCCGGCGGTGCCGGCGCCGAGCGGGCGCAGCCCGGCGTTGACGGCGGACAGGACGCCGAGCATGGCGAGGGCCTTGGCGTCGATGCCGCCGGCCGCGATCTCGGCGATGACGACGGCGAGCACCAGGACCAGCAGGGCGCCGAAGATCAGCGGCGGGGCGTAGGAGGAGCCGAACTTTCCGGGGGCGACGACGAACGGCCAGGTGAAGGCGACCAGGCCGATGAAGGCGGCCAGGGCCGCGACGACGCGGGCCCGGCCGGGGATCCGGACGGCGCTCACCGGGCGGCCTCGGCGGGTTCCAGGGCCTCGGCCACCTGCCGGGTGGTCAGGTAGGGCAGCGGGGCGAGGATCTTGGCG
This sequence comes from Kitasatospora sp. NPDC057940, assembly GCF_042887425.1. Taxonomy (NCBI): domain Bacteria; kingdom Bacillati; phylum Actinomycetota; class Actinomycetes; order Kitasatosporales; family Streptomycetaceae; genus Kitasatospora; species Kitasatospora sp. NPDC057940. Next base: position 371,810 of record NZ_JBHVPH010000003.1, read on the forward strand.
GTCTGGGGGGCGAAGGTGGGCGAGGCGACGATGACCTCGGCGGTGGGGCCGTCGGCGACGATCTCACCCTCGGCCATCACCACCACCCGGTCGGCCGCGGCGGCGACGAACTCGACGTCGTGGGTGGAGACGACGACCGTACGGCCTTCGGCGGCGAGGGCGTCGACGATGCCGGTGAGTGCTTCCTTCGCGTGGTAGTCGAGCCCTCGGGTGGGTTCGTCCAGCAGCACCACCCTTGGCGCGGCGGCCAGTTGGATCGCCAGGACCAGGGCCAGCTTCTGGCCCTCGGAGAGGTCCCGGGGGTGGGTGCCGTCGGGGATCCCGGGGGCGAGTCGGTCGAGGATCTGCCGCGCGGTCGGGCCGGCTGAGGTCGGGCCGGCCGTGGTCGGGCTGGCCGTGGTCGGGCCGGCGGCACTTCGGGCCTCCAGGTCGCTCTGGGCGAGTTCCTGGGCGACCGTCTCCAGGTACAGCAGGTCGGTCGGGGTCTGCGGGACGAGCCCGACGAGCTGCCGGGCCCTGGTCGCGGAGAGCCGCTTGGGGTCCGCGGCCCGCCCGCCGTCGGCTCCGAGCACCTGCACGCTGCCGCCCTGCCGAGGGCCGGAGCCCTGGAGCGCCCACAGGAGCGAGGACTTGCCCGAGCCATTGCGCCCCATCAGCGCCGTGACCTCGCCGGCCCGCAGCTCCAGCCCGACCTCCCGGACGGCGGTCACCGGCCCGTACCGGACGACCACCCCCCGGGCGTCCAGCACCCGTTCCCCCGCCACCGCTGCCCGGCGCGGCGGAGGAACGGGCACGTCGTTCAGCCGCTCCCGCAGCGGGGCGGCGGCACGCCGGGCGTCCCGGACGGAGAGCGGCAGCGGCCGCCACCCGGCCAGCCGCCCGAGGCCGACGACGGGCGGCGCGATCGCGGTGTGCCGGAAGACCTCGGCGGGCGGCCCGTGCACGACCGTGCCGTCGCCGGGCAGGTAGGCGACGCGGTCGGCGTACTGGACGACCCGCTCCAGGCGGTGTTCGGCGAGCAGGACGGTGACGCCGAGGTCGTGGACCAGGCGGGTGATGGCCGCGAGCACCTCCTCGGCGGCGGTCGGGTCGAGCGCCGAGGTCGGTTCGTCCAGGACCAGGACGCGGGGGTGCGTGGTGAGCACCGAGCCGATGGCGACGCGCTGTTGCTGGCCGCCGGAGAGCTCGTGCAGGGCGCGGTGGCGCAGGTCGGCGAGGCCGAGCAGGTCGAGGGTCTCCTCGACGCGCTTGCGCATCACCTCCGGCGAGACGGCCAACTGCTCCATGACGTAGGCCAGTTCCTCCTCCACCGTGTCGGTGGTGAAGCCGGCCAGCGGGTCCTGCCCCACCACGCCGACCACGTCGGCGAGTTCGCGCGGCGGGTGGTGCGCGGTGTCCCGGCCGTCCACGGTGACCCTGCCGCACAGGGTGCCGCCGGTGAAGTGCGGCACGAGGCCGTTGACGGCGCCGAGCAGGGTCGACTTGCCGACGCCGGTGCGGCCGACCACCAGGCAGAGCTCGCCCTCCGGGATGTGCAGGTCGACATCGCGCAGGACGGGGGTGGTCTCGCCGTCGTACACCACGCCGACCTGGTCGAATCGGATCACGTGCTCACCTCGGGGGTCGTGCGGTCGGTGCTGGTGACGCGAGTGCTGGTGGCGGGCTCCGGGGTGCGTCCGGGCTCCGGGGTACGGCCGGGCGGCGGCGCGATGACCCCGGCGGCGCCGGCCAGCAGCAGGGCGAGCACCGGGACGAGCGGCAGGCTCGGCCAACTGAGCGGGTAGAGCGAGGGGTTGAGGTCGGTGGCGGCATAGCCGACGGTGGCGAACAGCAGGACGGCGGCGGTCACCCCGCAGCCCGCGACGCCCCACTCGGCGGCCCGCCAGCGGTCCGGCCGGTAGGTGGTGCGCCGTACGCGCCGGCCGCCGAGGATCAGCCCCGCCACGCAGAGCAGGGCGCCCGCGAGGAAGGCGGGAAGCCCCAGGGCGGCGGGGGCGGTTCCGTCCAGGAGCCCGTACACCCCGGCGCACAGGCCGCACATGCCGAGCAGCATCAGGGCGCCGGTGACGCGGCGGGAGCGGCGGCTCGCGGTGCCGGAGCGGCCGTACCCGCGCGAGTCCATCGCGGCGGCCAGGTGCAGCGAACGCTCCAGCGCGTCCTCCAGCACCGGGACGACGATGCTGCGCAGCGCACGGATGCCCTTCCGCTGCCCGGCGCGCAACCGCCGTGCCCGGGCGACGCGTTGGACGCTCTGCACCAGCTGCGGGGCGACGCTGAGCGACACCGTCACGGCGACGCCCAGCTCGTACAGGGCGCCGGGCAGGACGCGCAGGGCGCGCTTGGGGTTGGCGAGGGTGTTGGCGGCGCCGATGCAGCAGATCAGGCAGGCCAGGCGCAGCCCGTCGAAGGCGGCGGAGAGGGTCGCCTCCAGGGAGACCGGCCCGCCGATCTGGATGCCCGCGTACCAGGCGGGGGTGGGCAGGTGCGGGAGCGAGAAGAGCAGGTGGTCGTGCGGGGTGATGCCGGTGGCGAAGACGCACCGGAACACCACCCGGATCGCCACCACGGTCAGGGCCAGCCACAGGTAGTAGGTGAACCCGCGCGCCCACGGGGCCTCGGTCCGGCGGGCGGTGACCACGTAGCCGAGCACGGCGAGGACGAGCAGGAGCAGCAGCGGGTTGGTGGTGCGGCTGGCCGCCGTCGCCAGGGCCAGCGCCCAGGTCCACCAGGCCAGCGGGTGCAGGTTCCGGGGGCTGCGCCGGCTACCGGCGTCGCGTCCGGGGGCGGGCTTCGGCTTCGGGGTGGGCTTCGGTCTGGGCTTCGGGGGGCCGGCGGCGTGCTGGTCGGGCATGGTCACCGGATCACTCGGCCCGGCGGCGGCGCCGTCGCGCGACGACCACGGTGGCCGCGCCCAGCACCCCCACGAGGGCGGTCGCGATGACGGCGGGGACCATCGACCCGGAGTCGTGCGGGGCGTCGGCCACCGGGTTGGCGTCCACCACGCCGCCGGGCACGGCGGGGGTGGGCGTCGGCGCGTCCGCTGCCTCGACCGTCTGCGGGGTCGGCTGATCGCTCGGGGTGTCGGTCGGCGGCGCGGTGGACGGCTCGACCGGCACCGGTGTGGCGGGCTCGGGCGTCGACGCGGGCGCTCCGGGCGGGGTGATGCCGTCCTCGGGGGTGGCGGCGGCGCCGGGCCCCGGGGTGGTGGCGGGCGTGGGCGGACGGGCTCCGCCCGCCGGGGGCTTGGCGGGGGCCGGGGCCCGGCCCGATCCGGTGCCACCGGCCGTGCCGGTGCCGCCGGTGCCGCCGCTGTTGCTGCCGGTTCCGCCTGTGTTTCCGGTGCTGCCAGTGCTGCCGGTGCTGCCGGTGCTGCCGCTCGAACCGGTACCGGTGCCGTTGCCGCCGGTCGTGCCCGTGCCGCCCGTTGACCCGCCGCCGGAGACGGCGGAACCGCCGGAGCCTCCCGTGGTGCCCTGGCCGGGGTCGGCGGGCTGCCCGCCGGGGCTGTCGTTGTGCGCGCGAACGCTGTCCGGCGAGAAGCCCGGCCGCCCCTCGGTGCCCTCGACGTTGGTGCCGCCGAAGATCCAGAGGTCGACGCTGCCGGGCTTCGGCTGGTAGCTCATCGCGCCGAGCTGGCTGTAGGACCACTCGTTCTGCCCCGGATCGGCGTGCCAGTACGACCAGTAGGCCGTGGCCGGGGGCGTCAGGACGCACTTCTCCTGGTCCGGGGCCGGGAACTGCTTGCCGCCCTGGAAGCCGCTGTAGCCGATCCGGCAGATGAACGCCGGACCGTCGTGGCCGGTTCCGGTGGTCTTCCAGCCGCCCTGGTTGAGCAGGGTGAAGCCGGTGGTCGGGGTGGTCCCGCAGGAGCGCAGCAGCGGGCCGCCCCACTTGCTGAAGTCCACGGCGAGCACCACGCCGGAGGTGGTGGTGCACTGGTCGATCGGCAGCGGCGCCGCGGACGCCGGGGCGGTGCCCACGGCGACGCCGCCGAACGCGAGGGCGAAGGTCAGGGCCGCCGCCCCGGACAGCCGGCCGAGCCGGCCACCGAGCCGACCACCGAGTCCCCGGCTCACCGGTGACGCCCCGGGGCGGCCGCGGTGCGGCGCCGGGCGACGAGGACGGCCGCTGCGCCGAGCGCGGTCAGCGCACCCGCGCCCGCCGTCAGCGCCAGGGCCTGGGTACCGGTGCCGGCCAGGCTGCCGGAACCGGTCTGCGCCGCCACACCACCGGCGGGGGCGACGGCGCCACCGCCATCGCCTCCGGCCGGAGCGTCGATGCCGCCGGCCGACCAGGTGGTCGAACCGTCGCCGGTCGAGGAAGCGGCGGTGTCCGAGGGCCCAGCCGTCGTGGGCGAGCCCGTCGGGCTCGGCGTGCCCGTGGGCGCGTTGGTCGGCGTGTTCGTGGGCGTGTTCGTGGGCGTGCCGGTCGGGGTGCTGGTCGGCGTACCGGTGGGCGTGCTCGTGGGAGTACCGGTGGGCGTGCTCGTCGGCGTGCCCGTCGGGGTCGCCGTCCCGGTGGACGTCGGGGTCGGCGTCGGCGTCGACGTTCCCCCGAGGTCCCGGAACAGCGTGCCGAAGGAGATCCCGGTGGCACCGCCGAGCACCTGCGTGGACGCGCGGACGTCCGAGCCCGGCTGCCCGGCGGAGGCCACGTTGAACCCGCCGTCGCCGTTCTGCTGGCCCGCGAGGAAGTCGCGCGCCTTGGCGATCTGGGCGCCGTACGTGGACTGGCGCAGCGTCATGCCCTGGATGGCGAGCGCGGCCGAGTTGGTCGAGTCGCCGGCCGCGCCCGGGAAGCCGCCGTCGGGCAGCTGCCGCGCGGCGAGCCAGCCGAGGCCCTTGTCCACCGCCCCCGCGGCCTCGTCGCCCGGTACGAGGGCGAGGGCCATGACGGCCATCGCCGTGCTGTCCACGTCGGAGTCGCCGGTGGCGGGGATCAGGCTCGGCCAGGAGCCGTCCGGGTGCTGGAGGCCCTTCAGGTAGGCGATCGCGGGAGCGGCGTTCGTCGAGTCCCCGGCCCGGAGCTGGGCCATGATGCCGAGCCCCTGGGAGAACACCGAGGTGGCGTAGGTGTAGTTGCCGGGCGCCGCGCAGCCGGTGTTCTGGTCGGCCTTGGTGCACACGAGGGCGGCCAGGGCGGCGATCAGGTCGTGGCCGCCGAAGGCGCGCGGGTTGCGGCCGACCGCCTCGGCGAGCAGCGCCTCCTTCCCGATCGAGCCGCCGCCCGCGTACTCGGTGCCGATGCCGGTCCAGTCGTTGACGGTGCGCTCGCCGGCGTCCTTGCCCGGCTGGTCCAGGAAGTCGACGATCCTGCGCAGCGCGGCGTCGTCGGTGCCGGTGGCCGCGAGGGCGTAGGCGCCGTCGATGGTGAGGCCGAAGTCGGCGAAGGCCGGGAAGCCCTCGTAGTAGCGGCCGTTGATCAGGCGGGACGGGTCGGTGAGGTAGGCGCTGCCCTTGGCGGCGTCGGGGGCCCTCCCGGCGGGCAGGGTCGGCGGCGTGCCGGCGGGCGTGGTGGGCGTCGTCGGGGTGGTGGCGGGCGTGGTGACGGGAGTGGTGGCGGGCGTCGTCGGCGGCGTGCCGACGTCCGGGTTGTGCCGGACGCTGGTGAGGTCGGTGCCGGTCAGGGCCAGGATCGCCTGCTCGGTGGCCGCCGGGTCCGGGTCGGTGGTCGACGCGTCGGGGCCGAAGCCGCCGTCCGTGCCCTGCCGGGCGGCGAGCCAGGCCGTGGCGGCGGTTCGGCGGGTGTCCTGCCCGGTGGCCCTGAACGCCTGGGCCGCGCTCGCGGTGCTGATGGTGTCGCCGGGGGCGCCGAGGTACGGGAGGAGGGATCCGTCGGCCTGCTGTCCGGCCGCGAGCTGGTCCGAAGCCTTCTTCGCGGCCGTCTCGTACCCGGGCGCCGCACGCAGGGCGAGCGCCGCGAGGCCGGTGGTGAGCGGGTCGGACTCGCAGTGCTCGCCGGCGACGATCATCGATCCGGCCACCCCGCCGTCGGCGCACTGGAGCGCCGTGAAGCGGGCGAGCGTCGGGGCGGGTGGCGTGACGCCGGCGCGCTGGAGGGCGATGACGCCGAGGGACTGGACCCACGGCGAGGCCGCGCCGAGGAAGTCCCCGGCGGCGGTGCACTTGCCGTTCTCCCCCGCCGCCGCGCAGACGTGGCCGGTGAGCGCGGCGATCAGGTCCCGGCCGCCGAAGGCCTGGGGATCGCCACCGGTGCTCTCGGCGACGAGGGCCAGCAGTGCGGCGGCCCTCGCATCGGGCCGGCCGGCCGGACCGTCGGGATACAGGAAGGCGTCGGTGTGGGCGGCGAGGAAGGCGACCGTCCTGCGCAGCGCCGGGTCCTGCGTGCCGGCGGCGGCGAGGGCGATGGCGGTGAGGGCGGTCCGGGGGTAGTCCGGCCCCTCGACGGCCCAGTTCTCCATGTGGTCGCCGCCGACGAGCTGACGGGCCAGCCAGGCCGCGGCGGCCGCCGGGTCACCGGTGGCGGACGGCCCGGTCGGGGTCGGGGTCGGAGTCGACGTCGGACTCGGGGTCGCCGAGGGCGACAGCGAGGCGGACGGCGAAGCCGACGAGCCGCCGCTCTTCGCCCTCACGGAGTCCGGTGTGAAGCCCGGTGCCCCGCTGGTGCCGCCGATGTCGGTGCCGCCGTACACCCAGGCCTCGACCTCGCCGGGCCTGGGCTTCTGCGTCCCGGCGCCGAACCGGCTGTAGGACCAGGCCTGTTGGCCGGGTTCGGCGATCCAGTACGACCAGTACGCGGTGGCCTGCGGGGTGTTGACGCAGGGTTCCTCGGCCGGCGTCGGGTACTGGGTACCGCTGTTGAAGGTCCCGGTTCCGAGGCGGCAGATGAAGGCGGGTCCGTCGTGCTCGGTTCCGGTGGTGGTGAAGCCGGCGGCGTGCAGCAGGTTCATCCCGGTCGTGGGGTGGGCGTCGCAGCCCCGGACGACGCCGCCGCCCCAGTGGGTGAAGTCGACGGCGACGATCGCGCCCGTCGTCGCCGTGCACTGCTCGATCGGGTCGGCGGCCGCGGTGCCGGGGCGCCCGAACAGGACGCTTCCGCAGGCGGCGACCGCGACAGCACCGGCGACCACCAAGGAGGCGAGGTCCCGGTTCCTGTGACGTGTGCGACTGCTGCTGACCCTCACGACGACTCCCTGGTCGGTCGACGCAGGACGCAACGGCGCAGCCGACGGCCCCCTGGGCAGGGGCCGTCCGGACCGCGTCGTAGTCCGCGACGACGCAAGTGCTCTGTGAACAGGCCCCCGATCCAGGCATTCCGGCTCACCCACCACAGGTGGGTCCACGGTTGCGGGTCAGCGCCGGAGTTGGACCGGCTTCCCCTGAATGCCGAGGGCAAAAAATCGGTTCATCAGACCACGCCGGTCGAAGGGGAGTCAACGGGTCGTCATATCGACTACGTCACCTCGTGGGCCGGTGCGCCGTGCGGTAGCGTCCGCGGTGGCCGAGCGGGGGAACCCGGTGCGAATCCGGGGCTGACGCGCAGCGGTGTGGGGTGGCGATCGCGCCGCCCTGAGCCCGAATGCCCACCCGGCCACGCACCATGGCGAAAGCCGGCCCACGCGATCCGGGCGGCGACCGCTCCGGCAGTCGCGCGCCCTCCAACGGACGCCGGAGCTCCGGGGCAGGGTCGGCGCCCGCCACCCCAAGGAGCCTGTCCCGTGTCCCTCCTCGCCCCCTCGCGGACCACCCCCTCGCGGACCACCCCTGCCCGCGCCGCCTCCGCCGCCACCGTCGCTCTGACGGCCGGCGCACTCCTGCTCTCCGCCGTCCCCGCCCACGCGACGGCCAGCCCGACCCAGATAGCCACCTCGAAGAGCACCGGCGTCACCTACCTGAAGTCGCTCCAGGCCGCCGACGGCAGCTACGTCACCGGCGGCGGGCTCTCCAACGAGTGGGCGTTCAGCGCACTCGCGGCCGCCGGCACGGCCGCCGCGGACGTCACCCCCGGCGGCGACCCCACCAAGAACGCCCGCCTGGTGTACCGCGGCCAACTCGCCGCCCCCGGCTGGCCGAGCGCCTCGCCGGTCGTCACGGACTACGAGCGCGGCATCCTCAACGCCTACGCCGCCGGCATCGACCCCGCCCGGGTCGGCCCGGGCCGCAACCTCGTCGCCGACCTCGCCGCCTACTGGCAGACCGCCGAACCCGGCTACTACGGCCCGTCCGCCAACTTCAACGGCACCGTCTTCGGCCTCCTCGCCCTCGCGGGCGCCAGGACCCAGGCCGGTGGCCCGCGCGTCCCGCAGCCGCTGCTCGACGCCTCCGTCACGGCGGTGCGCGCCAACCAGCACAACGACGGCGGCTGGAACTTCAGCAAGGCCGCCGGCGACCCGAACGCCCTCGCCCAGGGCAGCGACATCGACATGACCGGCGCCGCCATGGCCTCGCTCTGCACCGGGGGCGTCCCCGCCACCGACCCGGCGATCGTCGCCGCCAAGAACTTCCTCAAGGGCAAGCTCACCGCCTCCGGCGCCTTCAGCGCCATGTTCGGCGTCAACACCGACTCCAACGGCTGGGCCGTCTCCGGCCTCAACGCCTGCGGCATCAACCCTCAGGGCGCCGACTTCACCAGCGGCACCGGCAAGAGCCCCGTCGACTTCCTGATCGCCCAGCAGTTCAAGCCCGGCGGCGGCTTCAAGTACCTGCCCACCGACACCGCCCCGTCCCCCTACGCCTCCGTCGACGGCCTGCGCGCCGTCGCCGGCGCCGGCTTCACCGCCACCCCGCCGGCCCCGACCACCGCCGGCGAGCCCGCCTGGGCCACCACCAGCGCCTTCGTCCCCGGCACCGCCGCCAGGCTCGCGCTGGTCGTCGACGACGGCACCGGCGCGCCCAAGGTCTGCGCCGTCACCCTCACCCCGACCGCCACCACCGCGACCCTCGGCGACGTCCTCGACGCCGCCGGATCCGCGACCCCCGCCGGCTGCGTCACCGCCGTCGCCCCGTCCTCCGGCACCGGCGCCGTCACCGCGATCAACGGCACCACCAACAGCGGCTCCGCCACCTGGCAGGTCAGCCTGGACGGCACCACCGCCACCGCCGCCACCCGGGCCACCACCGTCCACCTCGGCGACACCGTCTCGCTCCGCTACGGCAACTGATCCGGGGTCCTGCTCGGACACCCCGTCCCGAGCGGCGTCCGCACCGTCCGAAGCCTGAAGCGCCGGTGCCCCGGCCCCCCTTCCGGAGGGGCCGGGGCACCGGGGGGTCGCCGGAGGTCAGGGCGCGGTGACGCCCGGCTGGGCGCCGGCGCCGAAGGACCAGCCCTCGACGTCGCCGGGTGCCGGGTTGTAGCTGCCCGCGCCCAGGTTGCTGTACGACCAGGGGCCGCCGTGCTGGGCGTGCCAGTACGACCAGTAGGCGCTGCCGGTGGGGTTGGTGCAGGTCGTCGGCAGGGCGTTGATGGTGCAGACGAAGCCCGGGTAGCGCGGGTGGAAGGTGTACGCGAACCCGGCGCCGGTCAGCGCGGCCAGGCCGCTGGCCGGGTCGCCGGGTGCGCAGCCGGTCTGGATGCCGCCGCCGACGGCGGTGAAGTCGACCACGACGGTGACACCGGTGGTGCCGTCGCAGGCGGCGGCCTGCGCCTTCGGGGCCTGGACGGCGGAGACGCCGAGCAGGCCGGCGGTGAGGGCAGCGGCGGCGGCGATCGAGCCGAGGGTGCGGCGGGCCGGGCGCGCGGGCGCCGGGGTGTCGGTCATCGGAGCTCTCCTCGCGGGGTCAGCGGGTGGTCGCCGGGCAGGCCGGCACGGGCGCGTCCGGGCGGGCACCGGCGGCGGAGAGGGTGGCCAGCGGGGTGCCGGCCAGGCCGAGGACGGCCTGCGCGGTGGCCCGGGCGCCGGTGGCCGGGTTGAAGCCGGTCGCGTCGTAGGCGACCGCCCCGCGCACCGCCGGGTCGGTGGCGCAGCCCTGCTGGAGCTTGACCAGGCTGCTCCAGCCCTTGAGGCCGGCCACGAAGCGTCCGCCGGCCAGCAGCGCCTGCGTGGCGAGGCCGGTGGTGTTGGCGTTGGACGCGGCGGCCCCGGCGGCCGAGAAGCCGCCGTCGGCGTTCTGGTGGGCGGTCAGCCAGCCGAGCCCGGCCTCGGCCTTGGCGGTGCGGCCGGTGGCGGCGAGGGCCTGGGCGGCGAGCGCGGTGGCGTCCGGGTCGCTGGTGCAGGCGGCCTGGCCGAAGGCGATCGGGTAACCGCCGTCCGCGCACTGGCTGTTGGCGAGGAAGTCGACGGCCGCGGCCGGGGCGCCACCGGTCGTGCGGTGCAGGGCGATCAGGGCCAGGGACTGGCCGAAGGCGTTGCTGTAGTCGCCCCACTGCGAGCGGTCGGAGAACCGGCCCTCGGCGGTCTGGAGCGAGCGCAGCCGGGCCGGCAGGTCGACGCCGCCGAAGGCCGTCTGGTTCCCGCCGCGCACCTCGACGGCGAGCAGCAGCTTGGCGGTCGCCCCGGCGTAGGCCTCGGTGGTGCCGTCTCCGAGGTAGCCGCTGATGATCTCGGGCTTGGCCAGCCAGACGGTGGCCTTCGCGGCGGCCTGGTCGGAGCTGCGCGAGGCGGCGAAGGCCAGTACGGCATCGATGGTCAGGCCCTGGTCGGGGTAGGCCGTCCCGTTGAAGACGGACTCGAAGTGGTCGCCGTCGACGAGCTGACGGGCCAGCCAGCCGCCCGCGGCGGCGTCGGGGCGGATCGTCGAGGACGAGGTCGCGGCGGTCGCGGCGGCAGGCGCGGCGTGGGCGGCAGCGGCCGCCGGGAGGACGGTGGCGAGGGCGAGCGCGGGTATCGCGAGGAGGCGCAGGGGGCGTCGGAACGAGGACACGGTGGGCCTTTCCGGGCCCGCACGCAGGGGCCCGGAGGACGGCGGCGACAAGCCGGGCAGCCCTCGGAGCTCCGGCCCGCAGACCACGACGGGAGGAGGGGACGACACACCTCCGCCGCCGGGTACTCGGGCTCGCCACCGACGTGGAGTCGGCGGCCTACCGTTGCGGGTCAGCGCCGGATTCGGACCGGACTTCCCCCAGCGGCGGAGTCACAACATGACGGCTCATCATGGCGATACGGAAAAGATCCGGTCAAGGGTTCGCGCGTCACATCACGGTGGTCCGCACCCGGCTTCGCGACGCGCTCCTCCTGACCGAGACACCGTCAGTGCGACCGGCCCGCTTGGGACTCCTGGAATTCCAGCACGGCCGCGCCGTGCTCGTGAGCCCACTGAGTCAGCACGGCGATCGGCTTCACCAGCGTCCGGCCCAGGTCCGTCAGCGCGTACTCGACCTTCCCGGTCCCGGCGTGGCGGTCGATCAGGCCGTACCCCTGCAACCGGCGCAGCGTCTGGGTCAGCACCTTCCGCGAGATTCCGCCGATCAGGTCGACCAGCTGGCCGTGTCTGCACGGTTCCCGGCTCAACGCGAACAGCACGGCCACCGCCCACTTGTCGGCGATGATCTCGATCGCCAGCCGAGCCGGGCAGTCGGCGAGGAAGACACTGCCGGAGTACTCACGCATGACCCGACGGTAGCCCGCCGCCAGGAACCCGGAGGTACCTACCGCCTCACTAGCGTCCACTGCGGAAGCCGTCGAGCCGTCGATCAGGGGAACAGGGGAACAGGGGAACCGTATGAGGGCAGAGACCGAATGGCCGGGCGGGCGGAAGGTCGTCGCGCTGGTCACCGTCGCGCTGGAGCTGTGGTCACCAGGGCACTGGCCCGCCTACGCGCCGATGGCCGCGGCGTGGCCGCTGTCCGGCATCGACGACACGCACAGCACCTCCTGGGCGGACTACGGCGTCACCACCGGCATCCGGCGGCTGCTCGACGTCCTGGGTGACCTGCCTGCCACCGTCGGCGTCAGTGGACTGGTGGCCGAGCGGCACCCCGAGACCGTCGAGGCCGTGCACGAGGCGGGTCACGAGATCGCCGCACACTCCTGGGCCCAGGACGTGGTGCCCGCGCTGCTCGACGTCGATGCCGAGCGGGCCAACGTCCGTCGCTGCACCGAAATCCTTCACCGGGTCACCGGTGTTCGCCCGACGGGGTGGATGAGCCCGCGCGCCACCGGTTCGCGGCACACGGTCGACCTGCTCGCCGAGGCCGGCTACCGCTGGACCGGCGACCACGGCGACCACGACCTCCCGCAGGTCCTGTCCACCGTTCACGGTCCTCTGGTCTCCCTCATGCACAGCGACCACTCCGACGTCCGCGACGCCGCGGCCGGCCCGTACGCCTACCGCGACCTTCACCGTGAGCTGCTGAACCAGCTGCTCGCCGCCCCCGGCCCGGGCGTCTTCCACCTGACCATCCACGCCCACGTCGGAGGCCGACCGCTCCTCGCGGGCATGGTCGGCCAGATCCTCGACCACATCCGCGAGTCCGGCGACGTCTGGGTCGCCACCCACGCCCAGCTGGCCGAACACGTCCTGACACACCAGGGAGGAACCCCATGACCCACGTCCTCGTCATCGGCGGCACCGGGGCCATGGGCAGCCACGTGGTCCGCCGCCTGCTGGCCACCACCGACGCCACCGTCACCGTCCCCACCCGCCACCCGGAGTCCGCCCGCGCCACCGGACTCGCCGCCACCGCGCCCGACCGCGTGCGACTGGTCCGCTCCGACCCGGCGGCGCTCGAGGTCCTGATCGGGCAGGCGGACCACGTGTTCGCCAACACCGACTTCTTCGCGACGGGCAGCGCGGTGGGTGAGTACCGGCAGGGGCTGCACTTGCTGGCCGCCGCCGAGCGGGCCGGCGTGGAGCGCTTCATCTGGTCCTCGTTGGACAGCGCGGTGTCCCTGACCGGCCACCCCGTCCCGCATTTCGACAGCAAGGCCGCCGTCGCCGCCCACATCGGCCTGATGCGGTCGGAGGAGATGCTCCGCGAGGAGACCGACGGCTGGTACACGGACCACGTCTCGGTGCTGACCACGGCGCCGTACTTCGAGAACCTGCGGGACCGGCTCTCCCCCCGGCCGGACGGCAGGGGCGGCCTGGTCTTCAGGCTCCCCCTCGGCGCCGCCCACTACCCGCTCGTCGCCCTCGACGACATCGCCTGGTTCGCCTGCCACATGTTCGACAACTGGCAGTCCTGGGGCGCCCGCGACCTCGCGGTGATCGGCGACAGCCTCACCGGCGACGAGATCGCCGCCACCTTCGCCCAGGTCACGGGCACCCCCAGCACCTACGTCCCGATGCCGCACGACGACCTGCGCACCGCCGCCCCCGGCTTCAGCCACGACTACGCGGCGATGTTCCGGTTCTTCGCCGACCGTGACCTCTACGCCCGAGACCGGGACATCGACCTCCTGCGCCGCCTGCACCCCGACGTGATGACCTTCGAGGACTGGCTGCACCACACCGGATGGACGGGATGACCATCGCGACGCGCCCCTCCCGGCTGCCAGCGTGATCAGGGCGTCCCGGACGGCAGAATTCCTCCCATGCGGAACAAGCGGAGCATTCTCGTCATCGGCATCGGCGCGGGCGACCCCGACCACCTCACTCTGCAGGCGGTCAAGGCACTCGCCCGCACGGATGTCTTCTTCATCCTCGGCAAGAACGAGGAACGGCAGGACCTGATCCAGCTACGGCACCGGATGCTGACCGAGCACGGGCGGCCCGGGCACCGCGTGGTGGAGGTGCCGGACGCGGAGCGGGACCGGACCACCCCCGCGTACGCGGCCGCCGTGGACGACTGGCGCGTCCGCCGTTCCGATCTGGTCGAGCGGTTGGCCGTCGAGCACCTCGGTGAGGGCGAGACGGGCGCGTTCCTGGTGTGGGGGGATCCGAGCCTCTACGACAGCGTCATCGCCGTGGTGGAGGACGTACGGGCCCGCAGCGCCGTCGCGTTCGACTACGAGGTGATCCCGGGCATCAGCAGCGTCTCCGCACTCGCCGCCCGCCACCGCACCACGCTGACCCGGGTGGGCCGCCCCGTGCAGATCACCACCGGCCGCCGGCTGGCCGAGGGCTTCCCCGAGGGTGTGGACGACGTCGTGGTGATGCTCGACGGCCGCGCCGCCTTCGCCGGGATCGACCCCGAGGGGCTGGAGATCCACTACGGCGCCTACCTCGGCACCCCCGACGAGATCCTCGTCGCCGGCCCGCTCGCCGAAGTCGCCCCGCGGATCCGCGAGCTGCGCGAGTCGGCCCGCGAGCGCAAGGGCTGGATCATGGACACCTACCTGCTGCGACGCTCCGGGAGCTGACCGGCGTGCGCCGCCCCGGACGAGGGGCGGCGCACCGGGCGGACTGTCAGCGGTTGCGGAACTCCGGCGGGCGCTTCTCGGCGAACGCCGCCATGCCCTCCTTCTGGTCCGCCGTCGCGAACGTCGCGTGGAACAGACGCCGTTCGAAGCGGACGCCCTCGGCGAGCGTGGTCTCGTACGAGCGGTTGACGCTCTCCTTGAGCATGACCGCCGCCGGGGTGGACATCGCCGCGATCGTCCCGGCCACCGCCAGGGCCTCGGCCAGCAGTTGGTCCGCCGGGACGATCCGGGAGACCAGGCCGGCCCGCTCGGCCTCCTCGGCGCCCATCATCCGGCCGGTCAGGCAGAGTTCCATCGCCTTCGCCTTGCCGACCGCCCGGGTCAGCCGCTGCGAGCCGCCGATGCCCGGGATCACGCCGAGCTTGATCTCCGGCTGCCCGAACTTCGCGGTGTCCGCCGCCAGGAGGACGTCGCACAGCATCGCCAGCTCGCAGCCGCCGCCCAGCGCGTAGCCCGCCACCGCCGCGACCACGGGCTTGCGCAGCGCGGCGAAGCGGTCCCAGGCGGCGAACCAGTCGCCGAGGTAGGCGTCGACGAAGTCGAGCGACTGCATCTCCTTGATGTCGGCGCCGGCCGCGAAGGCCTTCTCCGAGCCGGTGATCACCAGCGCGCCGATCTCCTGGTCACGGTCGAACTCGGTTGCCGCCTGCACGACTTCGTTCATCAGCAGGGTGTTGAGCGCGTTGAGCGCCTTGGGCCGGTCGAGCGTGATCAGCCCCACCCGGCCCTTGCGCTCGACCAGGATCGTCTCGTAGCCGGTCACTTGCCGTCCTCCCTCAGGGTGGTGATGATCGCCGAGAAGTCCAGGCCGGCGCCACCGTCGGCCTGCGCGAAGTCCGCGTACAGCTGTGCCGCCCTGCGTCCGAGGTCCGTGGGCAGGCCCGCGGCGTCGGCGGCCCCGGCGGCGAGGCCGAGGTCCTTGGCCATCAGGGCGGCGGCGAACCCGGCCGCGTAGTCGCGGTTGGCCGGGCTGGTGGGCACCGGCCCGGGGACGGGGCAGTTGGTGGTGAGCGCCCAGCACTGGCCGGAGGCGGTCGAGGCGACGTCGTAGAGGGCCTGGTGGCTGAGCCCGAGGCTCTCCCCGAGCACGAAGGCCTCGCTGACCGCGATCATCGAGATGCCCAGGATCATGTTGTTGCAGATCTTCGCGGCCTGCCCCGCTCCGGGGGATCCGCAGTGCACGACCTTGCGGCCCATCGCCTCCAGCACGGGTCGGGCCGCCTCGAAGTCCGGCTCGGCGGCTCCGACCATGAAGGTGAGGCTGGCGGCCGTGGCACCGATGACCCCGCCGGAGACCGGCGCGTCCACGGCCCGGTGCCCGGCGTTCACGGCCAGGTCGTGCGCCGCCCGGGCGTCCGCGACGTCGATCGTGGAGCAGTCGACGAAGAGCGTTCCCGGGCGGGCGGCGGGGAGCAGGTCGGCGTAGGCGGCCAGCACGTGCCGGCCGGCCGGCAGCATGCTGATGACGACGTCGGCCTCCCGCACCGCCTCGGCCGCGGACGGCGCCGGACGGACGCCGCCCTGCTCCGCCCGCCGCAGCGCCTCGGGTGCCAGGTCGTAGCCGGTCACGGTGTGCCCGGCCTCGGCGAGGTTGGCGGCCATCGGGCCGCCCATGTTGCCGAGTCCGATGAATCCGATGACTGCGTTGGATCCGTTGACTGCGTTGGATCCGTTGACTCCGTTGGGGTGGGTCACCAGCGCTCCAGGGGTGTGGTGGGGGCCAGGCCGAGTTCCCGGTCGCCGAGCGGGGCGAAGTAGCGGGCCACCGCGGCCGGCCCGACGGCGCTCAGCGTCGACGGGTTCCACCGCGGGGAACGGTCCTTGTCGATGACCTGGGCGCGGATCCCCTCGGCCAGGTCCAGCGTGGAGAGCGCCGCGCAGGAGGTCCGGTACTCCTGGTCGAGGACGGCCTCCAGCGGGCCGAGGGTGCGGGCCCGGCGCAGCGCCGCCAGGGTGGCCTTCACGGCGGCGGGCGAGTTGGCGGCGATCCGGTCCGCGGCCTTCTTGGCCTCCGGTTCGCCGCTGTCCCGCAGGCGGTCGAGGATCTCCTCCACGGTGTCGGCCCCGTAGCAGTGGTCGATCCAGGCCCGCCGGCCGTCCAGCACGCCGGCCGGTACGGGCCCGACGTTCCGTTCGAGGGCGTCGTGCACGGGGAGTTCGGCCAGGTCGTCCAGCAGCGCGGGCAGCCGCTCGGCCGGGGCGAAGTGGTCGGCGAGGCCGCAGAGCAGCGCGTCACCGGCGTCGACGGAACCGGCGGTCAGGGCCAGGTGGGTGCCCAACTCGCCGGGCGCGAGGGCGAGCAGGTAGGTGCCGCCGACGTCGGGGACGAAGCCGATGCCGGCCTCGGGCATGGCGACGCGCGTGGTCTCGGTGACGATCCGGACGCTGCCGTGGGCGGAGACCCCGACGCCGCCGCCCATCACGATGCCGCTCATGAGCGCGACGTAGGGCTTGGGGTAGCGGGCGATGCGGGCGTTGAGGCGGTACTCGTCGCGCCAGAACTCCTCCACCGCGCCCGGGTCCGCGCCGGTGGCGGCGCGGTGGATGGCGACGATGTCGCCGCCGGCGCAGAAGGCCCGCTCACCGGCGCCGGTGATGACCACGGTGTGGACCCGCTCGTCCTCCTCCCACGCGTCCAGGGCGTCGGAGATCCTCCGCACCATGGCGTGGGTGAGGGCGTTCAGGGCCGCGGGGCGGTTGAGGACGATCAGGCCGGCCCGGCCCTCGCGGTGGACCAGGACCTCGTCGAGGTCGTTCCCGGCCATCACGCGGCCCCGGTCAGGCCGCGGGCGACGATGACGCGCATGATCTCGTTGGTTCCTTCCAGGATCTGGTGCACCCGCAGGTCGCGGACGATCTTCTCGATGCCGTACTCGGCCAGGTAGCCGTAGCCGCCGTGCAGTTGGAGCGCCTGGTTGGCCACCTCGAAGCCGGTGTCGGTGGCGTGCCGCTTGGCCATCGCGCACAGCTGCGGCGCCCTCGGGTCCCCCCGGTCCAGGGCCGAGGCGGCCCGCCAGAGCAGCGACCTGGCGGCCTCCAGCTCCGTGGCCATGTCGGCGAGCCGGAACTGCAGTGCCTGGGCGTGCAGCAGCCGGGCGCCGAACGCCTCGCGGTCCGCCAGGTAGCCGGTGGCCCGCTCCAGGGCCTCCTGCGCTCCGCCGAGGGAGCAGGCGGCGATGCCGAGCCGGCCGCCGTTCAGCCCGTTCATGGCGATCCGGAAGCCCTCGCCCTCGGCTCCGAGGAGGCGGTCGGCCGGGAGCCGGACGCCGTCCAGCCGCACCTGGCGGGTGGGCTGGGCGTTCCAGCCCATCTTCTTCTCGTCGGGCCCGAACGAGACGCCGGGGTCGTCGCGTTCGACGACGAACGCGGACACCCCGCCGGCCCCCGGCCCGCCGGTGCGGGCCATCACCAGGTAGACCTGGGAGACGCCGGCGCCCGAGATGAACTGCTTGACGCCGTCGAGGACCCAGTGGTCCCCGTCCCGGCGGGCGCGGGTGGTCAGTGCCGCCGCGTCCGAGCCCGCGCCGGGCTCGGTGAGGCAGTAGCTGGCGGGGGTCGCCATGGCGCTGAGGCCCGGCAGCCACCGCGCGCGCTGGGCGTCGCCGCCGTAGCGGTCGATCATCCAGGCGACCATGTTGTGGATGGACAGGTAGGCGGCGATGGACGGGCAGCCGGTGGCCAGCGCCTCGAACACGAGCACGCCGTCGGCACGGCTGAGTCCGGAGCCGCCGGACTCCTCGCGTACGTAGACACCGGCCAGGCCGACGTCCGCCGCCTTGCGCAGCACGTCCACCGGGAAGTGCTTGGCCTGGTCCCACGCGACCGCGTTCGGCGCCAGGTGTTCGCGGGCGAAGGCCCGGGTGGTCGCCGCGATGGCGAGCTGGTCCTCGGTGAGGTCGTGCACGGCGTCCTCAGCCCATCGTCGGGATGGTGAAGCTCGCGCCCTCCTTGACCCCGGAGGGCCAGCGCGAGGTGACGGTGCGGGTGCGGGTGTAGAAGCGGATCGAGTCCGGCCCGTGCTGGTTGAGGTCGCCGAACCCGGAGCGCTTCCAGCCACCGAAGGTGTGGTACGCGACCGGCACGGGGATCGGCACGTTGACGCCGACCATGCCGGTGTTCACCCGGCGGGCGAAGTCCCGGGCCGTGTCGCCGTCCCGGGTGTAGATGGCCACGCCGTTGCCGAACTCGTGCTCGCTGGGCAGGCGCAGCGCCTCCTCGTAGTCGGCGGCGCGGAGCACGGTCAGGACGGGGCCGAAGATCTCCTCCCGGTAGATCCGCATGTCGGGCGTCACCCGGTCGAACAGCGAGGCGCCGAGGAAGTAGCCGCCCTCGTGGCCCTCCAGCCGGAAGTCCCGCCCGTCGACCACGAGTTCGGCGCCCTCCTCGACCCCGAGGTCCAGGTAGCCGCGGACCCGCTCCAGCGCGTCGGCGCCGACCAGCGGGCCGAAGTCCGCCGCCGGGTCGTCCGAGCGCCCGACCTTCAACGCGGCGATCCGCTCGACCAGTTTGGCCACCAGGGCGTCGGCGGTCTCCTCCCCCACGGGGACGGCCACCGAGATCGCCATGCAGCGCTCGCCGGCCGAGCCGTAGCCGGCGCCGATCAGGGCGTCCGCGGCCTGGTCGAGGTCGGCGTCCGGCATCACGATCAGGTGGTTCTTGGCGCCGCCGAAGCACTGCGCCCGCTTCCCGTGCGCGGCGGCGGTGGCGTAGACGTACTGGGCGATCGGCGTGGAGCCGACGAACCCGACCGCCTGCACCCGCGGGTCCTCCAGCAGGGTGTCCACGGCCTCCTTGCCGCCGTTGACGACGTTCAGCACGCCCGGCGGCAGCCCGGCCTCCAGGAACAGTTCGGCCAGGCGCAGCGGCACCGAGGGGTCGCGCTCCGAGGGCTTGAGGACGAAGGCGTTGCCGCAGGCGAGGGCGGGTGCGGCCTTCCAGAGCGGGATCATCGCCGGGAAGTTGAACGGCGTGATGCCGGCGACCACGCCGAGCGGCTGGCGCATCGAGTACACGTCGATGCCGGTGCCCGCGTTGTCGCTGAACTCGCCCTTCAGCAGGTGCGGGATGCCGGCGGCGAACTCCACGACCTCCAGGCCGCGTTGGATGTCGCCGTGGGCATCGGCCACGGTCTTGCCGTGCTCGGCGGACAGCAGCCGGGCCAGCTCGTCCTTCTCCTGCTCGACGAGTTGGAGGAAGCGCAGCAGGACGCGGGCCCGCCGCTGCGGGTTCCACGCGGCCCACGCGGGCTGGGCCTGCGCGGCGTCGGCGATCACCGCCTCGACCTCGGCCCGGCCCGCCAGCGGCACCCGGGCCTGCACCCGGCCGGTGTTGGGGTCGTACACGTCGCCGAAGCGACCGGAGGTGCCGGCGGTGGGCTTGCCGGCGACGAAGTGGGTCAGTTCTCGGACCATCGGGTTCCTTCTCTCGACAGGGTGGGGAGAGGAGGAGGATCGGAGGCCGCCGCCCGTCGGCGGGCACACGGTGGTGCGCCCCTCGGCACGGGCGTACGGCGGCAGCACGGAACGTCAGGGCGTGGACGCCCCGGCGGCCGTGGGCACGGGACGACCAGGAGCAGCAGTGGAGCGGGAGCAGCCCGGAGTCATGCGTGTCGTCTCCATCCTCGTGGAAAACACGGAACACCCGCGGCCGGTATCCTGACTCCCGGATCACCGCACGCCCCCAGGCCTTCCCGGCTGGCTGCCAGTGGCCTTCGTCTGCGAGGACGAACTCCCCGGTCACAGTGGCGGGACCGTGCCGGACTCACACCGGCTTCCCTGACACCGCGGACCTGTCCTCGACCATATAGTTGGACGTCCTAGTAAGTCCAGAGGCCCGCACGCGCGTTGCGCCATCGGGTTCCCGCCGCGCCGAGCACCACGCGACCGGGCGGCGCCCGCGATCAGGCACCCGGCAGCGCCGCGCCACGAGCCCGTAAAGTTAGCTGAGGCACACCTAAGCAACACAGGTCGAGCCCATCTTCGCCATACCGGCGCGGGCGGGCCTCGGCCGCCGGCCGCCGTCGGCACCGGGGGTGTGCCTGCCGGGAGTGTCGGGACAGGGAGAACGATGTGAGGGACGGTCGGGACGCCAGGCGTCCGCACGGGGAGCTGGTCGCGGACGTGCTGGCGGTGCTGTGGGCGGCCGGCGAGCCGCTGACCGCCCAGCAGGTCAAGGAGGCGCTGGACCACGGGCTGGCCCGCACCACCGTGGCGACGATCCTCACCCGCCTGCACGAGAAGGGCACCCTGGTCCGCAGCCGCCCCGCGCGGTCCTTCGCCTACGCCCCGGTGGAGGACGCCGCCGGACTGGCGGCCGGGCGCATGCGCCGGGAGTTGGAGAAGGAACCCCGGCGGGACCTCGTGCTGAAGCGGTTCGTCTCCTCCCTGTCCGAGGACGACGAGGACGTCCTGCGCAGCCTGCTCCTCGAAGCCCGAGCCGATGCCCAGGCCGGGGCCCGGACCGATGCCGGGGCCACAACCGCGACCACGACCACGACCACGACCACGACCGCGACCGCGACCGCGACGGACTCCGGCAGGCCCGAGCGCGAGGACGACGCATGGGCCTGATCCTGGCGATCGTCGCCCTGGCCCTGCTGCTCCCCTGGGCCGCGGCGCCCGCCGCACGCCGCCTGGCCCTGCTGCTCCCTCCGCGCGAGGCCTCGCTCGCACTCACGGGCGGAGCCGTCCTGCTGGCGGGCGGCACCGTCGCGGCACTCGTCGGGCTGTTCCACGTCCCGTTCCTGGCGGGCCTGGAGCACCTGCCGCTGTCCGGCGTCGTCGCCCGGTGGCCGGCCGTGGTGCCGGTGTCCTGCGCCGCCGGGGCCGCGCTGGCCGTCCAGGCCGTACGGCTGACGCTGCGCTGGCGCGGGCACCGCGTGCTCCTCGCCCGCGCCTGGGGCCTGACGGCCGATGCGACGAGCGACGGCGACCTGCTCGTGGTCGCGGGCGAGGAGGCCGAGGCCTTCGCCCTGCCAGGCCACCGGGGGCGCCCCGGCCGCGTCGTCGTCTCGACCGGCATGCTGCGCGCGCTGGGGCCGGAGGAGCGCGCGGTGCTCCTCGCCCACGAGCGCGCCCACCTGCGCGGGCGCCACCACCTGCTGTCCGCCGCCGCCGACCTCTCCGCCGCCGTGCACCCGGCGCTGGCCCGGCTGCGGGTCGACCTCGACTACCACCTGGAACGCTGGGCCGACGAGCAGGCCGCCGCCGCGGTCACCGACCGGCGCACCGCCGCGACCGCCATCGCCCGGGCGGCCCTGGCCGGATCACCGCCCGCCCGCCGGGGCGCCGGGCCCCTGCTGTCCGTGAACACCGGCCCCGTGCCCCAGCGCGTCCGGGCCCTCCTGGGCCCCGAACCCGCCCGCCCGACCGGCCGCAGGGCGCACGCCGCCGTCGCCCTGGTCGCCGCCGTCACGCTCGCGGCCCTGCTCGGCGCGGCCTTGGCCTACGGGCTGCACGAGTACGTCGAGTACGCGGCCCGGGCCCTGAGGGATCACGGCACGGTTTGACGACATCGATGTAGACCAACCGTGCGGGTCCGGGTATGGTGAGGCTCGGCTGACCCGTGCGGGCCTTGGCGCTGCCGCCCTCCGGCGATCAGCAGCCGCGTCCACTCCGGCCCGCGTCCACTCCGGCCCGCGGGCTCGGCGTCCCCGCGCGGGTGCCGCCAGCATGGCCCCGGACCGAGAACACGGCGGCCACCGGACGATGGGACCTGGTGTGTACGACGGGAGGACGGGCTCGACGAGCCCCTTCGAACAGACCGTCTACCTCCTGTCGACGGCCGGCCGGGCGGTCGACCGGCTGCTGGCCGACCGGCTCGACGCGAGGGGAATGGGCCCGGCCCATCAGGCGATGCTGTCCGCACTCGCCCAGTTGGGGCCGCACGGGCGCCGCGACCTCACCGAGCACGCCGCCGCCGCAACCGGGACCGACTCCGCCCAGGCCCTGGACGACCTCCTGTCCGCAGGCCTGGTGCACTCCATGGTCGTCCAGATCGGCGGGCGGCAGGAGGTGCTGACGATCACCCCGGCCGGGCAGGCGGCGCTGGACGTGCTGCACGACGACGCGTCCGCCGTCCAGGGCGACCTGCTCGCCTCGTTGACGAAGGGCCAGCGCGCCGAACTCAACTCCCTGCTGCGGCGGGTGTGCACGGCGGCCGCCCGCGGCGCGGGACGCCGCGCACCCTCGCGGCCGGGCCCCGGCTGGGTGCTCACCGGCGGACAGCGCCGGCGGTGGGTCGCCGAGTAGGAGTCAGCGGACGCCGGCGGGCTGCTGCGCCGCGAGCGGTGCGGGGTGGGGGCCCGCGAGCGGCAGGACGTGGTCGGCGCGGCCGGTGACGAGGGGGAGGTCGTGGCTGACGAGGACCACCGCCAGGCCCCGGCTGGTGCGCAGGTCGTCGAGGAGGTCCATGAGCGCGGCGGTGGTGTCGGTGTCGAGGGCGGAGGTGACCTCGTCGCAGAGCAGGACGTCGGGTTCGGCGGCCAGGGCGCGGGCGAGGGAGACGCGCTGGCGTTGGCCGCCGGAGAGTTCGTGGGGGTGGCGGGTCGCGTAGTGCGGGGGCAGGCCGACGGCGGTGAGCAGGTCGGCGACGCGCTCCTCGCACCGGGCGGAGGGGAGGCCGAAGTGCAGCTTCAGCGGCCGGGTGAGGGTGGCCCCGACGGTGTGGGCCGGGTTGAGGGCGCCGAGGGGGTTCTGGGGGACGAGCTGGATGCGGCGGCGCTGGTCGCGACTGCGGCGCCGGTAGGACGGGGCCAGGTGTTCGCCGTGGAGGACGACGCTGCCGGACTCGGGCCGGTGCAGGCCGGCCAGGGTGCGCAGCAGCGTGCTCTTGCCGCATCCGGACGGGCCGGTGATCCCGGTCAGCGTGCCGGGCATCAGGACGAGGTCGAGGGCGGCGAAGACGCGGTGGCGGGTGCGGACCGCGCCGAAGCCGGCGCTGAGCGCCTTCACCTCCACGACGGGCGAGGTTCCGGAGGCGGCCCGGGGACGAACCCGTGCGGCCGGCACGGCCGCAGCCGGCGCCGCAGCAGGGGCCGGGGCCGCCGCAGGGCGGTCGGGCCACAGGGCCAGGACGTCGTCGGCGCAGCGGGCGACGAAGTCGGGGTCGTGGCTGGTGAGCGCGATGGCGAGGCCGTCGGACTCGGCGATCTCGCGCAGCAGGTCGGCGATGTCGTCGCGCAGGGCCGGGTCGAGGCCGGCGGTGGGTTCGTCGAGGAGGAGGATCTCGGGCCGTCGGGCGAGGGCGCGGGCGAGGGCGACACGCCGCTGCTGACCGCCGGACAGGCCCGCGGGGCGGCGGTGTTCGAGGCGCTCGTCGGCCGGCAGGCGGACCGCGCGCAGCAGGTCGGGCACGGAGGTTCGGCGGCGGTCGGCGGCGGTCTCGGTCAGGAGGCGGTCGACGCGCATGCGCGGGTTGAGGCCGGAGCCGGGGTCCTGGCCGACGAAGGCGAGCTTGTGGCGGCGAAGGCGGCGCAGGTCCTCGGGCGGGAGGGCGAGGATGTCGTGGCCGAGGACGTCGACGGTGCCGGTGGTGACGCGGGCGCCCGGCGGGAGGGCTCCGGCGAGGGCGCGCAGGAGGGTGGTCTTGCCGGCGCCGGAGGGGCCGGTGACGGCGGTGACCCGGCCCGGGGTGAGGGTGAGGGTGGCGCCGGTGAGCAGGGGCGTGTCCGCGAGGGCGATGGACAGGCCCGTGGCGCGGGCGGCGGGGGCGGCGGTGCTCACAGCGGGGTCTCCGGGGTCGGCCGGGCGGGGGCGAGGGCTTCGGCGGCGAGGTTGACACTGATGGCGAGCAGCCCGATGGCCAGGCACGGCGCGCCGACCGCCCAGGGGTTGAGGGTGATCCCGGCGGCGTTCTCGCGGATCATCAACGCCCAGTCGGCTTCCGGGGGTTGGGGGCCGAGCTGGAGGAAGGCGGCGACCGAGACGATGTAGACGCCTTCGACGAAGCGCAGGCCGAACAGGGCGAGGAGGGTGGAGCGCAGGTTGGGCAGCACCTCGCGGACCGTCAGGTGCCACAGGCGTTCGCCGCCGACGGCCGCGGCCTCGACGTAGCCGGTGGCGGCGATGGGGGCGGCTGCCGCGGCGACGATGCGCACGGCGTAGGGGATGCCCAGGAGGGTGGCGGCGGCCGCGACGGCCAGGCGCCCGCCGGCGGGCCAGGCCAGGGCGATGAGCATGATGGCGAGGACGGAGGGCAGGAGGATCGTCAGGTCGGCGGCGCGTTCGATCCACCGGCCGAGCCGGGGCCGCAGGACGGCGAGGATGCCGAGGACGGTGGCCGCCGCCGTGACGACCAGGGCGATGGCCACGGCCGTGGCGATCAGGGGTGCGCCGCCGGTCAGCAGGCGGCTGAGGACGTCGCGGCCGAGCTGGTCACCGCCGAGCGGCGCGTCGCCGCCTGATCCGGCGTAGGGGATGGTGACGGGGGTGTCGATGGGGTGCGGGGCGAGGAGCGGCCCGGCGAGGGCGAGGAGGACGAGCAGGAGCGCCGGGACGGCGCGGACGAGCACGCGCCCGCTGCGCCGGGTGGCGGGCGCGGGGGCCGCTGCGGTCGGGGCATCGGCGGTCATCGGCGCTCCTCTCCGAG
Organism: Kitasatospora sp. NPDC057940; assembly: GCF_042887425.1. Lineage (NCBI taxonomy): Bacteria > Bacillati > Actinomycetota > Actinomycetes > Kitasatosporales > Streptomycetaceae > Kitasatospora > Kitasatospora sp. NPDC057940. The sequence goes on from NZ_JBHVPH010000003.1 coordinate 396,657, forward strand.
GGCGGTGGTGCGGATGAGGTCGGCCAGCAGCAGGAGCAGGCTGATGGCGGCGCCGGCCGCGGCCACGACTCCGGCGACGAGCGGGGTGTCGCGGTCGGCGATGGCCCCGGCCAGGACGGCGCCGATGCCGGGGTAGTTGAAGAGGGTCTCGACGACGACGGTGCCGCCCAGCAGCATGCCGGCGGAGGTGGCGATGCCGACGGCGATGGCGGACAGGGCGCCGGGGAGCATGTGGTGGCTGAGGACGCGTCGGCGCGCGAGGCCGTCGAGGACGGCGGCCTGGACGTGCGGCAGCGCCGCCTGGTCGGCGAGCGCGCCGCGCACGATGCGGGTGTTCCAGCCGATCTGGGGGATGGCCAGCGAGAGCACCGGCAGGACGAGCATGGTCCAGGACTCGGGGGCTCCGTCGGGGCCGGTGAGCGTGACGGCGGGCAGCCAGCCGGTCCACTGGGACAGCAGGAGCAGGAGGGCGACGGAGACGACGAACTCCGGGAGGGCGAACGCGGCGGTGGAGGCGGCGTCGATGGCGCGGTCGGTGCGTCCGCCGGGGCGCAGGGCGGCCCAACTCCCGAGCGCGAGGGCGCCGACGGTGCTCAGGGCGAGGGCGATGGTGCCCAGGAGCAGGGTGTTGGGGAAGGGGCCGGCGAGGATGTCGGTGACGTGCTGGCCGCGCGCGGTGACGCCGAGGTCGCCGGTGGGCAGGCCGGTCATCCAGTCCCAGAAGCGTTCGACCACCGGGCGGTCGAGCCCGAGGGCGCTGCGGCGGGCGGCGAGGTCGGCGGCGGTGACCCCGCGGTCGGCGGTCGCGCCGGCGGCGTCGCCCGGGAGCAGTTCGACGGCCGCGAAGACGCCGGCGAGCAGGACGACGAGCAGGGCCAGACGCCGGGCCGCCTGACGGGCGACCCGGCCCGCACCGGGGAGGATGCGGGCCGGGGCGCCCTGCGGCGCGCGGGCGCCGGCCGGCTGAAGCGTGGTCAACGCGCCAGCCAGGTCTTCTCGAGCTGGACGCGGCCGTAGCCGGGGAGCCTGGGCAGGTCGCGCACGGCGGCTCCGGCGAGGTCGATGCCGTCGGCCATGCCCCACAGCAGGTAGCCGGACTCGGCGAACTCGATCTCCTGGAGCCGGTGCAGCAGCTTGTCGCGCGCGGCGGCGTCGGCGGTGCCCATGGCCGTGCGGTAGGCCTCGTCGAACGCGGGGTCCTTGAAGCCGGACTCGTTCTGGCCGGCGTCGGAGAGCATCGTCTTGGAGGCGAAGAAGACGACCGAGTCGTTGGTGCCCCAGTACGTGGTGTAGAGCGGCGCCTTGAGCCAGGTGGCGTCCCAGAAGACCTTGGAGTCCTGCTTCACGACGTTGATCTTCACGCCGGCCTCGCGGACCTGGGTGGCGAACAGGGTCGCGGACTCGGCGAGGCCGGAGACGTCCTCGGTGGTGATCAGGTCGTAGGTCCGGGAGGTGTCGAACCCGGCGTCGGAGAGCAGTTGCTTGGCCTTGGCGAGGTCGCGCCCCCGCTGCGGTATGTCCTTGGCGAAGGCCGGGTCGCCGGTGCCGAGGATGTCGTTGGCGACGCTGCCGTAGCCGGAGAGGACCTGCTTGACCATGGCGTCGCGGTCGACCGCCAGCTTCAGGGCCTCGCGCACCCGTGCGTCGGCGAACGGGCCGTCGGCGGTGCGCATGACGACGGGCATCGCCATGTCGTTGGGGCGGCGCAGGATCTGGACGTCCTTGCGGGCCTCGGCGGTGCGGGCGGCGACGGCGCCGACGTTGGAGGCGAGGTCGATCTGCCCGGCGAGCAGGGCGTTGGCCATGGCCTGCGGGCTCTCGAACAGGCGCACCTCGACGGCGTCGAGCAGCACCTTGCCGCCGTACCAGTTGTCGTTGCGCACCAGCCGGGCGTTGCCGTCGCGGTACCAGTCGAGCTTGAACGGGCCGGTGCCGGGGGCGCCGGCTATCGCGTCGTCCTTGGTGTCCTTCTTCAGGACGAAGGTGGTCAGGCGGGTCTGCAGCGGCAGGTCCGCGTTGGGGTAGTCGGAGACCAGGACGACGGTCTTCTCGTCCTCGGCCCTGATGCCCTCGGGCTGGATGCCGGGCAGCCGGCTCTTGCCCGCCGGGGTGTTGCGCAGGCGCTGCAGCGACCAGACCACGTCGGCGGCGGTGACCGGGGTGCCGTCGTGGAACGTCGCGCCGTCGGCGATCGTGAAGCGCCAGGTCTTCAGGTCCTCCGACGGCTTCCAGGAGGCCAGCCGCGGGACGGTGTTGGCGGTGGATCCGGGAACGGCCAGCGTGTCGTAGATCAGACTGATGATCAGGTAGTCGCTCTCGTTGGCCTGCGTGCCGTGCGGGTCGCGGGTGATCGCGGAGGCCTTGCCGAGAGCGCCGACCTTGAGCGTCCCCCCGGCACGGGGCTGCGAGGACGCCGCGCCCGCGGACGCGGCGTCCTTGGATCCGCCCGCGCCACCGCCGCAGGCGGCGAGCGCGCCGGCCGCCCCGACACCGGCACCGGCCCACAGCAGCTGTCGTCTGGTGACGCCCACGTTCGTTCCTCGATTCGGGTTGAGCTCGATTTGCTTAGGCTTACCTACCCTAAGTTTGAGACGGCTCGCAAGCCGCCCGGCGGAGCGCACCGGCCCGCAGGGCGTGCGCCCCCCTGCCGCAAACAACAATCCGAGCAGCGGAGTTGACCCCGCGCGGCACGTGCGCCGCCGCCTCGAACTGAGACTACGTAAATGTAGACATCCGATCGGGTAAGGCTTGCCTTACCTCAAAGTCGTTGTTACGTTTCCTGTCGTCCGGCCGTCCGAGCCGACCCGGACCCCACGCCTCACGCGCTGCTCCCGCCCGCCGTCCCGCACCGGCGCGGTGATGCCGCGTGCCCGCAACACCTTTCTCCCCGCCCCTGCCGACGGAAGGCCCCGCCGTGCCCACCTGCCCTGCCCCGGTACGCCGTCTCGACCCCGCCGCCACCGAGGAACTGACCGCCACCGCCGCCAAGTTGCTGGACTTCCACGGCTCTGCGACCAGTCCCCACCTGCTGGCCGGCCTGCCCGTGATGTGCGCCCAGCTCAGCCCCGGACTCCGGCACGCGCTGCGGCCCGTGGACACCGCCGACGGCCTGTTCGTGCTGCGCGGACTGCACCCCGACGACGCGGAGCTGGGCCCGACACCCGGCCACTGGTCGACCGTCGGGGACGCGGGCGCGCTGTGGGACGTGGTCCTGCTGCTCGTCTCCACGCTGATGGGGACCCCGATCGCCTGGGACGGCCAGCAGGACGGCCGGTTCGTGCACAACATCGTTCCCTCGCCCGGCCACGAGAGCGAGCAGACCGGCGCCTCCAGCTCCGTCCTGCTCACCCCGCACACCGAGGACGCCTTCCACCCCGGCCGCGCCCACCTGCTCCTGCTGTGCTGCATGCGCAACCACGACAACATCGCCACCACCGCGGCCAGCATCCGCCTCACCGAACTCGCCGACGAGGACGTCGCCCGGCTCAAGCGGCCGACCGTGCCGATCCTGCCCGACGACGCCTACGAGCAGGCCCAGCAGTTCACCGGCCGACCCGCACCGGTGCCCACCCTCTACGCGGCACCCGAGGGCCTGACCATGCGCTTCGACCCCGCCTACACGCCGGTCGAGGACGCCGACGAGACCTGGCGCGCGGCCTACCGGCGCCTGGAGGACGAACTCGCCCGCGTCTCGGTGGCGGTGAGCCTGGAGCCGGGCGACGTGCTGGTCGTCGACAACGACATCGTCGTCCACGGCCGCGTCCCCTTCCGGGCGCGCTACGACGGCACCGACCGCTGGCTCAAGCGCGCCTCCGTGCGCGTCGAGGGCCGCCCCACCCGCCCGGCCGCCGAACACGACGAACACGGCTACGGCCAGGCCGCCCTGACCGCCTGACCTGCCCTCATGCCTTACTGACCTGCCGACTTGCCGACTTCCAGATGCCGCCTCACCCATCCGAAAGGGCACCCCCGTGGACCGGGACGACACCACCCTGCGCGTACTCTCCACCAGCGACCTCGCCGGCCTGGACATCAGCCTGACCGACGTCGTCGACACCGTCGAACAGGCCTACCGCACCCTGGCCGCGGGCCAGTCCGACAACCCGCGCAAACTCACCGTCAAGCCCGCCGACGGCCACTCCGTCTCCTACGCCATGCTCGGCCGCGACGGGGCGCGCAACGTCGTCGCCATCAAGACCTCGTACAAGCACGGCCTCGACAAGGGCCGCGAGGAGCAGCACTACTACACGACGCTGACCGTCTACGACGACGTCACCGGCCTACCGGTCGCCATGATGGACTGCTCGCGCATCGGCTCCCTCCGCACCCCCGCCGTCTCCGCCCTGCTGGCCCGCGAGTGCGCCTCCCCCGACGCCTCCACGGCGCTGGTGATCGGCACGGGCACCCAGGGCCGCCTCGCGCTGCCGTTCCTGCTCACCACCCTGCCCAAGCTGGAGCGGCTGCTGCTGGCCGGCACCCACCCCGACGGCATAGCCGCCGTCCGCCAGGAGCTGGAGCGCCACTTCCCCGGCCGCGAGCTGGAGTTGGCCACCGACCTGAAGCGCGCCGCGCACGACGCGGACGTCATCGTCGCCACCGCCGGCGCTCACACCTCCGCCGCCGTCGAGGCCGACTGGCTGAGGCCCGGCGCGACCGCGATCCTCGTCGGCCACGGCCTCGCCCCGTCCACACTGCACCGGGCCGACCGCGTCATCGCCACCAGCGAGGCCCAGATGCGCGTCACCGGCACCGACATGGCCGACGCCGACGGCAACCTGCCCGCCGTCGACGTGGAGCTGCCCGTCGTCATCTCCGGCGTCTCCCAGGCCCGTACCGCACCCGGCCAGCGGATCTTCGCCTACAACAGCGGCCTGGTCGTCACCGACATCGCACTGGGCCACCGCTTCGCCCAGCTCGCCGCCGACCAGGACCTCGGCACCGAGGTCGCGCTGTGGCGCTGACCCTTCCCGCCCACCCCGATCCCCTCCACGACGGGCTCGCGGCCGGAGACCTCCTGCACGACCTCTCCCACGCCTTCGGCGGACCGTTCCACTTCGTGCTGCCCGAACGCTTCGACGCCAACCTGGCTGCCTTCCGGGCCGCGCTCGACGAAGCGGAGGTCGAGGGCACGGTGTACTTCGCGAAGAAGGCCAACAAGGCCGCCGCGTTCGTCGAACGCTGCGCCCACGCGGGAGCCGGCGTGGACGTCGCCAGCCACGGCGAGCTGCGCGAAGCCCTCGGCCACGGTGTGCGCGGCGAGGACATCGTCGTCACCGGGCCCGCCAAAGCCGAGCCGCTGCTGCGCGTCGCGGCCCTCCAGGGCGCGCTGATAGCCGTCGACTCCCTCGACGAACTGAGCCGCGTCCTGCACCTGGACGTCCCCCGGCCCGTCCGCATCCTGCTGCGCCGCTTCCCGCCCACCCGGACCGGCAGCCGCTTCGGCCTCACCGACGACCAGCTCGACACCGCGCTGCGGCGCTGCGCCGCGGCGAAGGAGCGGGTCCGGATGGAGGGCTTCAGCTTCCACCTGTCCGGCTACGACGTGCAGCCCCGCACCGACCTCGCCGGAGAACTCGTCGAACTCTGCCTCAAGGCAAGGCTCCTGGGGCTGCAGGCCGACCGGATCAGCATCGGCGGCGGCTTCGCCGTCGACTACGTGCCCGCCGAGGCCTGGCACACCTTCCTCGCCGAGCAGGGGCCCGACGACTACCACGCCCGCAAGTCCTTCAGCACCAGCGACTTCTACCCCTACCACTCGCCCGTCGCCGGGGCCGACGCCCTGCGGGCCGTCCTCGCCGCCCGCCCCCACGGCACGGGTGACCCGCTGGCCCGGCGGCTGCGGGAGGCCGGCGTGATGCTGCTGCTGGAACCCGGACGCGCCCTGCTGGCCGGGGCCGGATCCTCGGTGTTCGCCGTCCAGGGCGTCAAGGACCGCCCCGGGTACGGGATCGTCACCGTCGACGGCAGCAGCCTGAGCCTTTCCGAGCAGTGGTTCAACAGCGAGTACCTGCCCGACCCCCTGCTCCTCACCCCGCACCCCGACCAGGACGCCGCGGAGTACCGGGCGTGCGTGGGCGGGGCCAGCTGCCTCGACTCCGACCTGCTCACCTGGCGCAAGATCGCCTTCCCCCGCCGCCCCCGGGTCGGCGACCTGCTCGTCTATCCCAACACCGCCGGCTACCAGATGGACTCGAACGAGTCGCCCTTCCACGACCTCCCCCTGCCGGCCAAGGTCGTCATCCACCACGAGAACGGCCGGCTGCGCTGGCGCCTCGACCGCCGCCCGGCCCTGTGACCCCACGCCACCCCGCTCCCGAGAAAGCGCTCCCTGCCATGACCGACGCCCTCCACCGCCCCCCGGTGGTCACCCGGATGACCGACCTCATCGGCTACACCCCGCTGTTCGAGCTCGCCCGCGCCGACAACGGCGCCCGCCTCCTGCTGAAGCTGGAGATGTTCAACCCCACCGGCAGCGCCAAGATCCGCATGGCCCGGCAGATGGTCCTCGACGCCGAGGAGCGCGGCCTGCTGCGCGCGGGCGGCCACATCATCGAGTCCACCTCCGGCAACACCGGCCTCGGGCTGGCCGTCGTCGCCGCCGAGCGCGGCCACCGCTTCACCGCCGTCGTCGACAACCACGCCGCCGCCGACAAGCTGCGCGGCATGAAGGCGATGGGCACCGAGCTCGTGTACGTCGACGCCGACACCGACGGCGAGGAGCTCCACACCGCCGCCCGCGAGGAACTGGCCGAGGAGATGGCCCGCGGCAAGGACAACACGTTCTTCACCGAGCAGCACAACAACCCCAGCAACGCGGTGGGCTACTTCGCGGTCGGCCGGGAGATCGCCCAGGCCCTCGACAACCGGGTCGACGTGCTGATCGGCGCAGTCGGCACCGGCGGCGGCCTGTGCGGCACCGCCCGCGAGCTCAGGAAGTACGTGCCCGGGGTCTCGGTCGTCGGTGTCGAGCCGCAGGGCTCCATCGCCTTCGGCCCGCCCGCCCACGACTACTACCAGTCCGGCACCGGTACCCCCGAAGGGGCGAGCATCGGCCTGCTCGTCGACTACGACCTCATCGACGAGGGCGTCAAGGTCGGCGACGTCGAGGCCTTCGCCACCGCCCGCGTCGTCGCCCGCCGCACCGGCCTGCTCATCGGCGGCTCCGCCGGCGGCGTCGTCCACGACGCCCTGGCCCGCCTGACGACCCTTCCGCCGGACGCCGTCATGGTCGCGTTCATCAACGACGGCGGCGAGAAGTACATGGATACCGTCTTCAACGACGACTGGATGACCGCCCGCAACCTCATCGACGAAGCTGTGGAGGCCGAGATCGACGAGTCCCTCTCCAAACTCCGCAGGCCCTGACTTCCAGAGACGTGACATTCAGAGACGTGACACCCACCATGCAGCAGCAGCTGACCACCCTGGCGCGCGACAGCCGCGCCCTCACCGCCCTCGCCGTACCGCTCGCCCTCACCCAGCTCGCCCAGGTCGCCCTCACCACCACCGACACGATCATGATGGGCGTCCTGGGCACCGAGGCGCTGGCCGCCGGCGGCCTCGCCCTGGTGATCTTCAACCAGCTCCGCACCATGGGCGTCGGGCTGGTCACCTCCGTCGGCAACCAGGTGGCAGCGGCAGCGGCCCGCGCCGAGCGCGGTGCCGAGGCGGCCGGCACCGAGAAGGCCGGAGCCGAGGAGGCCGACACCGAAGCGGACGCCGCCGCCGAACCGGCCACCGCCGCCGACCACGAGGTCCGGGGCCTGGTGCGTGCCGCGATGGCCGTCGCCACCCTCGCCGGCCTGGCCGGCGCCGTCCTGATGGTCCTCATCGGTCAGGCCGCCACCTGGCTCGGCCAGGACGCCACCGTCGCCCACCGCGCCCAGGGCATGCTCGCCGCCCTCGCCCCCGGCCTCGTGCCCTGCCTCTGGTTCCAGGCCGTCCGCCAGTTCACCGTCGGCATGCGCCGCCCCCAGGCCCTGCTGCAGATCACCCTCACCTCCGTCGCCGTCAACGCCGCCCTCAACTGGGCCTTCATCCACGGCACCTGGGGCCTGCCCCGGCTCGGCCTCACCGGCATCGGCGTCGCCACCAGCAGCGTCTACCTGCTGTCCTTCCTCGCCCTCTACGCCTCCGCCCGCCGCGACCCGCAGCTCGCCCCCCTGCTCAGCCTCGACTTCTGGCGCGCCGATCCGGCAACCGTCCGCCGCCTGCTCGGCCTGGGCACCCCCATCGCGGCCACCTACGGCTCCGAGGCCGGGTTCTTCTCCGTCACCGCCCTGCTCGCCGGCAGCTTCGGCCCGGCGGCGCTCGCCGCCCACACCGCCGTCAACCAGCTCGTCTACATCGTCTTCCAGGTCGCCGTCGGCCTCTCCCACGCGGCCTCCATCAACGTCAGCCGCGAACTCGCCCTCGGCGAGCACGCCGCCGCCCGCCGCATCAAGAACACCGCACTCGCCTGCGGCGCCGCCGTCACCGCCCTCGTCGGCATCGTCTACCTCACCGTCCCGGACCTCGTCCTGCGCCCCTACTTCGACCCGGACGCGCCCGCCGACCAGCAGGGCCTGACCATCGCGACCAGCCTCCTCGTCCTGGTGGCCGTCCTGCAGATCGTCGACTGCGCCCAGAACATCGGCGTCGGACTGCTCCGCGGCCTCGACGACACCAGGAGCGGCTTCCGCATCACCCTCATCGGCTACTGGGCCGTCGGTCTGCCCTGTGCCTGGTTCCTCGCCTACCCCCTCGGCGGCGAGATCCGCGGCCTCTGGTTCGGGCTGCTCCTCGGCCTCGCCACCACCGCCGCCCTCCTCCTGCGCCGCTACAGCCGCGCCCTCACCGCGAAGGCCGCCGCGGCGCCCGACGCCGTCGCCGCCGGGGCCTGACCCGCCCGCCGGAGGTGCCGGGGCACGACCCACCCCGCCCTCCGGCGGCACGTGCTGTTCCTTCGCGGGCCCCCACCCCTTGCCGGAACGTTCCGGCGTGGCTAGATTCTTCACCACGCCAGCAAAGCTGACTGAACTTTCAGTTACATCGCAGGGCCGCGCCAGCACCAGAGAACAGAAGGAACACCCATGACCACGTCCACCACCACCGGCCGCACGGCCGCCGGAGGCCCCGCCTCCCGCACCTGCCGGACGCCCCGCCGGCAGACGAGGACGGTCCGCCCGTGACCTCGTACGCCGTCCTCACCTCCTTCGGCTCCCCGCTCGGCTCCCCCGGCCGCACCAGGCCGGCCGAACGCGCACCGCTGCGCGTCGGGCTCGTGCAGATGCGCTGGTACGCCGACCCGGCCGAGCACGACGCCCGGCTTCGCGAGGGCGTGGCACTCGCCGCCGCGCAGGGCGCGACGATGGTGTGCCTGCCCGAGCTGACCCGCAGCCCCTACTTCTGCAACACCGACGACCCGATGGGCGAGGGCGCCGCCCGCTACCTGGAGGACGTCGAGACCGGGCCCACCACCCGCCTCGCCGCCGAACTCGCCACCGAACTCGGCATCAGCGTCCACGCCTCCCTGTACGAGCGCACCGAGGACGGCGGCCTCGGCTACAACACGGCCGTCTGCGTGGACCGCGACGGCACCCTCGTCGCCAGGACCCGGAAGAACCACATCCCGGCCTTCCCCGGCTACCGCGAGGACCTGTGCTTCCGCCCCGGCGACAGCGGGTTCCCCGTCCTGGCCCACCAGGGCGCCGCCTTCGGCTTCCCCACCTGCTGGGACGAGTGGTTCCCCGAACTCGCCCGCGCCTACGCGCTCGGCGGCGCCGAAGTCCTCGTCCACCCCACCGCCATCGGCTCCGAGGTCGACCTCCCGGACTTCGACACCCGGCCCATGTGGGAGCACGCCATCAGCGCCAACGGCCTCGCCAACGCGCTGTTCATGATCGTGCCCAACCGGATCGGGACGGAGGGCCGGTCCACCTTCTACGGCTCGTCGTTCATCTCCGACCCGTACGGCCGGATCCTGCTCCGCGCCCCGCGCGACCGGCCCGCCGTCCTCGTCGCGGACCTCGACCTCGACCAGTGCCGGGACTGGCGGGAGTTCGGCCTGCTGCGCACCCGCCGCCCCGAGCTGTACGCCCCGCTGACCGCGGCGAGCCCCGACGCCTGACCGGACGCCCCGGCGCATCCACGCCGGGGCGTCCCACCGCCACGAGTCGACGCGGCCAGGACTGCTGCCAACTACCCTTTCCAGCAGCGTAGTTGACGCGCCCGCCGCACCGACCTCAGGTGGTGGCCGTCGGAGCGGGCGAAGCCGCGCCGGTGGACGGCGGGGCCTGGCAGGGCAGGACGACCATCACACTCACACCCTGACCGGGCTTCGACACGCCCGCCGAAACGGTGTAGCCGTCGGACTCGCGGACGGCATCGAACTCCCCGGTGGGCGAGGTGGACTGAGCGTCCGAACCGGACGCCGACGAGGTGATCTTGAAGCCCTCGCCCGCCAGCTTCTCCCGCAGCCCCCGCAGCACCTCGGGACGCTGGTCGTCCGTGGCCTTCAACAGGTTCCCCGAACTGAGCTGGTACGCCTCGCCCTCATCGGCGATACCCAACCCCCGCCCCTTGCACCTGTAGTAGCCGATGAGCTTGCCCCACGGATCCCGCTCAAGGCCCGTCAGCTCGCGCACGTGGTCCTGGACCCGATCCGCCCGGGCCAACGCCTCCTCCCGGGACTCGACACGTGTGGGCTCACTCGCCGTCTCCCGCCCTCCGCCCGGCGACCCCACGGATGAGCACGAGCCGAGCACCAGGGCGCCCGACACCATCAGCACAGTCGCGCAGGCCACCCGTGCCGCCGCCCCGGCCGGCACGGCCGTCGATCTCTTCAACAAGTGCAGTACTCTCCCCCGCTAAAAAGTGTGCGTTCTGCCATCCGGATGCTACGGCACCACCGAGCAGGCTCCGCATGTGCCGAAGCACGACAGCCGACACCAAGGCCGCGCGCGGGGCCACCTGCCAAGCGCCGCTAGGAGAAGGACGTGTGCAGGTACCTGACGGTCGGCATCGCGATCAGCCAGGCCGCGACGGCGAGGCCGATGGTCACCGGGAAGGGCCACTGCACCAGCGTGAGGACGACGACACCCATGGCGGTCACCAGAACCATCCCCATGAGCAGGACCGGCGAGCTGTTCCAGAACTCTGGGTTCCGGCCGGGCAGTCCGTAGGCGGTCACCACCGTGCCCACGGCGATCAGCAGCGTGGCTCCCGCCAGACCGAGCCAACCGCGCCAGGACAGGGTCAGGGTGCTCACCTCGTGCCCGTCGTGGGCGATCCGGACCACCATGCCCTTCCAGATCTTCAGGTCCACGGCGGTGCCGGCCTCCACGTGCCGGTAGAGGGACTCGTCGACCTCGTACTTCTGGGCGGAGCCCGCCTCGCGCGCGATGTTCAGGTAGTAGCTGTTCCCGTCGTCGGCGGAGAAGGACAGCCACTTCCTGGTGACCTGGCCGCTCTCCAGCAGCAGGCAGCCGGCGTCCGGCCCGGGCGTCGGAGCGTCGCACACGGGGGCGGTGCGGGAGGCGCCGCGCTCCTCGAAGGTGCCGACGAACAGGACGAAGCCGAGGACGACCAGCGGCAGGCCCGCGAGGACGATCAGGGTGCGCGCGGTACGGGAGTCCCGCCACCGCCGCTTCGGCTTGCTCGGATTCGCCGCCCAGCCGTCCATCGGATCCCCACCCGTCCTACCGCGTCCGTGTGTGACGCACCCCGGTGACCCCCCGGGCCGCACGCCGGATGATGCCAGGGATACCCGGCGGGCGCGAGGGAGTTCACCGGGGGCCCTGCCGGCAGGGCAGCCGCGCCCGCCCGGACGCACGGTCAGCCCCAGAACTCCCGCAGGGCCGCGTTGACGGCGGCGGGCTCCTGGGTGTGCGGGTAGTAACCGGGCACCCGTAGGAGGCGGGCCCCGAGGGAGTCCGTGAGGGACTCGGCCACGGCCATGAGGGGGAGCCCCACGTGCTCGCGGTACACGGCCGGCGCGCGCTCCCAGGTTCCGCAGATCACCAGGGTCGGCAGGGCGGCGCCCCGGACCGCCTCCAACGGGATCTCCGCCTCCCAGACGGGCCGCTCCCCCATGGAGGTGGCGACGGCACGGAGCCGGCGCGACGTGGGCTCGGGCATGGCCATCCCCAACCCCTCGGTGGACTCACGGAGATACTGCTCCGGCGTGACGCCGTCCGGGATTCCCGGGGCGCCGTCGCGCACCCGGTCGAGGAGGTCGGCGACGACTGGGTGGTGTGCGGCGGCAGTGAAGGCGGAGGGCTGGAGGAGGGCGAGGGAGCGGACGAGGTCGGGTCGGCGCGCGGCGGCGATGAGCACGGCGACGGCGCCGTTCCCGTGCCCCACCAGGTGGGCGCCGCCGGGCCCCACGGCCAAGGCCCCGTCGCCGAGAACCTCCACGATGTCCTCGGCGTCGACCTCGAAGTCGCTGCGCGCGGTGTCCGGGCTGTCGCCGTAGCCCCGGCGATCCATCAGGAGGAGCCGCCGGCTGTCCGCGAGGGGCCGCTGCCCGGCGAACCCGTACGCGGAGTCGCTGCCCCAGGTGAAGATGTTGTGGACGAAGAGGACGGGGGCGGCAGCAGCCGCCGGAGTCACAGGGGTCACCGAAGCTGTCGGGGCCCGGCCTCCCCCGACCCGGTCGCGGTCATCCCAGACGGTCACGTGCACGGCTGCCACAGGTCGTCCTCCCGAAGTCAATGACATCAACTCCCTTGAGACTAGACCTCGATCCACGGCCGATGCCCGTGCATGAACCCGCTCTTCACCGACGACTGCGCTCCGACGCTCCAGGCGGAGCGGGAACACCACGCTCCCGCCTTCGGCACTTTCTCCACCGGCGGCCGTCCAGGCCAGGGGCGGCAGTGCGCGTGGCGCCGCAGCGAGCCGAGTATCCGTCAGCGGCATCGGCCGAACGGGTGGGCACCAGTGGCGCCGGACATCTTGTGCGTGCACGAAGGCAAATCGCCGTGCGTAACTGTGCGCGGGTCCGGCGGCCACACGGTCCGCCGTACGAGCCGACGGCCGCAGCCCGCCCGGCCCTTCCCCGCCCCGCACCCCGAACGGAGCCGCCCGCCCATGCGCACCCCCACTCTCGCCGCCCTCTCACTGGCGCTCGCCCTACCCCTGACGGGGCTGGCCGCCACCGGCACCGCCGCCGCCCAGTCCTCCGCCTCCCGGGGGGTTCCGATCACGGAGTGCAAGGACGTCCCCAAGGTCCGCGATGCCGGCGCCGAGAACTACCTCTGCACCCGGAAGGAACTCGGCCCGGTCACCCTGCCGACGGACTCCGTGCTGACCAAGCTGCTGGCGGGCTACGACCGGCTGGGCGGAGTGACGCCGGTGCGCTTCCTGGACTGGTACCGGGACTGGAGGGGGTGGAAGTACCCGGACAACAACGGCTTCGCCGACAACAACGGCACCCTCGACATGGCCGTACAGAGCATGAAGGAGCACCAGAAGCTGGACCGCTTCGGGAACAGCGCCTACGGCTCCTACCTCGCCCCCGGCGGCACGCCGTTCCCCCGGCGCGCCCTTCCGCCGGACTCCCTCAACGGAGGCGAGGACAACTACCACTGCTTCGAGGTGCAGAAGCCGTTCGACGTCCAGCAGGGCCGCATTGCGGGCGCGTTCTCCCAGCCGGGCAACGGGCTCCAGCAGTGGCTCGACCCGACCCTGAAGCCGGGCGACATCCCGGGCACGTACGACGTCGCCGGCCTCATCACCGCCGGGTACCTGACCGAGCACACCGCCGACAAGGACTTCTGCCTGTCGGGCCAGAACGACGCCTGACCCCCACCCCGCCGGACCTGACCGCGCACGCCCGGCAACCGGCAGCCGCCCAGCCCCGCCCTGCTACGCGCTCGGCGGGGCTGCCGCGACAGTCGGCACGGGCCTGTGACCTGCGGCGACACCGGGAAGCACGGCTAGTCGAAGGACGGGCTGACCGAATCGGAGAGCCCGACCGCATCGAGGTCCTTCGCCAGCCAGTTGTAGGCGAGAGCCGTGGCCGGAGTGTCCCCGAACACCCACAGGGCCTCACGGACGACGCTCCGGCTGGACCATGCGGCCGATTCGGGGCGGAGGTGGCGGAAGTCGGCCTGGCCGTCGACGGTCTGGCCGTCGACGGAGCCGGACCACGGCCAGGAGTCGGGCTCGGCAAGGACGTCCTCCACCCGGGTGACATCGACATGCGACGAGGAACCGAGCGGCAACGGGACGACGACCCGCGAGAACGTGGGCCCGAAACCCCAGCCGCGGTCGCTCCCGGCGGGTGGCCAGCTGATCTTGCAGGCGAACCGCACCGGCAGCGCACCGCCGAGGAACATGGTCCGCCGGACGGGAGACAGGTACTGCGCGACGATGTCCTCGTAGATGGAGAGGGCGCCGGAGTAGACCTGTCCGACCAGGTCGATCAGCACCTCCTCGCTGTACGCACTCGAAATGTCGCCCGACATCTGCTCCGGCGGGACGTCCGGTACCGGGTAGGGGCGGTGGATCAATCCGTCACGCGTGATCGGGAGGCTCTGTTCGACGCACCGGTCGCGGAGTTCCGCCAACTGCGACCTCGACACGACCTCGCCGCGCCGGAACCGCAGCAGGACGGCGTCCGGCGCATGGCGGAAGATCTCGTCGATCGTGGAGACGACGTCGGGGATCGGAACGGGACGGTGCGCCCCTGTGCCACGCTGGTCGGTCAACAGCCGGGAGAGACGCCAAGCCTCTTCCAGGCACGCGGCCGGGTTGTCCGGCAGTGGAAAGGCCCTGTGCGCCAGCACCTGCGCCATGCTGCTCTTCACCCAGGACAGCGAGAGCCGCCACGGCCAGGCCGGGACATCGGACGCGACGGTCACCGAACGCATCGAGGTGATCCTCAGCCCGTCCACTTCGCCTCGTTTCAGGTCCGGCGGGGCAGTGGTCTCGAAGAAGCGCTCACGGCCGTCGAAGGCTGCGGGGTCGGCGAACACGAGGCCGAGACTGCTGGAACTCTCGGTGCCCGATCCGACCCCGATCGGGACCCCTCGGCCGGTTCCGTCCGAGCAGCTGAGCAGCGCGCTCGCGCGGCCGACTCCGCCGAGCCAGGCGTCGAGCGTCCCGGACAGGCGCCGGGCGCATTCGAGGGCCTCGGGGTGCGCGACCGTCGATCCGTGCCCGAAGCTCGGGACGGCCTTCTCGGTGATCCATGCGGCCAACCCGGGGTCGACGGCCGTCAGATCGCTCAGCAGAGCCGTCACGCGGTCCCAGGGGCCGCTGGAGACGACGAAGGTCAGAGCGTCCCGCCACCGGTCCCGGCGCTGTGGCGAGAAATCCACGAGCTCCGGCAGTCCGTTGTCCAGGACGTACTGGCCGCCGAAGTACTGTCCCAGCACCGGGAGGGCGAAGGTGAGCGTGCGCTGCCGGTGGACGACCAACCTGGTCCGGACGAGTCGCAGCTGTTCCTCCCTCGTCCCGGCCTCGCCCGCCGGGACGGCGCCACCGGAGTCCAGGGTGAGCCGGCCCAGCCGACCGAGCAGGCTGTACGTGTCGTCACCGAGCCCGGGGGCCCGCGCGAGCGCCCGTTCGACGAGGGCGGCGAGGAACTCCCCCCGTGTGTGGGGTACATCGGAGCCGGCCTTCCGGCAGTCGGCGGCGATCAGCGCGAAGAGCGGCCGGTGCAGTGCGTCGCGGATCTCGGGGTTGGAGTGCCACGCCAGCGCCCGTGGTGCCCCCACCCTGTCGAGGAGGTCGCGGAGTTCGGTGTCCGAGAGAGCGGGCAGGGTGAGACAGTCGGTGCTCTGAAGGAGGCTGTCAGGGCGGCTGGTCGCCAGGACCTTCCGGCCGGACGCGCTGTAGACCCATTCCCGGAGGTCGTCGAGGATCTCCGCCGAGCGCCCGGCACCGAACTCGTCCAGGCCGTCGAGGAAGACCGTCACCTGGTCGTGGTCGCCGGGGAACCGCGCGAGCTGTTCGTCGAGCGCTCGCAGCAGGTCGGACCCGCTCGACTTCACGGTGAGGTGGACCGGCAGCGGCGCACGGGGGTCGTCGACGGCCCGCAGCACCGACGTCCGGTACTCGCGTTCCAGGGCGACGGTCTTCCCCGAGCCGAAGTCGCCCGTCAGGACGGCGACCCTGCGTCCGCTGTGGAATCGCCCGAACTCCGGGCACGCGCCGACGGCGCCGTCCTCGGCCAGCTCCTCCGCCAGTTCGGGTGCCAGCCCCACGGCGATCCAACGCGTCACCAGCCGTCCCCGGCTGGCGGACAGGCCGACGAGGAGTGCGTCCCTCCTGGCCGACACACTCGACGCGTCGTCGCCGGAGACCGCCCGCCGGACGTGGCGCGCAGCGACGGCAGCGTCGCGATCGAGGCCGATCGGACGGGCGAACCCCTCCTCGGGCGAGGGGAGTTCGGACCGGCCGTTCAGCTGTCCGATGACATTCGAGTCGATGTAGTGACCGTTGAACTCGTAGTGGTCCCCCAGGACGATCGTTCCCCCCTGTCCGGGGAACGACAGGATGCCGACCAGTTCGTCGAGGGGAACTCCCGACCATCCGGCCGCGGCGTAGCCGTTCTGTGCGGCGACGAGCGCGGACTTCAGACCCAGTCGCCAAGGGAACTCCGCGACCAGTGACTTGAGGACACGGAGCGCTTCCGGGGTGCATCGGCGAGTCAGCGTCCGGGGGATGGCGTCCCGCCACTCCACGACCTGCTGCTCGACACCGATGGAATGGGCTCCCAGGGGGTAGGCGGCTTCGGTTGCGGCGGACAAGGAGTGCAGCCAGCGGTAGAGCTCGGCCAGTTCGGCCTCTGCCAGCGGTGCTTCGATCCGCTGCCGTGCCGCCTCCGCGGTACAGGCCTCCGCCAGGCCGCGGCTGAACGACTCCGATCTGCCGGTCAGCGTCCGAAGGCGCGGCCACGCCCCGGGAGAGTCCGCGGTCAGCAGCGCCTTGGCCGCCCTGACCGCCAGCTCCGCTCGGACGGGCTCCTGGAAGTCCGCGACCCCCTTCAGCACCTCGGCCACGAGAGCGTGTGCCGACGCGCTTCCCGCCGGCAGCAAGGCTTCGAGCAGCACCGACCAGGTGTCCAGCGCCGCCCTGTCCACCCTGTCGTCACCCGCTGACTGCCCGATCCCCTCGGCCACTGACCGGGCCAGGCCCTCCATCGCACGTGCCAACGGCGTGGACCACTGCGGTTCCAGGAGCCGCAGGTTGCAAGGGTGCTGCCCGTGCTCCAGGTCTGCTCGGACACATCGTTCGACGGTTTCCGCGAAATCGTCCGGCGCGTGCTCGGCGGCGAGGCGCAGCAGCGCCGTCTGCACTTCACGAAGTGCCTCCTCAGGTGCGGTCGGCGGGCTGCACGCGACGGCTGCCATCCATCGGGGCCAGATCTGTTCGGGAACCTCGCCGATTCGGCCTGCCCGGTGCAGGAGGACGAGCGACTGATGGCCCGCCCAGGCCCGCAGGTCCTGCTTGTCCGTCCCGAGCCAGGAATCACGGTGGTCGTGCTCGGCCCGGAGATAGTGCAGCGCGCAGTCCGGAAGCTCGGCAAGCTGCTCGGCGGAGAACAGTGCGGCGCCCGGCCAGTCCTTGATGTCACCGCTGTCGCACGCCTCGGTCCTGCCGCCTTCGGGAGGCACTTGGAGGTTCCACAGCAATTTCCAGAAGCTGTCGGTGTCACCGTTTCGGGCACCGGCGAGTGCCGCATGCTGAAAACCGGACAGTTCGGCGGATGCGCCGGCCGGCTCGGACGCATCGCGTTCGGCTTCGGAATTCATGCGCAGGAACTCCGCCGTCTCACCGGCCAGCGGAACCCCCTCGAAGATCCACTTCAGTCGCGCCCAGGTCGGATCCTCCCGCCGCGCCCAGAGGAGTTCGAAAGCCTTCCGGTCGTCGTGGCGGTAGAGCTGGAACGCGAGGGTCGCGTAGGCTTCCGCGACCTCCGGCTCGCCGGCCCGCACTGCCCGATCGCCCTGGTCCAGGACCCACCCGAAGTCCTCCACCCTCGCCAGACTGCAGACGGACCTACGATCCGGTGCCGACCACCGCGGGCGGGTGAGCTCCCACAGCACCACCACGGACGATCGGCCGTCGCTGAGGCTCTCCCTGACCAGCGCGTCCACGAACGCCAACCGGCGCGACCGGGCCGCGGCGGCATCACAGGCGCCCAACCCGGTGTCGCCCAGCCCGGTGTCGTCCGGCCCGGTGTCGTCCATGGCGCTCGGACAGGAAACCCGCGCATGCCGCCGGAGGCGCCCGGCGACGATCACCGCCGCCTGCGGATAGAGCGCCGCGGCACGCTCGGAGCTCAGCACGCGATCGATGACCGCGTCGACGAACTGCTCCACCGCCGGATCGTCCGAACCGGGGAACCCGGAGTCCCGGGCCACCAGCCGGCCCAGCAGGCCGGCCGCCTGCTCCTCGTCGCAGTCGGCCACCAGAACCCGGAGGAATGCGCGATAGCTGCCGTACAGATGGGTGTTCCGCGGCGGTCGCAACACCCTCAGCACCGTCGCGAGGTCGAGATGACCGGGCCAGAGGCCGGTCAGCAGGACGCCTCGGAGCTCATCGTCCGGATCGACGCGAGCGGCGTACTCGTCATCCTCCAGGGAGCAGAGCAGGGGCCGCAGTTCACTCGCGGCCGTCTCGGGGGCGCAGGCGAACGCCGCGCTCACGGCGAGCCTGCGCTCGGTCGCCGGCCAACGGTCGTCATGGCACAGGGCGAGCAGCGGAGCCACCAGAGCGGGCTCGGCGCAGCCCCGGGCGAGCTGCAGAGCCACCCGTACCCGCGCCCGCATCGGCCAGTCGTCGTCCAGCGCGGTCGGGTCGCCCACCAGGGCCGCACGGAGTTGCTCCCCCAGCCGCGGGTGCAGCAGGCTCCAGCGGGTGAGCTGCCACCGGTTGGCGCTCAACTCCACCTCGGCCGCGTCCTCCAGGAGCCGGGCGACGATCAGCTCGCGCATCGCGTCGGACCGCACCAGCGAGCTGTGGACGGTCACGCTCTCGGGATCCGCGTCGGCCAGCCATCCGACGTGCTCCGGATCAAGGGCGACCAGCCAGGCCGCCGTCTCGCGCAGGGGCGGAGGGATGCGGGCCGCGCTCGCCCCCGGGATGTCGACCAGGAAGAGCGCCTTCAGCTGCCGGCGCGGCAGCCGTCGACGGACCAGGTACGAGGCGGCGAGATAGGCCGACAGCGACGAATGCCGGAACGCGCTGCGTTCGCGGTTGGTCGCGGTGAACAGAGCGGTGTGAAGCACCTCCCGCACCGCCAGCGGGGTGACCTGGAAGCGGTCCCCCGGCGCGGTCTCCTCCTCTCCCCCGGCCACGTCGTCGATCTCCAGGTCGAGCCGGTGCAGCTGATCACGATGCGCGGGCTCGTGCCAGAGCGTCCGTCGTCCCGACAGCAGCATCCGGGCGGCGATCCGGCCGGCGATCTCCACGCGCTGCTTGGGCAACGTCTGCGGTGGGCCCGGGGTGTTGCGTCCGGGGTCGTGTTCGGCGGCCAGCAGCCGGGCACCGCTCGCGAAGAGCCCGTGGGGATCACCGCTCAGGCCGTCGTTCTCCCGGCAGGAACGGACGAGCAGTTCCAGCGTCAGCGGCGCGCTGGCCAGGGCGCCCGCGCCGACCGACACCGCGGCGGTCACCAGGCGCTCGCCGTCCATACCGGTGCTGTCGACCAGGCGCACGGCCTCGGCACGGGACAGTGGTGCGAGGTCGACGAACAGGCAGTCGCTGAAGTGTTCGGTGAGTACGTCGGTCAGTCGCGGGGGCCAGTCGGCGGTCCGACAGGCCAGCAGCATCCGCAGGCCCGTGGTGTCCCTGCCGTTCAGCGACCTCGCCAGGGCTCCGTGCAGGGGGAGCAGCCGGGGGCTCTCGTCCAGCTGGTCCAGCACGATGGTCAGGCGGCGGGCGGCTGCCGCATCCGATGCCGCCGCCGTGCCGTCGCCGCTCCGCCGGGGCTTGCGGGGCAGGCCGTCCAGAATCCGTCCGACCAGCTGCTGGTAGGAGTACTCGGTCAGCTCGGAGCCGTCGACCCAGACGTAGCCGTCCGAGGTCCCCGGATCCGCCGGGTCCAGCGGCGCCAAGTCCTCGACCAGACGCCGCAGCACCGTCGTCTTCCCGCCGCCGGGCTCGCCCAGCAACACCATGACCCCGGCTCCCGCCACTTCCTCCGGCCGCAGCAGGGCCCCCGGGAGCACCTCGCCGTCCACCGGCCGGTATCCCGCCTCCTCGTCCAGGAAGCCGTCGTACCCGAGCGGGAACAGGTCCTCGACCGGATCACTGCCCGCCCGGACCCGGCACAGCCGTTCGGCCTGGACCTGGAACAGACTCCTCAACGATCACCATCCGAGTGGGGCCGCTCCGCACGGCAACCTGCTTGTCTGCCCGTCACCGTCGAGCCCGTGAAGACTCCGTTGAACTCGTAGTGGTCACCGCCGTAGCGGCGGTCACCACCGCTCCGGCCCGCAGGTCGCTCCCGTGCTGTGGCGAACGCGGTGGCGAACGTGGTGGCGAAGGTGTCACCGGTTGGACCGGCCGACTGCCTCGGGGGGAGGCCGGCGATCACGGACGACACCGCGGCGGCGGCAGCAGCCGCCGCTCTCGATCGCGATCCGTCGGCGTCGACGGCCTGTCCGGCATCCTGCGCACGGCCGCCCACCCCGCACACCACCAACGCCTGGCGGGCACGACGCAGGTACGCCAGCACGGACCCCGCGCGCCCGTCGTCGACCGCCACCGCGTCCCGGTGGTCGTCGCTCAACCGTTCGGCCACCTCTCCGGCCACCTCTCCGACCGTCATGTCGAGCGGGGCGCCTCCGGAAACGATCGGCTCGAAGTGGACGGCCGGCCTCCCGGCCAGGAGCACCCCCGGAGCGATCCGGTCGCGCCATCGGCCGTCGGTGAGAGCGGCCGAGGCATCCTGCACCAGGGGCACCGGTGGCTGCCACGGCGGTGGAGAGCCGCCGAGCCCCGCGGAGTACGGGCCCGCCAGTTCGTGATGCACCTCGGTGGCGACGACGACGTCGCCGAGCGCGAGGTCGTCCTCCAGGCAGTTCACGAGGTCGGCGAAGAACAGGGCGGTGGGTTCGGCTTCACCGACACGTTCGGCAATCACCGCGGCGGCCCGGTCGTACCCGCCGACGAGGACGGGCGCGACCCGCCACGAAGTCCCGGCCAGCCGGCCGCACGCCACGAACTCCCGTGCCCCGACCGGCCATCGCTCCACCTCGTCCAGCTGGCCCAGAAGCGCCTGGTACATCACCGGCAGGGTCGTCAGAACGGTCACCGCTCCCGACTGTTCGCCCACCCGTGCACCCTTCGTCACCCTTCCTCCGTTCACCGCAGCGGTCCAGAGCGACCGCTCGGACGACTTTCGAGCTGGCAACTTCCCTGTATACCAGTCTTGTTGATCATCACTGTCGAATCCATGCGTTTACCCGTCGTCACCTCGAAACCCGCTAGCGTCCTGCCATGGCCAACCACCCGGACGCACATCCCGACGAGACGGCGGACGAGGAGTGCGGTGACGGTACCGGTACCTCGTTCGAGGACCTGGCCGACCTCCTGAGCGCCGGCGATCGGACCGGCCCGGTCATCTACGCGCCATACGGAAACATCAACACCGGTGCGGTACACGGCGACCAGCGCGTCCTCAATGGCCATGCGGCTCATCATGAGGACCGTCACGCACACGTCCGCAGCGGCCCGATCCCCCCGGCGGAACTCGCCGACGCGCAATCGGGCTTCGCGGAACCGGACTGGTTCGCCGGCGCCCTGGCGTCACCTGGGGCGCGGCTGTTCTTCCTCACCGGGCGGCCGGGGACGGGACGGCGCACCGCGGCCGTCAATCTGCTGCTCCGCCTGCTTCTCCGCCGCGGTCGGCCGGGCAGCGCGCTGTGGTCCGTCGACGGCGATACGGACCTGTCGTCGTGGCGGCCCCACCGAGGAGAGGCCGGCGGCTACCTGCTGGACGACCGGCAGGCTCCGCGCTCCTTGAGGCTCAGCACCGTTCATCACCTCCAGCAGTCGCTGGAGAGCGCCGACGCCTACCTGGTGATCGTCGTACCCGACAGCCCCGAACTCGTCCGAGGTCTGGAACACCAGCTCCGCGTCGGTCCGCTGAGGCATCAACCACCGGTCCCCGAAGTCGTGTTCGCGACCCGCTTCGCGGCCGCAGTACCGGACCCGGACGAACGCGACCGGCTGCTCAAAGGCCTGGCGCCCGGCCTGCTGGACACAGTGCTCGTCCCGGAACTGGTGCCCGCCGAAGTCGCCGAGTTGGCGACGGCCGTGGCCACCTCGGCCGGGAAGTCCCTGACACTCGGCAGTCTGCACGAGCGGCTGGTCCTCCTCGCCGACAGCGAAGCTCCGCGCATCGTCGCCGAGTTGCGCGCGAACCCGCATGCCCTGGCGTTCCTGCTGGCCGTCTGCGTCTTCGAAGGCCTCGACCACCGGCTCGTCCAGGAACAGGCGGAGCGGCTCCTCGGCATCCTCGACGGCGCCCTTCGGACCGTACCCGGGAACGGCGACGACGGAAGCCCGCAGTTCTACGCCGATCCTCGACTCGCCCTCGCGTGGCCGTGGGAGGAGCTGCTGCACATCGTCCGCGCGGAGCGGATGCCGCCGGAGATCCGCACCGGGCCACCTCACCCCCGGACGCTGGAACCGGTGCGATTCACGCGACACCGGCAGGGCGAAGCGGTCCTACGACATGTCTGGCGCGAGTACAGCGGCCTCGCCGCCGCGCTGACCACATGGCTCGAACACGTCGCCGACACCGCCGAACTGACCGCGGCGGCCGGCCGAGCCCTGGGCCTGGCCGCGGGTTGCGGCCTCGGCCCCCAGGCGTTCCGGCGGATCGGCGCCCTCGCCGCGTCGGAACGCGGCGCCGACCGGGCGATCGCGGCCCACGCCCTGAGTGCAGCGGCCGCCGATCCGGCGCTGGCGGAGCAGGTCGAGTCCCTTCTGAACCGGTTGAGTCGGAGCCATGACCCGCGACGTCGCAGCACCGTGGCCCACGTCTGCGACACCTCCTTCGGACGTTCTCGGCCGGATCGCGCCATGGAGCTCCTTCTACGGGTCGCCCAAGGGCCCGTCGGTGAACCCAGTCTGCTGGTCCAACGCGCCGTCCGCCCCTCCGTGGTGAACCTGTTCACCTCGGGCGGCCAGCCAACGGTTGTGCGGCACCTGGCGAGCCGGCTGCGGCAGAGCGAGGCCGACGCCGAATCGGCCCTGCGCCTCTTTCCGCACCTCCTGGCGGATCTCCTCACCGAGGCGTCCTGGTTCCAGCAGGAAATCCTCGCCGAGGGCGCGTGCATGCGGCCGGTCGTCGAACTGATCCGCCGCAGCCTGGACCACGACGGAGTCTTCGACCTGACCTGTCGGCACCTCGTCCGATGGTGCCGCCTCGCTCCGACCGGTCCCCGGAGCAGGGCCGTGGACATCCTGTTCCGCGAGCTGGCCCGGCACCAAGGACGCGGGACACGACGACTCTCCACCGCCCTCGCCCCGAACAGCGGCCTCCTGTCGGCCGACCCCCGGAGCGATTCCGGGACGCCCCGGGGCACATGACGGCCGCCACCTGCCGTACGCGGCCGGCCGGCGCACGGGAATCCGGCACCGGCCGGCCCTGCAGAGCCCGTCCGGTCAGCCGGACGGCAGCGGTCAGGAGTTGGGGGCGATGGCCAGCGCCTCCCTGGGCTCAGGAATCTCCTCGCGCCGGTCGCCCGCCCAGACGACCGCACGGTACCCGTCCGGCGCGACGCCGGTCTGGCTCTTCTCGAGGAACGTCCTGAGGACCGTCTGCGCCAGTTCGTTCGGCGTCCCCTCCCACTCGTGGAAGCCCACCACCCCGTTGCCCACCGGCGTGGCCCATACGACACGATCGGGCCAGATCTGCTTGCGCTGGATTGCGCTCGTGTAGGTAGCCATGAACGCAATGTAGTCGGGGTGCGTCGCGAAAGGGGCCGGAACCTGACCAATACCGGCCGGCCCTCGGCTCGTTCAGTCGGCGAGGCGGGCGTGAATGCGGAGATAGTCGACGACGTCCTGGACGTCGTCGAGGGGCAGCGGGTAGACGACGAGGCGGCTGAGGCCGAGTGCCGCGTAGCGGCGGTGGGCCTCGCCGTCGACGGGCGTCATGGCGGTGTAGTTGAGTTCGAGGGGGCCCAGCCGGGCGGGGCGTTCGACCTCGTCGGCCGCTCTGCGCAGCCCGGCGAGGTTGGCGGCGAGCTGGTCGGGGCTGTCGCCGGCCCCGAACCAGCCATGGCCGCGGGCGACGGCCCTGCGGTAGGCGGCGGGGCTGTGCCCGCCGATGAGGATGCGCGGGCCGCCGGCCTGTACGGGGCGGGGGTGGGCGTCGAGGTGGTCGAAGGCGACGTGCCTGCCATGGAAGGCGGGTGCGGGCTGGGTCCAGAGGGCGGTCATGGCGTCGAGGACCGCCGCCCCCCGCTCGCCTGTGAGCCACATCACCGTTGAGGTTGACCTTGGGTCAGGGCTCAAGCTCCTCGCAACGGCACGGCGCCGACCCGGGCGTCACCGATGCGAAGGAGCACACCACCATGCCACTCCCCCTTTCCGACCTTTCCGGCCCTTCCGGCCCTTCCGACCAGGACGAGAACACCCTGCGGACCGCCGCCCTCGACGCCGCCGGGCAGGACCGCCCGGAGCTGCGGAAGGCGATCGAGGAGATCGTCGACTCCGGTTTCACCGGGGTGTCGCTGCGCGTGCACGACGAGCGGGGCGCGTGGGTCGGCAGCGCCGGGACGGCCGAACTGGGCGGGGCCGCGAAGCCCCCGACGGACGGGCGGGTCCGGATCGGCAGCACCACCAAGACCTTCACCGCGACCCTGGTGCTGCAGTTGGTGGCCGAGGGCAAGGTCGGGCTGGACACCCCGGCGGCGCACTACCTGCCCGAGTTCGGTCTGGACCAGCGGATCACGGTGCGGATGCTGCTGCAGCACACCAGCGGGGTGTTCAACCACACCGGCGAGGTCCACACCGACGGGACGGTCGCGCCGGGCATCCCCATCCCCTACGGCACCACGGGCAGCGAGTGGATGGACAACCGGTTCAAGACCTACCGGCCGCAGGAGCTGGTACGGCTGGCGCTGTCCAGGCCGGCCCGGTTCGAGCCGGGGACGAGCTGGAGCTACTCCAACACCAACTACGTGCTGGCCCGGCTGCTGATCGAGAAGGTCACCGGCCGCCCGGCCGCCGAGGAGATGCAGCGGCTGATCCTGGGGCCGCTCGGACTGTCGGCCACCGTGGTGCCGGGCGCCTCGCCGGAGATCCCCGAGCCGCACGCCCATGCCTACTACCGCTACGAGGACGCCGGCGAGCAGAGGACGATCGACATCACCCGCCAGAACCCCTCCTGGATCTCCAGCGGCGGCGACATGATCTCCACCACCCGGGACCTCCACACGTTCATCTCCGCACTCCTGGGCGGCAGGCTCCTGCCTGCCCCGCTGCTGGCCGAGATGTGCACCCCGCACCCGACGGGCATCCCGAACATGGACTACGGCCTGGGCGTGTTCGTGGTGACGACGGACGACGGCGCGACCGTCATCTCCCACAACGGCGCCGCCGTGGGCCACGCGGCGCTGATGTACAGCACGCACGACGGAAGCAGGACCCTGACCGCCGCGCTGAACTGCGTGGACGACGCCGACCTGTCCGTCGGCGGGGCGTTCCAGCAGGCGATGCGCAGGCTCGTCGACGAGGTGTTCTGCGGCAGGCAGGCCGATCCGGCCCAGCCGACGGACTGATGTGCTGTGCGTAGCCGCCGAGTTCGAACCCGGGGCAGGATTGACGGATGAATGGAGTCACGATCGGGCAGGCGGCGGCATTCGTCGGCATCACGGTGAAGACGGTGCGGCACTACCACAAGCTCGGCCTGGCCGAGGAGCCGGAACGCGACAGCTCCGGATACCGACGGTACGGATCGGCCGACCTGTTGCGGCTGGTGCAGATCCGGACGCTGGCCGCCGCCGGGGTGCCGCTGGCCGAGACCGCGCCCCTGCTCGACGCCGACGCCGCGCTGTTCACCGCCAAGCTTGCCGACGTCGAACGTCAACTCACCGAACACATCGAGGAGTTGACTTTGCGGCGCGACATGCTGCACCGGCTCGCCGACGGCGACCGGGCGCTGCTGCCCGACCGCGCCGTGGCACTGCTGGAGCGGATGGCCGGCCTCGGCTTCACCCCGGACGAGGCGGCGGCCACCCGGGAGGGCTGGGTACTGGCCAGAGCCCTGGTCCCGGAAGGCTTCGAGGACTACCTCACCGATGTCGAACACGCCCTGCTGGACGACCGGTTCGTCGCCTTGCTCAAGCGCGGCGCCGAAGCCGCGGCCTGGGAACCGGACGACCCGCGCATCGCCGAACTCGCCACCACCGCGGCCGACCACTTCCTCGCCAACCCCGCCCAGCTGAAGATCGTGACCGGCCTCCAGGCCCGCACCGAAGCCGCGACCCGGTACCAACTGATCGCCCACCACGGAGAAGAACAGGGATCGGCCGGGGCCCGCCTGGTCGCACTGGTCGAAACCAGGCTCCGCTCCGCCGACATCCGCATCCCCAGGCCGAACTCCCCCTGACCGCGGCGGGACCGATCACGCGAGGAATCCGCCCCGGCCTACGGGACCGGGGCGGCTCGTTCGTCCATCGGCGGCGTAGGTGCCGGGGGCTCAGGCGCCGTACTCGTAGCCGATCGTGACCCGGGTCGGGACGACCCAGAGGCCGAACTCGATCACGCCCTCATCGTCCGACCAGCGATGCACCCCGCCCAGGACCGGGGACCCCACGCGAAGACCCAGGGCCGATGCCTCTCGGGCATCGCACTCCCGGGCGTGCATGTCATCCCGGGCGTGCGTGATCGTCCGGCCGGACGCGTCGAGCACTTTCGCAGTGAGACCCGCGTTCTTGCCGGGCGCCGTGGAGAGCAGATCCGGCACCAGCGCGGCGAAGTGCGCCGGGTACCAGACGACCGCCAGCATGGTCCGGCTCCTGCCCCGGCCCGCGATGTACTCGCGGCGGACGAGCTGATCGCCGGGATCGAGGTTGAAGATGTCCTGCACGTACAACGGGGGCACCACCAGCTCGGCGGCGGTGACCCGGCTGGTTTCGCCCTCCATCAGGCTGGACCTGAACCGCTGGACGGTGGTCAGCCGGTCCCGCCCCGTCGCGGTGGACGTCACCTCGTCCGCCACGAACGTGCCCCGCGGGCTCGTCCTGATGAGCCCTTCCACCAACAGCTGGTTCAAGGCCCTGCTGACGGTCGCCGCTGCGACGTTCCACCGCTGGCACATCTCCCTGTTGGTCGGGAGCTTCCCGCCTGGAACGAGTTCGCCGGTGAGTATCGCCTGCCGGTAGTGATCGGCGATCGCGGTGAACGTCTTGGGGCCGGCCATGCGCTACTCCTCGGTCGAGGCGATAGTCACTCAGGAGCACGCTAGTGCACCGATGTTGAAGCCGACAGCGCTTCTCCTCGCTCTACCTTCTGACCCAGGACACAGGTTGAGTGCTCCAGGGAGTTCGCAGTGGTGGTTCACAAGAGGTGAAGTTCAGAGCACCGGGTCGGGCTGCGGCGCGGGGGACGGTGTGCCCGCCCAGTGGTGCAGGGCGGCTTCGAGGCCGGCAGCGTCAGCGGTGTCGCAGGCCCAGGCGACCACTCCGTCCGGGCGGACGAGGACGCCGGTCGGTGTCGCGTGGCCGTCGGTCACGCTGGTCACCCGCCCGGTCCAGCCCGTGGCGAGGCGGGTGAACGCGCCGTCCGCCGTGCGGTCGAGCAGCAGGAACCCGCCGCCGTGGCCGTGGTCGACCAGCCGGGAGCCGTCCCCCAGCCACAGGTCGGGGGCGTACCGGCCGACCAGCGGGTGGTCGCCGGGCAGGTCGATGCGCTGCGTCACTCCGGAGATCTTCTTGACCGCGTAGGTCGCGCCCGCCCCGGTGCCCAGCAGGTCGGCGACGACCTCCCGGAGCGCGGCCGACTTGGCGTCCCCGCGCAGCACCCCGATCTGGGCCCTCGTCCAGTCCAGTACCCAGGCGCCGAGGGGGCGGCGCTCGGCGTCGTAGGTGTCGAGCAGCCCTTCGGGCGCCCACCCGGCGACCACGGCGCCGAGCTTCCAGCCGAGGTTCATCGCGTCGCCGACCCCGAGGTTGAGCCCCTGGCCGCCGAACGGCGAGTGCACGTGGGCGGCGTCGCCGGCCAGCAGCACCCGCCCCGAGCGGTAGGCCGCGGCCTGGCGGGCGTTGTCGCTCCAGCGGGTAGCAGGCCCGCGCAGCGCGGTGAGCGTGACGTCGGTGCCCGAGACCCGGCGCAGGCTGCCCTGCACCTCTTCGAGGGTGACCGGCGCGGAGCGGTCGGCGGGGCCGCCGCCGAACTCCACGGTGACCACCCGCCCGGGCTGCGGCCCGCAGCGGTAGGCGCCCTTGGACGACCACACCCACCCGTCCGCGAGCACCGTGGGGTCGGCGATGTCGACGACCGCCAGGTGTCCGGTGAGTTCGGGGTCGGTGCCGGGGAAGCCGATGCCCGCGAGGCGGCGCACGGTGCTGCGTCCGCCGTCGCAGCCGACCAGCCATCCGGTGCGCACCGGGCCGGCGGTGGTGGTGACGAGCACGCCGTCGCCGGTGTCTTCGAGCGCGGTGACCTCCACCCCGCGACGCACCGCCACGCCCAGGCGCGCGAGCTTGCCGGCCAGCAGCGCCTCCAGCTCGCGCTGCGGCACCATCCGCGCTCCGTCGACGGCGGTGTGCGCGGCGAGGTCGGCGTCGGACCAGTCCACGAGGTCGGCGTCGAGGACCATCCCGGCGAAGTGCCCGGTGAAGCGGGGTGCGCGCGCCGGCCGGTCGCCGCCGGGCCGCTGGTCGACCGCGCGGGCGAACGACCCGACCCGTTCGAGC
Organism: Kitasatospora sp. NPDC057940; assembly: GCF_042887425.1. Lineage (NCBI taxonomy): Bacteria > Bacillati > Actinomycetota > Actinomycetes > Kitasatosporales > Streptomycetaceae > Kitasatospora > Kitasatospora sp. NPDC057940. Next base: position 425,531 of record NZ_JBHVPH010000003.1, read on the forward strand.
TGCTCCCGCTGCACCTGTTCGGCGGCCGGCAGCAGGCCTCGACGGTCAAGGGCCTCGGCCGTCGGGACGTTGATCGCCCCCGCCTTCATCGACCGGTCCGGCTCGGCGAGTCGTTCGAGCACCTGCACCGTCGCCCCGGAGAGCGCCAGCTCGGCGGCGAGCACGAGGCCCACCGGCCCGGCGCCGACGACGGTCACGTCCACGGCCTGGTTCATGGTCTGGTTCGAATCCTGATGCGGATCCCGGTTCGCATTCCTAGTCACGAACAGTGTTCTATAAACGAACGGCGTTCGTGTCAAGCTATGATGGTCCGGTGAACCCGAGAGAGCGACGCGCGGCACGCCACCAGCCGCCGAACCCCGACGCCGAGACCGACCCCAGGCCCCGGCGCCGCAAGGCCCCCATCACCGTGGACCAGGTCGTCGACACCGCACTGGACGTCATCGCCACCGAGGGCTACGAGGCACTGACCATGCGCCGCCTCGCCGGTGCCCTCGACACCGGGCCCGCCTCGCTCTACGCCCACGTCGTCAACAAGGCCGACCTCGACGAGCTGCTCATCGGACGGCTGTGCGCCGCGCTCGCCCTGCCCGAGCCCGACCCCGCGGCCTGGCGGGACCAGCTCCGCGGCGTCTGCACCCAGATCCGCGACCAGTACCTGGACTACCCCGGGATCTCCCGCGCCGCGCTCGCCATGGCCCCCACCGACCTCGAAACCATGCGCGTCAGCGAAGGGATGCTGGCGATCCTGCTCGCCGGCGGCGTCGCCCCCCAGGCCGCCGCCTGGGCCGTCGACGCGCTCCTGCTGTACGTGGCCGCCTACTGCCTCGAAACCTCGATCGTGCGCCAGCGCGCAGCACACGACGACGACGCGTGGGTCCTCGACCGCGGGGAACTGCTGCGCCGCCTCACCGCCCTGCCCGCCGCGTCCTTCCCCCACACCACCCGCCACGCAGCCGAAATCACCGCCGGCACGGGCCACGACCGCTTCGACTTCACCGTCTCCCTGATGATCGACGGCCTCGGCCGCCGCTAGGAGCCCTCCGTCCGACTCCGTTCACACAGCTCCGCCCGCCGCCCCGGCCCGAGAACGAGGGCCGGAACGACGGGCGGAGCAACACGCCGCGCAACGGGCGGAACGACGCGCAGGTGCGGTCAGGCCTGGGCGTTGCCCGGCTGGCGGCCGGGGGCGTCGGCGGCGGCGCGCTTGAGGACGGCGGTGTTCGCGGTGACGGTGCCGGGCTCGATCCCGGCGGCCTCGGTGACCTGGACGCTGCGCTCGCCCAGGAAGGCGTAGGAGCTGCGGTCGAAGATGATCTCGTCGCGCGAACCGGTGGCGGTGTTGGTCCGGGCGATCGCGATGCCGGTGCGCCCGGCGGCGTCGGTGGCGCTGTCGAGGAGGACGACACCGGGGATGCGGGCCGCCGCCCGGTAGAGCGCGGCGGCGAGCTCGCCGGGGACGGCCTGCTCGCGGATCAGGTCGGCGATGGTGACGAACGCCTGCTGGTCCGGCCCGTTGCCGCTCCCCTTGGTCTCGGTGTAGATCTTCTGCAGGAGTTCCTGCGGGTCGGTGGGCAGGGTGCGCAGGTAGTCGTAGGAGGGCGCGTTCAGGTGGCTGCCGCTGTCCGCCGAGAGTGCCGCGCCGCCTTCCGGGGACTTGCCCTCCTCGGTGAGCCAGCCGGTACGGCCGTCGGCCGAGCGCCAGATCTGCCGCTGGTGGGGCTTCTCGACCCACACCTTCGACGTGCCGCTGCTGAGGTCGACGGAGCCCGCGAGGTGGGAGACGGTGCTCTCGATGTAGACGTACTGCCCCGGGCGCAGGACGACGTCCGGCGCGGCCTTGGCGGCCAGCGAGATCCGCTCCACCGCGCCGGCCAGGCCCGCGGTGTCGCCCGCCGAGACCTGGATGACGGGCGCGGCGACGCGCTCACTGCGCGCGGGGGTCGTTCCCGCGCTGCCGAACGTGGTGGCCGCCACGGTGGCGGCGAGGGCGAGGGCCGCCACCGTGGTGGGCACGGCGATCAGCAGCCGCCGGCGCTTCCTGACCTCGGGGCGGACCGGCACTGCGGCTTCGGTGGTACGGGTGATCTCACTCATCAGGAACTCCTCGATCTGGCGCTGCCGGCCGAGCGGGACGGCAGGTGCTCCGGCCGCCGGCAGCAGGTGCCTCAGCTCCGTGTCGTCGAGCGGCTGCCGCTGCTGCGGGATGCTGGTCATCTGCTTCACTCCTTGTTCGACCGGGCCGGAACCATCCGGCCACCCTGTACTTGTCCGGCTGCCCGCAGGGGTTCCCGGCGAGTTTTCGAGGCCTGCCGCAGTTCCTTGTCCGCCAGGGCGCGCAGCCGGGTCCGGGCCCTGGAGAGCCTGGAGCGCACGGTGCCGACCGCGATGCCGAGGGCCTCGGCGGCCTCGGGGTAGCTGAGGCCCGCCCACACGCACAGCGAGAACACCTCGCGCTCCCCACGGCGCAGTTTCTCCAGCGCCGCCTTGGCGGCCAGCAGTTGATCGCGGTCGGCGAGCCGGCCGACCAACTCGTCGGCGAAGTCCGGGGCGGGTTCGGGGAGCGGCATGCGGGCGAGGGCGGCCGCATGGCGGCGGGCGGCCCTGGCCCGGTTGCGCAGGACGTTGACGGTGATGCCCATCAACCACGGGCGGGGAGTGGTGCCCTCGTCGCGGAGCTTGTCCCGCAGACGCCAGGCCTCCAGGAAGACCACCGCCATGACGTCCTCGGCACCGGCGCGGTCCCCGCTCACCCGGACCGCGTGTGCCAGAACCGCGTGCGAGTGCTCCTGGAACAACTGCCGGAAGGCGCCCGGGTCCCCGGCTCTGATCCGTTCGTGCAGCGAATAGTCCACACCTCTGGTTGTCCGGCCACCACGAAGCAGTTCCAGTGAGCTGCGTCACAGGTGTGCCGGCAATCGGCGGATGCCTTTCGCACTGACAGCAGGTCCTCCGCGCAGGTGCCGACTTGAGCGGCGGCACCTGCGCGGCGGCACCTGAGGCGCTCGACCCGGTAGCGAGCGGCTGCCTACCGGGCCGTCCCCCGAACGCCACGAGGTGTTCCGGCGAACCCCCCGATGCCGAGAACTCTGCAGCGGCGGCGCATTGTCCGAAAGAGCCCTCTGGGCAGGACATTCAAGTCGGACAACTATGTGAGGGGGCGGGAGAGGCCTGCCAAGGGTGGTGAACGTGGACACGCGGCCGAACGGGACACGGCGCAAGGCCCGACTGGGCAGACCAGAGGGGTTCGTCGATCCGCAGGCCGGCCCGGTGGAACGGCTCGCCTGGGAGCTGCGCCAGTTGCGGGACCGGTCGGGCGCACCGAGCTACCGCGCGCTGGCGAAGGAGTCGCACTACTCCGCCAGCACGCTGGCGGAGGCCGCGAAGGGCGAGCGCCTGCCGTCGCTGGCCGTGGTGCTCGCCTACGCGCGGGTGTGCGGCGGGGAGAAGGCGGAGTGGGAGGCCCGCTGGCTGGCGGCTTCCCGCGCCGTCCAAGGGCCGTCCGCCACCGCGCAGGACGACGATGAGGACCGCGCGGACGGGGGCGACCCCGCTCACTGCCCGTACCTGGGACTGGCCGCGTTCGGCACGGAGGACGCCGACATCTTCTTCGGCCGCTCGGAACTGGTGAGCCACCTGGTCCGGCACGTGGGTGACCACCGGCTGACGGCAGTCGTCGGCGCCTCCGGCAGCGGCAAGTCCTCGCTGCTGCGGGCCGGGCTGCTCCCCCGGCTCGACGAGTCCTGGCACACCGCGCCGCTGGTCCCCGGCGACCACCCGCTACGGGCCCTGGCCCTGGCGGTCTGTGCCCTGACGGGCGGTGACGCGGAGGCGCTGTCCCGCGCGCTGGCCGACGAGCCCGCGGCCCTGGGCATCGCGCTGGACACCTGGCTGGTCACGCAGCCCGCCGACCGGCGCGTCGTCCTCGTCGTCGACCAGTTCGAGGAGCTCTTCACCACCTGCGCGGACGCCGGGGAGCGGGAAGCGGCCCTGGCCTGCCTGGCCTGGACGGCCGGCGTGCGGACGACCGGCGACGGGGCCGCCGGCGCGGCCGAGGCCCGGATACGGGTCGTCATCAGCGTGCGCGCCGACTTCTACGACCGCTGCCTCGCCCACCCCGCCCTGGCCGCCGCCCTCCGCTCCGGCGCCCAACTGCCGATCGGCGCACCCACCCGGGCCGAGTTGCGGGACATCGTCGTCGAACCCGCGGCCCGAGCGGGCGTCGTGGTGGACCCCGACCTGCTGGAGGCCGTCCTCGCGGAGGCCACCGGCCAGCCCGGCGCTCTGCCGCTGGTGGCCCACGCGATGCGCGAGACCTGGACCAGGCACCGCGGGACCGTCCTGCGGCTGGCCGACTACCGGGCCATCGGCGGCATGCGGGGAGCCATCACCCAGACCGCCGAGGCCATGTACGCCGCTCTCCCGCCGGGCCACCAGGAGGCCATGCGGCTGCTGTTCCTCCGGCTCACCGCCCCGGGCGAGGGCACCGAGGACACCCGCCGCCGCCTGGCCCGGAAGGAACTCGACGGCCTCGCCGACGCCGCGACCGTCGACGACCTCCTGCACCGGCTCGCCGCCGCCCGCCTGATCGTCCTGGCCGACGGCACCGTCGATGTCGCCCACGAAGCGGTCATCCGCGCCTGGCCGCGGCTGCGCCACTGGATCGACGTCGACCGCGAGGCCCTGCGGACGCACCGCCGGCTCACCCAGGCCGCCCTGACCTGGCACGAACTCCAGCGCGACCCGGGCGCGTTGTACCGGGGGGCGCAGCTCGCCACCGCCTGGGGCTGGTCTCGTACCCGCGGCGCGGCGCTCAACCGGCTGGAGTCCGCCTTCCTGGACGCCAGCATCGCGGCGGACGACCAGCGCGGCCGTCGCCGGCGACGGACGGTCGTGGCGCTGGCCGTCCTGACCGTGCTCTCCCTGGTGCTGGCGGTGACCGCGTTCGTCCAGGGGGAGCGGTCCGACGCGCAGCGCCGCGTCGCGGTCTCCCGCGAACGGGCCGCCCAGTCCAGGCAACTCCTCGAAACGCAGCCCGAGGCCGCGGCGCTGGTCGCGCTGGAGGGCTACCGGACGGCCCGCACCACCGAGGCCCGGGGCAGCCTGCTGAGCGCCTACGCCGCCTACTCCTCCAACCAGTTCACCGGTCACACCGGCGCCGTGACGGCGGTGGCGTACGCGCCCGACGGCCGCACCCTGGCCAGCGGCAGCGCCGACCACACCGTGAAACTGTGGGACACCACCACCCACCGCATGCTCGCCACCCTCACCGGCCACACCGGCATCGTCAACGCGGTCGCCTTCAGCCCCGACGGCCGCACCCTGGCCAGCGCCGGCGCCGACCACACCGTACGGCTGTGGGACGTCGCCTCCGGCCGCACGACGGGCCTCCTCACCGGCCACACCGGCGCCGTCTCCTCGGCGGCGTTCTCGCCCGACGGCCGCACCCTGGCCACCGCCGGCGCCGACCAGACCACCCGGCTGTGGGACGTGGCGGACCAGCGCACCGTCGCCACGCTCACCGGTCACGCCGGTTCCGTACGAGCGGTGGCGTACGCGCCCGACGGCCGCACCCTGGCCACCGCCGGCGCCGACCACGCCGTGAAGCTGTGGGACACCACCACTCACCGCGTGCTCGCCACCCTGACCGGCCACACCGGCTCCGTCGGCACCGTCGCCTTCAGCCCCGACGGCCGCACCCTGGCCAGCGCCGGCACCGATCACACCGTCCGGCTGTGGGACCTGGCGTCGCACGACACCACGGCCGTCCTCAACGGGCACACCCAGGAGGTGAGCCAGGCCGCGTTCACCGCAGACGGCCGCACCCTGGCCACGGTCGGCCAGGACAACACGGTCGCCCTGTGGGACGTGGCCGGGCAGCGGCTGACCGCCACCCTCCACGAGACCAACACGTCCGCCCCCGCGCTGGCGCTCTCCCCCGACGGCAACGAGCTGGCGACCACCGCCACGGATCACATCGTCCACACGTGGGACCTCAGGACCCGCCAGATCGCCGCCACCTTCAGCGCGACCAACGGCCTGGAGGCCGTCGCGACCGTCGCCACCTACGCCCCGGACGGCCGCACCCTCGCCATCGGCCACACCGACGGCTCCGTCACCTCGTGGGCCACCAACCCGCCCCGCCCCCTCGTGACCTTCGCGGCGCACAGCCAGGACATCATGCACCTGACGTACTCCCCGGACGGCCTCCTGCTGGCCACCGCGAGCTCCGACCGCACGGCGCGCCTGTGGGACGCCGCGTCGGGCCGCCCGGTGGCCACCCTCGAAGGCCACACCGACCAGGTGTCGAGCGTCGCCTTCTCCCCCGACGGCCGCACCCTGGCCACCAGCAGCCTCGACACGACCGTGCGCCTGTGGGACGTGACGACCCACCAGACGACAGCGGTCCTCCAGGGGCACACCAGCCTGGTCTCCAAGGCCGCCTTCTCCCCCGACGGCCACACCCTGGCCACCGCCGGGTACGACGGGACGGTGCGACTGTGGGACCTGGCCACGCGCCGCACCGTCGCCGTCCTGTCCGAGAACGCCAACGCCATCTCTTCCCTGGCCTTCTCCCCCGACGGCCGCACCCTGGCCACCGGCAGCTCCGACGCCACCGTGCGCCTGTGGGACGTGGCGCAGCGCCGGACGGTCGCCACCCTCACCGGCCACATCAACACCGTCTTCTCCGTCACCTTCAGCGCCGACGGCCGCACGCTGGCCAGCACGGACGCCAGCGGCACGGTGTGCCTGTGGGACGTGGCATCACATCAGGTCACGGCACTGCTCGTCGGCCACACCAGAGCCGTGCACACGGCGGCCTTCAGCCCCGACCAGAGCACGCTCCTCACCGCCGCCGGCGACGGAGCACGGCTGTGGCCCACGGACGCGGACCGGACCGCCGACCGCATCTGCGACCTGAGCCGGACCAACCACTGGCCCGGCTCCCCCTCCGGCCCCACCCCGAGCGGCTCCTGCCGGTGAGCGGTCTCACGCCGGAACCGTCCGGGTCCCCGATCCCGGCCGGTCCGGCCCCGCCGGTCAGGCGGTGGCGGGTTCCGCCGACCTGACCGCCCGGGTGGCCGGCGACACGGTGAGGCGGACCACGCTTCCGGGTGCGAGCGCGGGTGCCCCGGCGGGCAGGGCCCAGGCGACGGTGCGGTCCGCGTCGCCCGTGTCCACGGCCAGGAACCGCGGTGCCTTGTCGCGCTTGCGCGGCTCCATGCGCAGCACCTCGCCGGTGACGGTGTGCGGAGCGCGCCGTTCCAGCACGGCGAGGGCGAGGTAGTAGGCGGTGAGCGCGCCGAAGCAGGCGATCGCGACCGTCTCGCCCGGCAGGGGCCCCGAGCGCTCCATGGCGTGGCCGAGCCAGCCGTGGCCGCTGGCGTAGTTGCCGGGCATCGTCGCGAGGAACGCCGCGAACAGCGTCCAGCGGCCGAAGCGGCCGGCCGCCGCGACGGCGAGCATCCCGATGCCGACCCAGCCGACGGTCAGCAGCAGCCCCGGGCGGCGGAGCGAGTGGCTCGCGTCGGGGCCGGAGGTGACGGCCCAGTCGGGCTGGCGCAGTGCGGCGAACAGGGCCAGGCCCACGGCCACCACGGCTGCGGCGCCCGCCAGTTGCAGCAGTTGTGCGGTGCCGGCTCCGAAGCCGAGGCGCAGGCGGGGGTAGCGGATCCGGACCGGGCGCCAGGCACCGCCGTAGGAGGACCAGACCCGGCGCTTGTCGCCCGCGTCGAAGCCGAGGAGTCGTGTGGTGTGGGTGGTGACGGCGAGCGCGGCGCCGTACGCGAAGTAGCGGTCCCACACGGTGACGGCCGCGGGCGGCAACTGGGCGAAGTCCTCGTGCGCCCGGAGCCACGTCTGGACTCCGGCCCAGTGCCCTGCGCGTTCGAGTCCGAACCGGGTGGCCCGTTCGCCGAGCGCCCTGGTGAGCAGGTACATCAGCGGGACCGACGGAAGGACGCCGACCACGAGCGCGGCGCGGACGTTGTGCCCGCCCGTGAGGACGCCCAGTCCGAGGAGCACCCCGGGCCCGAAGGCGGCGACGGACAGCGCGCCGGCCAGCAGGGGGGCGAACCGGGCCCGGGAGAGCCCGCGCAGCCGGGCCTCGGCGATGATCTCCCGGCGCAGTGCGCTGTTCCACGCCTTCGCGCGTTCCTCCGCGCGGAAGGCGATCGCGCCGATCGGGGCACCGGACCCGCCGGCCTGCTCGGTGATCCGGGCGAGGACCCGCTGTTCGTACGGGGTGAGGTCGGTGGCGTCCCTGCCGGTGACGTGCACCGTGCTGTGTCCCGGATCGGCGGCGGGCTGCCGCACCTCGACCAGGCCGCGCGCCGCGAGGTCCAGCAGGGTCGCGGCGGCGGCGTGGTCCACGGAGCGCCACCGGTTGGCCAGCAGGGCCACGACGGCCGGCGTCTCCGGCTCGGAGCCGAATTCCTGCGTGGCGGGGCCGGTGTGCACGGTGCCGTTCCGGGTGGCCATGAGGGAGAGCCAGAAGGCGGCGAACCAGAGCACGATCAGCCCGGCGCCGGCCCAGTAGAACTGGTCTTCGAGGCTCATGCGAAGCTCACCCGGGTCGCCTCCTGAACGGCGGCCTCGGCCTCGAAGTACTCCCGCTGGCCGTGCGTGCCACCGAGCTGGGAGACGAGGTTCCCCGGGAAGCTCTCCAGAGCGGTGTGGTAGCTCTGGACGGCGCTGTTGTAGAACTGCCGCGCGTAGGCGATCTTGTCCTCGGCCGTGGTCAACTCCGCCTGGAGGGTGGCGAAATGCCGGTCGGCCTTCAGCTGCGGGTAACTCTCGCCCAGGGCGAGGAGCCTGCCGAGGGACGCGGTCAGCACGTCCTCCGCGGCGGCCTTGTCCGCGACCCCGAGGCCGGCGCCCGTGGCCGCCCCGCGGGCGGTGACGACGGCCTCGAACGTCGCCTGCTCGTGCACGGCGTACCCGCGCGCGCCCTCGACCAGGTTCGGTATCAGGTCATGTCTGCGCTTCAGCTGAACGTCGATCTGCGCCCACGACGCCTGGGTCTGGTTGCGCAGCCGCACCAGCCGGTTGTACGTCGCGACGACCCACCACGCCAGCACCGCCACCAGTACGACGACGACGGCTCCGGCTATGACGACACCCATGATGTCCTCCCGAGGAATGACCCGGTGTTCCGGGCATTCCGGCAGGTCGTGGCGATCTTAGGGGTATTCGCCGGTCGACCGGCGCCATTAAACCGGGGGCGGGCGCGACCGGCGCCGGGCGGGTGGGGGCCGGACTCGCGGGCGCCGGTCGCGGGGCGTCAGTTGGGCATCGGGCGCGGGCGGCTGGCGGGGGGATCCGAGGGGATGTCGTCCACGCTGGGCAGGTTCCTCAGGAGCCAGTGGACGCTGTTGTCACCGCCGAGTTCGGGGAAGTCGACGACGGCGGTCTCGCAGAGCCAGAGCAGGTGCTCCTTCATGGTCGGGTGCCCCTTGGCCTTCTGCTCCGCCGCGAAGTCGTAGTACTCGAAGGTGGGGGCGGCGCTGGTCCCGTCCCAGGCGGGGTCGTCGCTGCCCGGGGTCGTCATGAGGAGTTCCGCGAGGGGGTAGAGCACACCGCTCATCGCGGCGACGAAGGTGCGTTCCAGGTGGTAGCGGGTGTTCCGCTGGTTCGGGTTGAAGTTCGACTGGACGTCGTAGAGCTTGTCGAGCATGGCCAGGGTGTAGCAGTAGGCGGCGTTGAAGAGGACGGCCAGGCCTGCGGCCGGTCCGGAGAAGTCCTTCACCCGGGGATCGTCGGGGACGTTGCGGACCTGCCCGATGACCTCGATGCCCTGTTCGATCCTCTTGAACTTCGCGTAGTGCGAGAGCTCGTCGAGGCCGGGGCGCGGGTTGATCGGGTCGATCGGGACGGTGGCCTTCTTCGGGTCCACGCCCTCGCCCTGCTCGACCACCGTCTTCAGAGCGCTCTCGGCGGTCTGGAGGTCGGTGACGACCACGGGTTCGCCGCCGCCGTCGTGGTTCCAGTACGCGCTCTCGTACTGCCAGGGGGCGTTCGCCTTCGCGTACTTCCACACGTTGTCCGGATCGACCTCGGTCAGGTGCTTGAGGCCGACCTCGATCGCCTTGTAGAACTGGCCGAGCGTGTTGTACTCGTCCGGTTGCGGCGCGGCGCCCTTCTCGGCGGGCAGTTCCAGCGGCAGGAACACCCGGTTCATCAGGTCCTTGCTGCACGGCTCCAGGTGGAGGGTCAGCGGCGGAGTCCGATGGAGCATCAGGCTCGGGTACTTGGGGATGAAGTCCGGGTCGTAGAAGACGACCCGGTCCGCTCCGCCGAGCGCGATGATCAGGTTGCGCACCAGGCACAGGTGCAGCATCTCCTCGATCGCGATGCTGATGATCGTGCGCTGCGCGGAGATTCCCGGGTCCCACTGGCTGTGGCCCTTGGTGCCGATGGAGTAGGCCGCGTACAGGTACATCGGGACGGTCGACAGCTCGACCTGGGCCGCCTGGTGCAGGTGGTCGAGCAGGGTGTCGATGTCCTCGATCGGTTGATCGGCCTTGATCGTGCTGATCGGGGTGACGGCGAAGGGGATGTCGGCCAGGCGACGGGTGGCGGGCTTGGTGGTCGTCATACCTCGGCTCCGTTCGGTTCCGGGCGCTCGGGGCGCGGTGGGGGCGGTGGGGGCGGTGAGGGCGGTGCGAGTGGCGGACCGGTCCGGGCGGGGCGGTCCGGGCGGTCGGTGTCGGAGTGCTCGGTGTCGGAGTGCTCGGTGTTCGAGGAGGCGAGGAGCGTGCGCCGGACGTCCTCGGTCAGCTCCGTCACGTGGACGCCGTGGTCCCGGCGGCGCAGCAGCAGGAGTACGGGGCGTGCGGCCGGCGGCTGCGGGTCCTCGCCCCGGGCCACCGCGGCCGCGTAGCGGTGCACGGGGTGGCGACAGGCCAGTACGCGGCACGCGCGGGCCGGCTCGGCGTCGTACACCTCGGCGAAGGCCCGTTCATATCCCGCGAGTTCGACGATCAGCTGGACCCAGGGGTCGACGTCGTGGCCCGGCGGGTCGCGGTCGGGTCGGGTGGTCGCGAGGTGTGTCGCGAAGCCGTCGGCGAAGTGTTCCAGGGTCCAGCTGCGGGGCGGGCAGGTGTTCAGGTACTCGGTGGCGAGCGCGTCGAAGGCCTCCGGCCCCAGGAGTCGGCGCAGCGCGGGGAAGCAGGAACGCAGGCAGGCCAGCAGGCGCAGCCGGTAGCCGCGGCGGTAGACGTCCAGCCGTTCGCCGGCGGTGAGCCGGCTGGAGGGTGTGAGCACCTGGGCGGCGGCCGCGCCGCCCTCCTGGTCCGGGCCGGTGGCGTGGAGGACGGCGGCCTGCAGCCAGTGCTGGAGTTCGGCCAGGTGCCCCGGCACCTCTTCGACCGTCGACATGTCAGACTCCCGTCGCAACGGGGGCGTTCGTCGGATCGAGGGCCCGTCGACGCGCCTTGTCGAGTTCCGCCACCAACTCGGGGAAGGGCGGCAGGCGGTCGTCCCACTCCAGCAGGGTGGACACGGGCCCGGTCAGCGCGATCGCCGCGTCGTACAGCTCCCACACGGCCGGTGCGACCGGTCCGTCATGGGTGTCGATCAGATGTGTGCCCGCGTCGGTGTGACCGGCCAGGTGGATCTGCACGACCCGGTCGTGCGGGAGTGCTCCGAGGTAGGCGCGCGGATCGGTGTCGTGGTTGACGGCCGACACGTACACGTTGTTGACGTCCAGCAGGAGCCCGCAGTCGGCCTCGACCGCCAGCCGTGCGACGAACTCCTCCTCCGGCATGGTCGACGCGGTGAAGCCCACGTACGTGCTGGGGTTCTCCAGCACCAGCGGGCGCTCCAGGAAGTCCTGCACGGTCCTGACCCTTCGCACCAGGTGCGTCAGCGCGGCCTCGGTGAAGGGGACCGGCAGCAGGTCGTGGGTGTTGAGCCCGGCGACCCCGGTGAAGCACACGTGGTCCGACACCCAGGCGGCGCCCACCGCGTCGGCCAGCTGCCGGAGCCGCCTCAGGTAGTCGAAGTCCAGGGGCTCCACGCTGCCGATCGACAGCGACACCCCGTGCATGACCAGGGGGTGCCGCTCGGCGACCCGGTCCAGTACGTGACGCGGGTGGCCGTGGGAGTCGAGGTGGTTCTCGGAGATGATCTCCAGCCACTCGGCGCCCAGCCCGTCGCCGAGGTGGTCCAGTACGTACCGGTGGTGCGGGCTGCGCAGGCCGACACCGAACCCCAGGTTCGGCAGGTCGAAGCGGGACACCCTGCCGTGCCGCTCGCCCTGGTGGGGCTCCGTCACGCGGTCGCCTCGTCCGACGACAGCGGCAGCACCTGCGGCTTGCTCCGGTCGAGCCTGCTCTTCCTCCGCTCGGCCTCGTTCACCTCGTACGGCGGGACGAGGTCGTCCGGGTAGCCCTCGCCCGGGGACGGGCCGAACGGGAGGCCGGCGGCGTACATCCGGGCCTCGAACAGCTGGCGGGCGAGCTTCCAGACGCTCTTGCCCTTCAGCGGGCCGCCCGCGAACACCCGGCTGACGTTGATCGGGCTCGCGCAGCTGCCGTTCTGCCGACAGGCCTGGTCGCCCGGCTTGGCGAGTTCCGCGTCGGGGCCGGTGTAGCCGCACCCGCCCTGCCCGCGGCACTCGTTGGCGCCGTGGCACACGTGCAGGACGGTGGCACAGGCTCCCATGCCCGCCATCGGTGCCTTCTCGTCGATGTCGTGGTTGCGGCAGGCGTTCAGGCCCATGCACACATGGAGTTCGAGGGCCTTCTGCAGATCGGCCGCGGACACGCGCGGCCCGCCGGCCTCGTGCGCGGCGTGCCGCAGCGCGATCCCGTCGTCGCCGCCGAGGATCACGCGTTCGATCTCCGCCAGCTCCTCTGGGGCCAGGTCCGGGAAGCCGTCACCGTCGGCCTTCCTGCCACCGTTCTCCCTGCCACTCACGAGTACCTCCTCGATCGCCTTGGCTCGGGCACCCACGGCGGTGCGATTCCGCCGCGATGTGACGCGATGTGAGGTGGCGCGATCCCACATGATGTGACGCGCGCCACAGCCGCCAAGGTGATCACAGCCGGGGGCGGGCTGGATAGCGCCAAATGAGTAGTGTGCGAATTATTTCAGTCGGGCGCAGCGCCCGGACGTCGTCCGCGTCGGAGCAGGGCCCGCCCCGGTGGCGGCGGGCGCCTGCGCCGACGGCAGGCGTCAGGACGGAAGGTGTCAGGACGGCAGGGTGTCAGGACGGGAGGGTCCAGCGCTGGTTGGGGCCGCCGTGGCAGTCCCAGATCTGCAGCCTGGTCCAGTCGGCGCCGCTGCCGTCGCGGGCGTCGAGGCAGCGGCCGGAGGCCGGGTTGAGGAGCGTGCCGTCCGGGCGTGGCTGCCAGCGCTGGGCGCCGGTGCCGTTGCAGTCGTAGAGCTGGGCGGGCGTCCCGGCGGCGGTCCAGCCGTTGGTGACGTCCAGGCACTTGCCGAGGGCCCGCAGGGAGCCGTCCTGCCCGACGGTCCAGTCCTGGGCGCCGGTGGAGTTGCAGCGGTAGAGCTGGACGGCGGTGCCGTTGGCCGTGTCGGCGCGGTTGAGGTCCACGCACTGCCCGGCGATGCCGGTCACCCGGCCGCTCGGGCGGGGAGTGGCCCAGCTCTGTTCGACGCCCCCCGAGCAGGTCCGCAGCAGCAGCCGGCCGTCGGCGGCCGCGAGGCAGCGGCCGGACGCCGGGTGGAGGATCGAGGAGCCCGGACCCGGGCGCCACACCTGGTCGGCGCCCGCGGTGCAGTCCCGCAGCCGGACGGCGGCGCCGTCGTCCGGGCCCGCCGGGGTCAGGCAGCCGTCGAGGACGCGGATCGTACCGTCCGAACCGACCGTGGCGTCCTGGGCCGCCGTGCCCGCGCAGCCGGCCAGGCCTACCGCCTCGTTGCCGTCCGCGGCGGCGGCCGCCGCGTCCAGACAGGACCCGTCGGCGCCGGTGATCCGCCCGGACCAGGTGGAGACGGCCGGCGCGCCCGGGACGTCCACCGCGCCCTGCAGCTTCGGCGCGCGCGAGGAGGAGCCGACCATGAGGCCGTACCGCCCGCCGGGGACCTGCCAGCCGTGCACGCCGGTGTCCCAGACCGCGAAGGAGGAGCGGTCCAGCGGCAGTTCCACGTGCGTCGACCGGCCGGGCGCCAGCGTGACCTTGTCGAAGGCCTTGAGCTGCTGCGGCGGCTCGCCGGCGGCGGACGGGAAGGAGACGTACAGCTGCGGCACCTCGGTGCCGGTCCGGGCGCCCTGGTTGGCGAGGTCGAAGCCGACCCGCACCCGGCCGGCGGCGTCCGGGCCGGTCACGGTCAGGTTGCTGTAGCCGAAGGTGGTGTACGAGAGGCCGTGGCCGAAGGGGAACAGCGGGGCGGTGGCGGTCGCGTCGTACCAGCGGTACCCGACCGCGAGCTGCTCGGTGTAGTGGTAGGCGCCGTCCGTGCCGGGGTACTGGGAGGCGTCCCGGATCGGCGTGGCCGCCGCCGAGGTCGGGAAGGTGACGGGCAGCCGCCCCGCCGGATCGGCGTCGCCGAACAGCACGTCGGCGAGCGCGGTACCGCTCTGCTCGCCCGGGTACCAGGCCTCGACCACCGCCGGCACCGCGTCCAGCCACGGCATGGTGACCGGCCCGCCGGTGTCGAGCACCACCACCGTCCGCGGGTTGGCGCGGGCGACGGCGCGGATCAGCGCGTCGTCCGCCGGGGCGAGGTCCAGCGAGCCGCGGTCCGCGCCCTCGGTCTCCTCGTCGCCGACCACCACCACCGCGACGTCCGCCCCGGCGGCCACCGAGGCGGCCGCGTTCGCGTCGTCGCCCGGGTGGTAGCGCACCGAGACGCCCGCACCGGCCCGGGCGGCGATGCCCTGGCGCGGCGTCACGACCTGCTCGGGGTAGGGGGCGACGTGCGAGGAGCCGTAGCCGCCGGTGTAGGCGTGGTCGGCCCACGGTCCGATCACCGCGACGGACGACAGGTGGGCGGCGTCCAGCGGCAGCACCGACCCCTGGTTGCGCAGCAGCACCGTCCCGGCGGCGGCCGCCGCCCGGGCGTCGCGCGCGCCGGCGGCGGGGTCGGCGGCGGGCGGCTGGCCGCCGTCCAGCGCCCCGGTCCGGACCATCAGCCGCAGCACCCGCCGCACCTGGTCGTCCAGGAGGGCCGGGGCGAGCCGCCCGTCGGCCACGGCGGCGGCCAGGTCGGCGAAGTACGTCGTACCGCCGAACTCCTGGTCCAGCCCGCCCGCCGCGGCGTTCACCGAGGAGTGCGTGGCCGGGTAGTCGGAGCCGACCACCCCGTCGAACCCCCAGCGGCCCTTCAGCACGTCCCGCAGCAGCGGGAAGTTCTCGCACGCCCAGATGCTGTTGACCGGGTTGTAGCCGCACATCGCCGACCAGGCCCGGCCGTCCCGGACGGCCGCCTGGAAGGCGGGCAGCTCCATCTCGGCCAGCGTCCGCTCGTCCACCTCCGAGCTGTAGGACTGCCGGTTGTTCTCCTGGTTGTTCGCCGCGAAGTGCTTCACCTGCGCCGCGACGCCCTGCGCCTGGATGCCGCGGACCTCCGCCGCCGCGACCCGCCCGGCGAGGAACGGGTCCTCCCCCAGCGTCTCGAAGTTCCGCCCGCCCTGCGGCACGCGCACGAGGTTGACCATCGGCGCGTACAGCACCTGGTAGCCGCGCGCCCGGGCCTCGCGGCCCAGCACGGCGCCGTAGGTGGCGGCGAGCCCCGGGTCGAAGGCGGCGGCCAGCGACACCGGCGCCGGCAGCGCCGTCGCCGGCTGCCCGTCCCGCACGCCGGCCGGGCCGTCGGACAGCAGCAGCGGCGGGATGCCCAGCCGTGGCACGCCCCGGACGTACCCGACCGAGTACACCCCGTTCGGTGCGGCGATCCCCTGCAGCAGCGTCGTCTTCTCGTCGGTGGTCAGCTGGCCGAGGAGCGCTTCGATCCGCTGCTCCGGCGACGGCCCGCCCTGCGACGGCCCGCCGTGCGACGCCCCGTCCTGGGACCGCCCGTCCTGGGACCGCCCGCCGTGCGGCGGCGGACCGGCCGGTCCGGCAACCGCTGGGAACATGCCGGAGCCGGAGGCGGCCGCCAGGAGGCAGCCGCTGAGTCCGAAACGGAGTATTCGCGTCCACGAGGAGATACGCCGCATGGCAGCACCTTTCGACGAAGGCGGGCCGAGCCGGGAGGGCCGTAAAAAGTGACGGCCAGTCAAATTTACGGCGTATTAACACTTACCGGCAGGTAGCGCGCAAGGGCGCGTCGGAAGCACCAAGGGCGCGAACCGTCACCAAGGGGCGCAGGCGGGGCGCGGGCGGCGCAGGCCCGGTCGTCGTCGACGCGTCGTCCATCCGCTGTCGACGAGCCGACCCTAGCCTGTCCGCGCCCCGCGATGCGGGCGGTATGCGGAAATGGGTTGAGGTGCGATCAGTGGGATTCCCCCCGCCAGGCCCTGCGCACTCCCCTCCCGCGCCTGGCCGTGGCAGCGCCCGAAGCGGCGCATCGGCGCGGCCGGCCGGCTCACCCGGGTGCAGGTGTCAGGGGGTGGCAGGTGTCAGGGAGTGCCGGGCCGGGTGGGCGTCAGGTCGGCGACCAGGAGCGCCAGCAGGTCCGTCGGCGCCTCGATGAAGCGGTAGTGGCCTCCCTCAAGGAGTTCGAAGGTCGTCTCGCCGCAGGCCGACCAGCCGGTCATCAGCGACGGCTCGATGCCCGTGTCCTGGGTCCAGCCGATGGCGGTGATCGGGGACGGCAGCCGGACCGGCTCGGCCACGTGGTACCGCTTGTTCATGTCGACGTCGTTCCGCAGGACGCCGAGGTAGAGCGCGAGCAGGCTCGGTTCCAGGGTGCCGCCCAGTTCCGCGACGAGCTGGCGCAGTTCGTCGGCCAGCTCGTCGTCGTCCATGCCGAGGAAGCGGCCGTAGGGGCCGTCCTGCGGCGCGACCTCGGCGGAGACGAACACCCGGGTCGGGGCGGGGCAGCCCCTC
Organism: Kitasatospora sp. NPDC057940; assembly: GCF_042887425.1. Lineage (NCBI taxonomy): Bacteria > Bacillati > Actinomycetota > Actinomycetes > Kitasatosporales > Streptomycetaceae > Kitasatospora > Kitasatospora sp. NPDC057940. The sequence goes on from NZ_JBHVPH010000003.1 coordinate 442,489, forward strand.
TGGACCAGCCGTACGGCGGTCTCGTAGGCCGCCAACGCGGAGCCGCAGTGCCCGAACAGCGCGTAGGGGCGGTCCAGGTAGGGGCGCAGCGCCTCGCAGAGGTCGTCGGCCAGCGCCTCGTAGGTGGTGTGGGCGGGCTCGCGCATCCGGTTCTCCCGGCCGGGCAGCTGCACGGGGCAGACTTCGACGCCGTTGACCGATGTCGGCCACTGGCGGTACATGCTCGCTCCGCACCCGGAGTAGGGCAGGCAGAACAGCCGGGCCGGTGCCACCGGCGACGGCTCGCGCAGGAACCACTTGTTGCGGGTACGGGCCGGCGGAGCGTTCACTGATGACCTTCCGGGTGGGGTTTCTTCTCGGGTGCGGCTGCGGGGGTTTGAAGACACGCCCTAGCGGGTCCGCGCGGTGATCGGCAGGTGGGTGAAGCCCGCGATGATGTTCGAGCGCATGCGTCGTGGCGCCCCGGCGAGTTCGAAGCCGGTGAACCGGGCGAGCAGTTCGGCGAACAGGATCCGCAGGGCCACCCGGGCGACGGTGTGTCCGATGCAGTAGTGCGCGCCGACGCCGAACGCGATGTGCTTGTTGGGCCGCCGTCGGATGTCGAAGGTGTCCGGGTCGGCGAACACGGTCTCGTCGCGGTTGGCCGACCCCAGCCACACGACGACCGCGTCCCCCTCGGCGATCGGCACGCCCCGGACCTCGACGTCGCGGGTGGCGTGGCGCATGAAGTGCTGGGTGGGCGAGGCCCATCGCAGGGACTCCTCCACGCCGCTGCCGAGCAGCTCCGGGTGGGCCGCCCAGTCGTCCAGGACCGCCGTCCCGGCCAGTTCGACCATCGCCGCGATCGGCGGCTGGGCGGTGGTGACGGTCGCGCCGAGCAGCAGGCTGTAGCAGTTGGACACGATCTCGCCCGGCGACAGCCGGCGTCCGTCCAGTTCCATCGTGAGCAGCACGCTGATCAGGTCGTCACCCGGTGCGCGCCGACGCGCGGTGACGATGTCCTGGAAGTAGGCGAACAGTTCGCGGTGGGCGGTCACCAGGGTGGCCTGCGGTCCGGCGGCGAGCTGGAACTCGGGGTCGTCCGCGGCGATGCAGGCGTGGGCGAGCCGGACCAGCCGCGGCCAGTCCTGTTCCGGCAGCGCCATCATGGTGCCGATCACCGCCATCGGCAGGGTGGCCATGGCGGCGGCGAAGTCGAACGGGCCGCCGTCGGCCAACGGCCGGAGCAGTTCGACGATGACCCGGCGGATGGCCTCCCGGTCGTTCTCCACCGTCTTGATCGACAGCGCCTGCTGCAGCGGGCCGCGCAGGTGCGCGTGCCGGGGCGGGTCGGTCACGGCCATCTGCCGGCCGCCCGCGGGGTCGCCCTGGCCGAGGAGGTTGAGCAGGGTGCCCTGTTCGGAGGTGAACGTGTCGTGGTCGCGGAGCACCCGGTTGGCCTCGGCGTAGCCGACGACCGACCAGTAGCCGATGTCGCCGACCGGCTGCCAGCTCACCGGGGCGTCGCGGCGCAGCCGTCGCCACACCTCGTGCGCCCCGCCCGAGTGGTAGAGGTCGGGGTCGATCAGGTCGACCGGCTGCGGGGCCAGGACCGGGCATCGCGGGGTGGGGGGAACGGCCGTCATCGGGGCTGCTCCTGCCGTGCTCCGTCGGCGGGGCCCGCCGTCGGACCGTCCGGGCTCTGCGTCGGACCGTCCGGGTCCGCCGTCCGCATCCGGGCGGTGAGGGCCGTCGCCAGCTCGGCGACGGTCGGCGACAGGTACAGGATCTGCGCGGGGAGGTCCACGTCGAACTCGCGCTGGGTGGCGACCAGGAGGTCGGTGGCCAGCAGGGAGTGCCCGCCGAGGTCGAAGAAGTCGTCCTCGACGCCGACCGGTTCGATGCCGAGGATGTCGCCCCACAACTCGGTCAGTCGCGTCTGCACCTCGGTGACGGGCGGGACGTACTCGTTGGCCACGTTGCGCGGGACCCGGGTGGCGCTGGGCAGGGCCCGGCGGTCGATCTTGCCGTTGCGGTTCACCGGCAGCTCGGGACGGACGAGGATCGCCCAGGGGATCAGGTAGCCCGGCAGCCTGTCCCGCAGCTCGTGGCGCAGCCGCCGGCCGAGGTCGGCGTTGCCCGCCGGGTCGGGCTGCGTGGGCACGACGTAGGCCAGGAGCCGGGTGCCGCCCGCCGGGTCGGCCTGCGGCAGCACGACCGCGTGCCGCACCTCGGCGAGCCGTTCCAGCTCGACCTCGACGGCGCGCGGTTCGGCGCGGTAGCCCTGGACCTTGACCTGGTCGTCCGCGCGTCCGACGAACTCCAGCGTGCCGTCGGGCAGCCATCGCACGAGGTCGCCGGTCCGGTACATCCGGGCCCCCGGCTCGGTCCCGAACGGGTCGGGCAGGAACCGTTCGGCCGTCGCGGCCGGGCGGCCCAGGTAGCCGCGGGCCAGGCCCGCCCCGGCCACGTACAGCTCGCCGCACTCGCCGACGGGCACCGGCCCGAGGTCGCCGTCGAGCACGGCGACCCTGGTGCCGCTGATCGGGCGGCCGATCGGCACGCTGCGCAGCTCCGGGAGGGTGCTGCTGGTCCAGCAGGTCGTGTAGGTGGTGTTCTCGGTCGGCCCGTAGCCGTTGGTGAAGAGCAGCCCCGGGTAGCGGGCCAGCAGGTGCTGGACGTGGCCCGGCGAGGCCACGTCGCCCCCGGTGAGGACGTGCCGCACGTCGGCGAACGCCTCCAGGTGCGAGCTCACCATCTGGTGGAAGAGCCCGGTGGTCAGCAGCAGGACCGTCACGCGCTCGGCGCGGACGACGCGCGCCACGTGCTCCAGCGTGATGGCGACCGGGGGGAAGAGGACCAGCCGGCAGCCGTTGACGAGGGGGGCCCAGATCTCGAACGTGGACGCGTCGAACGCGACCGGCGCGAGGTGGAAGAAGACGTCCTCGGCGCGGACGTCCACCCAGTCCGCACCCCGGACGAGCCGGTCGATCGCCCGGTGGGGCACGCCGACGCCCTTGGGCTCGCCGGTGGAGCCCGAGGTGTAGCTGACGTAGGCGAGCCGGTCCGGGTCGCCGGGGCGGGCCGCAGCCGCCGGCCCTGCGGCCGGCTCCTGCGCCGGGTCGCCTTCCGTCACCGCCACCGTCACCGTGACGACGGTGTCGGGCAGCTGCTCCCCCAGGGCCTCTCCGGCGATCACCATGCCCGCGCCGGCGTCCTTGAGCAGCAGCGCGTGGCGGCCGGCCGGGTCGTCCGGTTCGAGCCCGAGGTACGCCCCGCCCGCGATGAGGACGGCGAGCAGGGCCACGATCAGCTCCGGCGACCGTGGCACCAGCACGCCCACGACGTCCTCCTGCGCCAGTCCGGCCGCGCGCAGCCGCCCGGCGAGCCGGTTGGCGCGGTCGTTGAGCTGCTGGTAGGTCAGGGTCCGTCCGTCGCAGGTGACGGCGGGCGCGTGCGGGGCCCGCTCCGCCTGTTCGGCGACCAGCTCGTGGATGGCCCGCGCGTCGAACGGTGGCCGTCCGCTGCCGACGAACGCCGGGATGTCGGAGGTGAGGACCGTCTTGGTCAACTGCTTCCCGCTTTCCTGTGCTGAAGTGTCCCCGTCGGGGTTGGACGCGCGACCGCGTGGGCCGTCGTTGTGGCCGTCGCCGGCACGGTCGCCGTCGCGGTGGCCGCTGTCGGCGCTGTTCGGTGGGCGGTCGTCGCGGTGGCCGCTGCGCAGTACGTGGTGCGCGGTGTCACCGGGTGCGTCCACCGCCTCAGACCGCCGGCACGTGGAAGAAGGTGTCCCGCGCGGCGATGCGGCCCTGCGGCGTCATCCGGAAGAAGTCGGCGAACCGCAGCTCGACCTCACCGCCGTCGTGCAGCACGCCGCGGAACAGGCCGTGCACCGCCACCTCGTCGTCGGTCGTGACCACGGTGGCCAGGGTGTGCACGCCGGTGCGGATCACCCGCTGGTCGCGGTAGAAGCGTTCCAGTTCGGCGTGCCCGACCATGGGTCGGTAGCCGGGGCGGTGGTAGCGGGCGTCCGGGGTGAACAGGGCGACCAGCGCGGGCACGTCCCCGGCGTCGACGAGCTGGTAGTACCGGCGGACCTGGGACACCCCCAGTGCCGGGGCCGTCGGGGTTTGCTGGGCCATCGGGGTCTCCGGTCGTGCGGGTGTTGCCAGTGGTGCCGGTGGTGCCGGTGGTGCCGGCGTTTCGTCGGGATGGGAGAGGGTGTGGACCATGCCGAGGTGCTTCCTGTGATCGTTCGATCGCTTGATCGGTGTCAGAGTCGTGTGCGGGGTGAGAGGGCCGGTACGGCCGCGGCGTCCGGGGCGTCCTCGACCGCTTCGACCAGGCGCGCCGGTGTGGGTGCCTGGAACAGGGCGCCGAGGGTGAGTTCACGGCCGAACCGCACCCGCACCCGGTTGACCAGCCGGGTCGCCAGCAGGGAGTTGCCGCCCAGCGCGAAGAAACCGTCGTCGACGCCCACCGCCGGCCGGCCGAGCACCTCGGCGAACAGCGCGCACATCGTCTGCTCCGCCGGGGTTCGCGGCTCGGGCCCCGACGGTGCCGGTGCGAGGTCGGGGACGGGCAGCGCGGCCCGGTCGATCTTGCCCCTGGGCGTCAGGGGGAAGGCGTCGAGCGTGACGATCGCCGAGGGCACCATGTAGTCCGGCAGCACCGCGCCGACGTGTTCCCGCAGCGCCGCCGGGTCGAGCCCCGAGTCCCCGGCCGGGACGACGTAGCCGATCAGGCGCCTGCCGGGCGAGGCGCCCGGGCCGGCGACCACGGTCGCCTGGGCGACGGCCGGGTGCCCGGCCAGCACCGCCTCGATCTCGCCCAGCTCGATGCGGAAGCCGTGGAGCTTGACCTGCTCGTCCGCGCGGCCGAGGAACTCGAGTTCCCCCTCGGCGTTCCAGCGGACCACGTCGCCCGTGCGGTACATCCGCTCGCCCGGTTCGCCGAAGGGGCACGGCAGGAACTGGCCGGCCGTGCGGCGGGGGTCGTTCAGGTACCCGCGCGCCACGCCCGCACCGGCGACGTACAGCACGCCGGCCACCCCCGGCGGCACCGGCGACAGCGCCTCGTCCAGGACGAACACCCGCCTGTTGTCCACCGGTCGGCCGAGGGGGACGACGTCGGGCACGGGCTCGCCGGGGCGCAGCACCCTGCGCGTGGTGAACGTGGTGGCCTCGGTCGGGCCGTACCCGGCGACCACCACGGAGTCCGGGCACCGGGCCAGGACGCGCCGGACGGCATCGGCCGGCACGATGTCACCGCCGGTCCACACCTGGCCGACCCCGGCCAGCGTGCCGGGCGACTCCTCGGCGAACACCCGGAACAGCCCGGCCGTCAGCCACAGCGCCCCGACCCGGTGGTCGACGATGAGCCGGTGGAGGTCCGCGAGCGCCAGCTCGCCGGGCGGGGCCACGACGACCCGGCCCCCGTTGAGCAGCGGCACCCACCACTCGTAGGTCGAGGCGTCGAAGGCGTGCGGGGAGTGGGCGAGGACCCGTGGGCCGTCCAACTCGCGCCAATAGCGTTGCGCGGTCAGGCTGATGACGTTGCGGTGGGTCAGGGCCACGCCCTTCGGCGTGCCCGTGGACCCGGAGGTGTAGAGGACGCACGCCAGGTGGTCCGGGCGCAGCGGCACGACGGGGTCGGTGGCCGGCTCGTCGGCGAGTCCGGGGTCGGCGTCGACGACCACGACCGGTGTGCCGTGGGACAGTGGTGCGTCGTCCCGGGTGGCCCGGTGGGTGAGCAGCACCGCCGCCCCGGTGTCGTCCAGGACGCGGCGCAGGCGGGCCGCCGGGGCCCGGGTGTCCAGCGGCACGTAGGCGCCGCCGGCCTTGCTGATCGCCAGGACCGACACCACCACGTCCGCGGAGCGTTCCATGAGCACGGCCACCGTGCTGTCGCAGCGGACGCCCAGGGCGATGAGCCGGTGGGCCAGCCGGTTGGCGCGGTCGTTCAACTCCGCGTAGGACAGGGTGGTTTCGCCGCACACCACGGCGGGCGCGTCGGGCGTGCGCGCGACCTCGGCCGCGAAGGCCAGCGGCACCGTCGGGTGCGGCAGCGGCTGCGTGGTGCGGTTGACGGCCAGGACGGTGCGCTGCCGTTCCTCGGGGGTGAGGAGGTCGGGCCGGCCGATCGGCCGATCCGGGTCGGCGGCCACCGCGTCCAGGAACCGGAGGAACCGCTGCTGGTGGACGGTGAGTTCGGCCTCGGAGTAGAGCGCGGGGTTCGCGTCGACGTCGAGCCGGGGCGCGGTGCCGTCGGAGCGGTCGTAGACGGAGAACGAGAGGTCCTCGACCGGCCCGTTGGACAGGTTGTGCACGGTGGCCCGGACGCCCGCGAAGTCCAGGTGGTAGTAGAAGGACATGATGTTGACGAGGGGCCCGAACAGGACCCGCTCCGACCGGGCCGGATCCAGGTCCCTGCGCAGGTCCTCGCTGCGGTGGCGCTGGTGCCCGCGCAGGGCGGCGACCTCCTCGGCCACCTGTCGCGCGAGTGCGGACAGGCCCTGTTCCGGGTGCACGCGCAGCCGCAGCGGCACCACGTTCGCCACCATGCCGGGGACGGACTGCACGGAGGAGCCGGTGCGCCCGGTCACCGGCATGCTCAGCACGATGTCCCGTTCGCCGCTGAGGCGGTGGAGGTAGGCGGCGACCGCCGCGGTGAAGGCGGTGGGCCAGCTCGCCCCGGCGGGCCGCGCGGCCCGCCGCAGCGCGGCCACGGTGGGCGCGTCGAGGGTGCTGGTACGGCGCAGGAAGCCGTCCGAGGCGGCCGCCGAGCGGCTGGCGAGGCTGACGGGATCGGGCCGCCCGGCCAGCCGGGCCGCCCAGAACTCCCGGTCCTGTTCGGGCTGTTCCGACGCGTGGTAGGCGGCGTCGTACGTCAGCAGGGTGCTCAGCGGCCCGAAGGCCGGCCGTGCCCCTTCCCTGCCCTCGACCAGCCCGGTGTAGGTCCTGGCGACGCGGCGCGCGATGAGCGACATGCTGAAGCCGTCGACCACGATGTGGTGGACGCGCTGGTACCAGAGGAAGCGGTCCGGCGCGACGGCGAACAGGGCCTGGCGGAACAGCCGGTCCCGGGTGAGCCCGACCGGTGTGGACAGGTCGGCGCGCATCCAGCGCTCCGCCGCCCGCAGCGGATCCGGTGCCGAGGTGAGGTCGACGTGGTCCATCGACCAGTCGGGCGCCGGGGCGACGACCTGCCGGGGGCCCTCGGCACCGTCGGTGAGGCGAACGCGCAGGGACTCGGTCTCGTCCACCACGCGCCGCACGGCCGTCTCGAACAGCTCCGGGTCGATCGGCCCGGGGATGTCCACGTACTCGCCGGTGTTGTAGACGGGGCTGCCGGGGCGCAGGTGGTGGGCGAACCAGATGCCGGACTGGGCCGACGACAGCGGCAGTTCGTGTCCGTCGCTCATCCGAGCTCCTCCAGGACAGCCGACAGTGCGTCGGCGAAGGGTGCGGCGTGGGGCGGCGACAGCATGTCGTGGTGGTTGCCGGGCACCTCGACCACGCTCAACGCCCCCTCGGTGCGGTCGCGCCACCGGGCGGGGACCACGACCGGGGCGGCGAGCACGGGGTGTGCCTCGGCGCTCGTGAACAGGTGGATCGGTGTCCGCAGCCGCGCGGTCGACCGGTAGCGTCGGGCGGCGTCGCCGTTGGTGGTGAAGACCCGTACCATGCGCCGCAGTTGTTCGGTGCGCACCCGCTGGGGAAGGCGCTCGTCGGCGTGCGCGTCGTGGAGCAGCAGCGAGAGGGCGTCCTGCTCGTCGAGCTCGTGGAGGTCTCCGACGGCTCCGGCGGGCAGTCCGGAGGCGAGCGCGAACCGGGCCGTCCCGTGCGCGTCATGGCCGTCGGGCCCGTCGGTGGCTCCAGCAGTGGAGCCGTCGGTGGCTCCGTCGGTGGCTCCGTCGGCGGGCGCGGGCGCTCCGACGTCGATGATCCCGAGGAACCCCGGAGGGTTCCCCTCCTCCTCCAGCAGGCGGGCCATCTCGAAGGCGACCAGCCCGCCGAAGGACCAGCCGGCCAGCAGGTACGGACCGTCGGGCAGGACGGACCGCAGCTCCCGCAGGTAGCGCTGCGCCTGCTCCTCGACGGTGGCCAGTGGCGGCTCGTCGGTGTTGTAGCCGACGGCCTCCAGGCCGTAGACGGGCCGGCCGCCGGCGAGCGGTCCGGCGGCGAGCGGTCCGTCGGGGTGTGCGGCGGGGTGCTCGGCCAGGCGTTCGGTGAGGTGTTCGGTGAGGTGTTCGGCCAGGTGGAGGAAGGAGCACACGTCGCCGCTCTGCGGGTGCACCAGGATCAGCGGCGCCCTGCGGGGGTCTCCTTCGGCCAGCGGGACCACGAGCCGGCGCAGGGCCTGCGAGGCGTTGGGCAGTTCCGCGCACAGCCCCTCGACGGTGGGGTGGCGGAACACCGTGTTCAGCGGCACGGTGACCCCCCACTCCCGCCGGACCGCCTCCACGAGCTCGACCGCCCTGAGCGAATGCCCGCCCAGCGCGAAGAAGTCGTCCCGGACGCCGACCCGCGGGGTGCCCAGCACGCGCTCCCAGATCCTGGTCATCAGGAGTTCCAGCAGGTCCCGCGGCGGTAGCGCACCCGCCTCGTGGCCGTGGCGGGCCGGCTCGGGCAGGGCCCCGCGGTCCACCTTGCCGTTCGTGGTCAACGGGATCCGGTCGAGTGCGGTCAGCGTCGTGGGCACCATGAACTCGGGCAGGGTCTCGCGCAGCGAGCGCCGCAGGACCGCCAGGTCACCGGGCCGGTCCTGCCACACCAGGTAGCCGGCCAGTTCGGCGTCCGTCCCGGTGCCCCGCACCGTCACCGTGGCCCTGGCGACACCGGGCTGCGCGCACAGCGCGGCCTCGATCTCGCCCAGCTCGATGCGGTACCCCCGGATCTTCACCTGCTCGTCGGTGCGGCCGAGGAAGACCAGGCTGCCGTCCGGCAGGTACCGCGCCAGGTCGCCGGTCCGGTACAGCCGGCCGCCGTCGGCACCGAACGGATCGGGCACGAAGCGCTCGGCGGTCAGCCCCGGCCGGTTGGCGTACCCGCGGGTGACGCCGACCCCGCCGATGTGGATCTCGCCCGGAACGCCGGCGGGCACCGGGGCGCCGGCCGGGTCCAGCAGGTAGATCCGGAGGTTGCCGAGCGGCCGGCCGATCGGCACGGACCCTCCGGGCCGGACCAGGTCCCGGTCGGCGTCCACGCGCCGGGTGACGCAGCCGACGGACGCCTCGGTGGGGCCGTAGCCGTTCCACAGCGTGGAGACCCGGTCGAGGAGCCGCCGGGCCAGGGCGGGCTGGAGCGGTTCGCCCACGCAGATCGCCTGGAACCGGCCGCCCTGCCATCCGCCGTCCAGCAGCAGGAGCCAGGTGGCCGGTGTGGCCATGAGCGTGGTGACGCCGAACTCGCGCATCATCTCCGTCAGGCGCGGGCCGTCGACCGCGACCTCCGACGGGGCGATCACCACGCTCGCGCCCCAGGCCAGGGGCATGAGCACCTGGGGGACGATGACGTCGAAGGAGATCGAGGCCACCGAGGCGACGACGTCGTCCCCGTCGAGGTCCAGCTGTCGGCCTCGGACCACCAGGTAGTTGACCACGCCCTCGTGCGGGACCAGCACGGCCTTGGGGCGGCCGGTCGAACCGGAGGTGTAGATCGAGTACGCCAGGTTGGCGGGCGTCGCGAGCGGCGGCAGCCCGTCCCCGGGCAGGGCCGCGATGAGCCCGGCCTCGTCGTCCGTCCACACCGTCGCGGCGCCGTGCTGCGGCAGCCGGTCGGCCAGGGAGCGCTGGGTGAGCAGCAGCGGCACTTCGGCGTCGGCGAGCATGAACGACATGCGCTGCGCCGGGAGGTCCGGGTCCAGCGGCAGGTAGGCGGCGCCCGACTTGAGGACGGCCAGCAGGGCCACCACCAGGTCGGCCGAGCGCGGCAGGCACACGCCGACCAGGCGTTCCGGCCGTGCTCCCCTGGCTCGCAGGTGTCGGGCCAACTGGTTGGCCCGACTGTCGAGTTCCCGGTAGGTCAGCAGCTGGGCGCCGCAGCGGACCGCCACCGCGTCGGGGGTCAGCCGGGCCTGTTCCTCGACCAGCTCGTGCACGCAGAGGTCGGCGGGGAAGGGTTCGTCGGTGGCGTTGGCGGCCACCAGCAGCGCTTCGCGCTCGGCCTCGGTGAGCAGGTCCAGGCGCGAGACGGGGCGGTCGGGGTCGCCGGCCGCGGCGTCCAGCAGCCGCAGGTAGTGGCCGACCAGGCGTTCCACGCTCGCGCGGTCGAACAGGTCGGTGTCGAAGGCCACGGTCCCGGTGGTGCCGGCTGTCCCGGTCGTGCCGGTCGTGGCGGCCGAGGCGGCCGGCCGCTCGGCTATCACCAGGCTGAGGTCGACCTTGGCCGTGCCGTTGTCGACCTCGATCTGTTCGACCTCCGTCCCCACCAGCCGCAGGGCGGCGGCCGGGTCGGACAGGCCGGCGAACATCACCTGGAACAGCGGGTTGCGGTCGAGGCCTCGGGCCGGCCGCAGCTCCTGCACCAGCCGTTCGAACGGCAGGTCCTGGTGCGCGTAGGCGTCCACGGCGGTCCGGCGCACCCGGTCGAGCAGTTCGGCGAAGCTCGGGTCGTCCGCGAGGTCGGTGCGGATGACCACGGTGTTGATGAACGAGCCCACCAGCGGGTCGAGTTCCGGTCGGGTCCGGCCCGCGACCGGGGTGCCGACCGCCACGTCGGACTGCCCGCTGTAGCGGGCCAGCAGGGCCTGGAACCCGGCGAGCAGCGTCATGAACATCGTCGCGCCGTGCCGCCGGCCCAGCAGCCGCAGCCGGTCGGCCAGTTCCTCGGGCACCGTGAAGGTGATCCGTTCGCCCCGGCCCGCGCGGACCGGTCCGCGCGGGCGGTCGGTGGGCAGGTCCAGCGGCGAAAGCCCGGACAACTGTGCACTCCAGTAGTCCAGTTGGCGCTGCAGGCGCTCGCCGGAGAGCCGCTCCCGCTGCCAGTGGGCGAAGTCCGCGTACTGGATCCGCAAGGGGGGCAGCTCGTGCTCGCGGCCTTCCAGCCGGCTCCGGTACATCGCCGACAGGTCGTCCCACAGCAGCGGCATCGACCAGCCGTCGACGGCGATGTGGTGGACGACCACCACCAGGACGTGTTCGTCCTCGTCGACCCGCAGCAGTGCTGCGCGCAGCAGCGGGGCGGCGGCCAGGTCGAACGGGCGCAGGATCTCGGACCGGACGAGGTCGAGGGCCAGCTGCGCCCGGCGTTCCGCGGGCTCGGTCCGGAGGTCCGTGACGGGCAGGTCGAGCGGCCGGGCCGGCTCGACCGAGGGGCTGGGGCGCCCGTCCCGCTCGGGGAAGGCGGTGCGCAGGACTTCGTGGCGTCGCACCAGCCCGGTGAGGCTGTGGCCGAGGGCGGCCACGTCCAGCGGGCCGTGCAGCCGGAAGACCTCGTGGACGTTGTACATCGCGGGGCCGGTGGACAGCCGCTCGATCAGCCACATGCGTTCCTGGGTGAACGACGTCACCTGCGCTCCCGCCGGGCGGGGCGGGATCGCGGCCTCCGGCTCGCCCTCGGCGGCCCGGCTCCGGGCCGCGCGGACGCGTTGGTCGAGCAGGGCCCGGGTGGTGGCCCGTGTGGTGGCCGGCGCCGGGCCGGTCGAGGGGCCGGTCGACGGGGCGGCTCCGGGCGCGGAACCGGTCGGCCGGCCGGGCTCGGGGCGACTGTGCTGTGCCTTCACGGGTGACGGGCCTTTCCGGCGGGGAGCGGTTCCGATTCGGCGGCGGCGAGGTCCGCCAGCAACGCCGCGTCGATGCCGTCGGCGAGTTCGGCGACGGTCGGGTGGTAGAAGAGCAGGGCGACGGGCAGTTCGAGGTCGAGTGCCCGGCCGAGTCGGGACATGACCTTCGACGCGAGGAGCGAATGGCCGCCCAGCTCGAAGAAGTCGCTGTCCACGCCGTCCGGGGTGACACCGAGCACCGCGGCCCAGGTCTCCAGCACGAGGAGCTCGGTCTCGGTGGCGGGCCCGGTCGCGGGTTCGGTCTCGGGCTCGGTCTCTGCGGCGGGCTCGGTCTCGGTCCCGAGGGTGGCGGGCGCGGGGCGGCTCACCCGGAGGCCCGGAGGGGTCTCCCACGCCGAGATCGGCCGTTCGGGGCTGTCGACGAGCTGGTCGAGCAACGCCCGGAAACCCTCGGAGAGTTGCCGCACCGTGTCGCGGTCGAAGAGGTCGGCGGCATAGCGGATGACGCCGGTGAAGCGATCGCCGCCGTCCGTCATGGAGACCTCGATGTCGAACTTCGCCACGCCGTTCGGTATCTGATGGGCACTCACTTCGAGCCCCGGGAGGCCGGACGGGAGCGCGGGCGGATCCTCCAGCTGGAACATGACCGTGAACAGCGGGTGTTGGCCGAGGTCGCGTTCGGGCCGCAGCTCCTGCACCAGCCGTTCGAAGGGGACGTCCTGGTGGGCGTAGGCCTCCACCGCGCCCCGCCGCACCCGGGCGAGCACGTCGGTGAAGCCGGGGTCGCCCGACAGGTCGGTGCGCAGGACGAGCGTGTTGACGAAGAAGCCGACCAGCGGCTCCACCTCGATCCGGGTCCGCCCGGAGATCGGCGTCCCCACCGTCACGTCGGCCTGTCCCGTGCAGCGCGCGAGCAGGACCTGGAAGGCGGCCAGCAGGGTCATGAACGGCGTCACCTCGTGGGCGCGCCCCAGTGTGCGTATGCGCTCGGCGAGTTCCGCCGGGATCTCGATCTCGACCTGGTCGCCCCGGCCTGACCACTCCGTGGGGCGGGCCCGGTCCGTCGGGAGCACCGACGGGCTCAGGTCGGCCAAGTGCTCGCGCCAGTGGGCGAGTTGGTCCAGCATCGCCGCTCCGGCCTGGTGGCTCCGTTGCCAGTCGGCGAAATCGGCGTACTGGACGGGCAGGTCCGCCAGGGCGATCGGCCGGCCGTCGACGGCGGCGCCGTATCCGGCGGAGAACTCCTGCCACAGCACCGACAGCGACCAGCCGTCACAGGCGATGTGGTGGATCACCAGGAGGAGCAGGTGGTCGTCGGGGGCGATGCGGATCAGCCGGGCCCGCAGCATCGGAGCGGTCCCGAGGTCGAACGGGGTCGCCAGATCGGCGGCCACCAGCTCCCGGGCCCGCTGCCAGGCCTGCTCCGCGGGGGTGTGCGTCAGATCGGTGATCGTCGGCACGAAGGTCTCGACCGGCTCCGCGACGTGGCGCGGGCCGTCCTCGGTGTCGACGATCCTGCCGCGCAACACCTCGTGGCGCCGCACGACTTCGGTCAGCGCCCGGGTGAGCGCCTCCTGGTCCAGTCGGCCGCGCAGGCGCACCGCGGTCGGGACGTTGTGGTCCGGCCGGCCCGGCCGCAGCCGGTCGAGGAACCACAGCCGTTGCTGGGCGAAGGACAACAGGGTCGGAGCGTGCGCGCGCCGATCGGGGCCAGGCATGACGGATCCACCTTTCACGGCGATCGGGAACGCTTCAACGCCCCGGAAATCCCTTCGCCGATTCGCTACTTGGCGAACAGTACGGCGGATACTAGGTCGGTCCCGTCTCACTCCGCAAGATCGGGAACGGGGTTGCAGGCATCAAGACAATATTTACGCCAGTCCACCGGAATCCTTATGTAGATCGAACACGCTCGACGGCTAGCATCGGCGCGGCCGACCCGACACCGTCTCTGACGTGCCGTCATGACGCGGATCGTGCACTCCACTTCCGTGGACGGGCATCACGTGATAATTCTTCTGTCTCCAGGGGACGGCCGGGTGGGCCCCTTTCCTGTCGGGCCTTCATTGTTCCGGAAAAGATCGGTGAACCCGTTGCATGAACTCATCCGTTGTATATGAACCCACCCCGTTGCATGAACTCGGAGAAGTCGTGATGCAGCAGCAGAGTCTGGTGGGTTCATTCGTCTCGCACGCCACCGGCCACCCCGGTGATCCGGCGCTGATATGGCGCGGGGAAGAGACGACCTACGGTGAACTCCACCAACTGGCGGAGCGGGAGCGCGTCCGGATCGCCGGGCTCGCCCTGGGCGGGGACGAGCCGGTCGGCATCCCGGCCGCCAAGTCGCCCTCGACGATCGCCCTGGTGCTCGCCTGCCTGCTGGAAGGGCGGCGCTTCCTGCTGCTGCCAGCGCCCGCGCCGGAGGGGAGAACACCCCACGCGCTGGTCGAGCAGGCCGGAATCCGGCACGTCCTGTCGCCGGAGAGCCCTCGGGCGCCCGGACCGGGGCCGGGTGACCCGGACCGGCCGGCGGCACCGGAGGCGCCGCGCCGCACGGAACCCGGCGACGTCTCCTTCATGTTCACCACCTCCGGATCCACCGGGCGGCCGAAGATCGTGCCGCTGAGCACGGGGGCGGTGGACCGCTTCACCACCTGGGCCGGCGAGCGGTTCGGCATCCGTCGGGGAACGACGGTCCTCAACTACGCGCCGCTCACCTTCGACCTGTGCCTGCTGGACATCTGGACCACGCTCAAGTACGGCGGCCGCGTCGTCCTGGTCGACCCGGCCCGGGCCACCCAGCCGGGCTACCTGCTGGACCTCGTGTCCCGACACGCGGTCCGACTCGTCCAGGCGGTACCGATGTTCTACCGGCTGCTGGTCGACGCGGCCGCCGGGAGCGGCCGGCGGCTCGACACCGTCGAGCACGTCGTCTTCACCGGCGACAGCATGCCCGCCCGCTGCCTGTCCGAACTCCCGCGGCTGTTCACCGGCGCGCGGTTCTACAACGTCTACGGCTGCACCGAGACCAACGACAGCTTCCTGCACGAGGTCGACGGCACCGAGCCGGCCGACGGCCCGGTGCCGATCGGGCGCCCGCTGCCCGGAGTCCACGCGGTGATCGTCGGTGCCGACGGCGGGATCGTGACCGGGCCGGGAACCGGCGAGCTCCACGTCGCGACGCCGTTCCAGACCGACGGCTACCTGGACCGGGAGCAGGACGCGGACAGGTTCGCGACCCACCACCACGACGGGCAGGCGCGGCGCCACTTCCGCAGCGGCGACCTCGTGCGGCGTGACCGGGACGGCCGCATCACCCTGGAAGGCCGCAACGACCACCAGGTCAAGGTCCGCGGCGTGCGGGTCAACACCCACGAGGTCGAGCAGGTGCTGCTCGACCACCCCGACGTCGTCGAGGCGGCCGTGGTGACCGTGCCCGACCCGGTGGCCGGCCGCCTGCTGCGGGGCGTGGTCCGCCGCGCCCCGGACAGCCGGCTGAACTCGCTGGCGCTGCGCCGGCACTGCGCACAACGGCTTCCGCTCACCGCCGTCCCCTCGACCCTGCTGATCGTGGACGACCCGCTGCCCAGGACGTCCACCGGAAAGATCGACCGCACATCCCTCCAGCCCGCCTGCTCCCCGTCCCAGCCAAACGAAGGAACGGCCACGTGAAACACGCCGCGGTAGTCACCCAGTTCATCATCGAGGAGTTCCTGCCGGACGTCGGCGCGAACGAACTGGACGCCGACTACGACCTCGTGGACGGCGGGGTCATCGACAGCCTCGGCCTGCTCAAGACGATCGCCTGGCTGGAGGACTGCTTCGACCTGCGCGTCGAGGAGATCGACCTCGACCTCGACCCGGACAGCTTCCGCTCGGTCGGCTCGATCAACAGGTTCATCGAGCAGGCCCAGCAGCACCGGACGGACGCCCCCTAGTCATGCACGAGGTGCTGCGAGCGCTGATCGGCCGGGACCGCGCCGTCGTCGACCAGGAGATGTGGGGGTCCTTCTGGGACCAGCTGCGTGACGGCGCCCTCCGCTCCGGCGAGACGGTGGCGCTGCTGTCCTCGCTGTCCACCCGGATGCCCGACCGGGACACGCTGGTCGCCATGCTCCGCTCGCTGGACGAGCGCCGGCCGGCCGTCCCCGCGCGGCTGGACGGCACGGCCAACATCGTCGGCACCGGAGGCGGGCCGGCCACGTTCAACATCTCCACCGCGGCGGCGTTCGTCGCCGCCGCCCTGGGCGTGCGCATCGTCAAGACGGGATCCCGCGCCTACACGAGCACCTGCGGCTCCCACGACCTGCTCGACAGCCTCGGCATCCGGACGACCGCCTCGTACGAGCAGACCGACGACCTGCTGGAACGCTTCGGCATCGCCTTCCCGGGGAACTTCGTCTACCCGCGGGAGGTGGCGCTGCTGGCCCGGAGCATCGTGCCGATGGACCTGCGGATGATCGGCGGATTCGTCAACTCCGTCGGCCCCTTCCTGGCCGCGGTGCCGGTCTCCGCCCAGCTCGTCGGCGTCTCGGACCATGCGCTGCTGCCGGTTCTGGGCCCGGTCGCCGCCACGGTCGCCGACCGGAGGATCTGGCTGTGCTCCAACGAGCTGGGAGTCGACGAGCTCGTCAGCTCCGTCGACAACGTCGTCCTCACCAATGACGGCACCGACGCGATCCGGCTGCGGGCCGAGGCTCCCAAGGCTCCGGGCAGCGGCACCGGCACCGGCACCGACGCGATCGCCGAACTACGGCCGGCCGCAGCGGGAGAGGACGTCGTCGACCACTTCCTCGCCGTACTCTCCGGAGCCGGGACGCCGCTCGCAACGCGGACCGTCCGCCTGAACGCCGCCGCCCTGGCCGTCGCGAGCGGGCTGATCGACGGCTGGCCGGAGGCGATCCGGGCGGCCGACGACGCCCTCCGCAGCGGCGCCGCCCGCGCCCTCGTCGACCGCTTGCGCGCCCACCCGGCGCGCAGCGTGATCACCACGGCGCGTGCGCGGTGAGCGGGTTCTTCGCACACCGGCCACCGGACCGGCCCGGCCTGGCGATGTTCCTC
Source organism: Kitasatospora sp. NPDC057940 (assembly GCF_042887425.1). NCBI lineage: Bacteria > Bacillati > Actinomycetota > Actinomycetes > Kitasatosporales > Streptomycetaceae > Kitasatospora > Kitasatospora sp. NPDC057940. The sequence goes on from NZ_JBHVPH010000003.1 coordinate 459,253, forward strand.
AACGCCGGAGACCCCCCGCTGCCCGTCCTCGCCGACGTCCTGCGGATGCTCGACGACTGCCACGTGGACTGCCTGGAGCTGGCGGTGCCCTTCCCCGACTCGGTCACCGACGGGCCGGTCATCCGCCGATCGGCGCAGCGGGCCCTGGCCGACGGCGTCGGACTCGACGAGGTGCTCGGGTTCCTCGGCGGGATCCTGCCCCGGCTGCGCCACCTGCGGGTGGCACTGCTGGCCGACTGGAGCCACACGGTCAGAGGCCTGACCGTGCCCGGCTTCGTCCGGCGGGTCGCCGACTCGGGCGTCGACGGCCTGCTGGTCCACGGCCTGCCGCCGCGGCTACGGGCCGGCTACCTCGAAGCGGTGCAGGAGGCGGGGCTGCCCGTGGTCACCACCTGCTACGCCGCGTCGACGGCCGAGGTGAAGGCCGCGGCCGCCGAGTCCGCCACCGCGTACCTGTACCTGGTGGCCCACTACGGCCGCAGCGGCGGCACGCTCACGGCCGACCGCCAGGAGCTGGCCGACGCGCTGGCCGCGCTGCGCAGGACGACCGCCGTACCGATCGCCGTCGGGTTCGGCGTCCGCTCCAGGGCGGACATCGACCTGCTGCACGGCCTCGGCGCCGACGCCGCGGTCGTGGGCAGCGCCGGGGTCGCCCGGATCGAACACGCCCTCGCCGAAGGGGCCGACGTGGTCGAGGAGCTCCACACCTTCGTACGGACCGTTTCGCCGTACTCGGCAAACCGCTGATCCGGCAAGCCGCTCACTCAACAAACCGCTCACTCAGCAACCCGCTGATTCAGCAAACCGCTCACTCAACAAGCAACTCACTCAACAAGCCGCCAGGAGGCACACCCGATGATCGTCCGACGCCTTGACGAGGTGACCACCGTGGACTGGGGCAACGGGCTCAGCCGCAGGTTCCTTCTCGAATCCGACGGCCTGGGCTACACGATGACGGACACCACCGTCCGCGCCGGCACCAAGTCGAGGCTGGAGTACCGCCGCCACCTGGAGGCCTGCTACTGCATCGAGGGAACGGGCCAGGTCGTGAACGCCGACGGCACGTCCCACCCGATCGAGCCGGGCACCCTGTACGCGCTCGACCTGCACGACGCCCACTTCCTGATCGCGGACCAGGACGCGGACCTCCGCCTGGTGTGCGTGTTCTCGCCCGCGCTGCGCGGCGACGAACGCCACAACCTGGACTCGACCGACTTCTCCGAGTACTGAGCAGGACTGACGGATGATCAGCTGGAACGCCGACCAGATCGCCCTGGGCGAGGGCATCGCCCAGTGGTGCGAGGAACTCAGCTCGGGCCATCTCGAAGGGGACGCGGAAGGCGCCTTCCCGTGGGACAAGTGGAAGCTGATCCAGCGGTCCGGAATCCTCGGCCTGCCGTTCGACGAGCAGTGGGGCGGGCTGGGCCAGGACCTGCTCACCACCATGCACGTGCTCGAACGACTCGGCACCGGATGCCGTGACGGCGGACTGAACTTCTCGGTCGCCACCCACCTGGTCGGCGTCGGAGTCCCGCTGCAACGTTTCGGCTCGCCGGAGCTCAAGGCGCGCCACCTGCCGGGGATCTGCTCGGGAGAGACGATCGGGGCGCACGCGATCAGCGAGACCGAGAGCGGCTCCGACGCGCTGGCGATGAGGACCACCGCCACCCGCGAGGGCGACGACTTCGTGCTGCGGGGCGGCAAGGCCTTCATCACCAACGGCCCGGTGGCCGACGTGTTCGTGGTCTACGCGCGCACCCACCCGAAGGCCGGCCCGCTCAGCATCACCGCCTTCGTCGTGGAGCGGGACACCCCCGGGCTCGTCGTCGGGCCACCCGTCGCCACCATGGGGCTGCGGACGGCGCCGCTGGGCGAACTGCACTTCGACGACTGCCGGATCCCCGCGTCCGCCGCGATCGGCCGGGTCGGATCCGGGTTCCTGGTCCTGGACCACGTGATGAAGTGGGAGATCCTCTGCTCCTTCGTCATCAACACCGGCCAGATGCGGTACCGGCTCGACCGCTGCGTCGAGTACGCCAAGGAGCGCGTCCAGTTCGGCAGTCCGATCGGCTCGTACCAGTCGGTCTCCCACAAGCTCGTGGACATGAGCATCGGCCTGGACACCGCACGCAAGTGGCTCTACGACACGGCCGTCCGGCTCACGGAGGGCGAGAACGTCACGAGGGACATCGCCGTCAGCAAGGTCCTCACCAGCGAGAGCAACCTCTCCTCCGCACTGGCCGCCGTGCAGATCTTCGGCGGCAGCGGGTACCTGGCCGAGTACGGACTGGAGAAGGACGTGCGCGACGCGGTCGCCGGCCCGATCTACTCGGGCACGTCGGAGATCCAACGCAACCGCATCGCCGCCATGTTGGGGCTGTGACACCTGATGCTGGTCAAGATCTGCGGAGCCACCTCGGCCGAGGACGTGGCAGCGCTCGACAGCGCCGGAGCCGACTTCGTCGGCCTGTGGCACGGCGTCCCAGGCGGCCGCGCCAATCTGACGCTCAGTCAACTCACCTCTCTCGTCGACACCGTGCACCGAACGGCGCGGATGCATCCGGTCCTCGTGACCTTCCTCAACGACGCCGAGACGCTGCGCGCGGCGACGGCCGCGGCCGGGGTCCGGTGGGTCCAACTGCACGGCTACCAGCCGCCGGGCCTGGTCCGCGCCCTGAAGGGCACCACGGACCTCACCGTGGTCAAGGTGCTGCACCTCGGCGCGGACACCCGCGCGGAACGGTCCCTGATCGCGGCGTACGAGCGGGCCGGGACGGACCTCTTCCTGCTGGACGCGGTCGCCGGGGACGGCCGGATCGGCAGTACCGGGCAACCGGCGGACTGCGGGGCCGTCATCGAGTTCGCGGACCGCCTCTCGCGGCCCTTCCTGCTGGCCGGCGGCATCTCGGCTGACAACCGGGAGGACTACCGGGCCGTGCTGGACCACCCCCTGTTCCTGGGCGTCGACGTGGACACGGCGGCCAGGGACCTCGACGGACGGCTGAGCGCCGACCGGGTCACGGCCGTGCGGCGCGGCTGGCGTGACCCGAAAGCGAGGGCCTAGATGACGGCCGCGTTCATCGAGGCGCTGCTGGACGCCCGCCGACCGGTGATCATGGAGCTCAAGCGGCAGGACGCCGCCGGACACGACCTGTTCGGCGACAGGTCGGCCGCCCGGCTGGTCGCCGACTACCAGGACGTCGGCGCGCCCTGCCTGTCCGTGGTCACCGGCCGGTGGTTCGGCGGCACCCCGGACCTGCTGCACGAGGTCGTGTCGGCGACGGACCTGCCCGTGCTGCAGAAGGACTTCATCACCCGCCGGAGCCAACTGCACCAGGCCCGCGAGAGCGGCGCGTCCGCGGTCCTGCTCACCGCCGCGCTGCTGCCGCGCGCCACCCTGGGCCATCTGGTCGAGCTCGGCCTGAGCCTGGGCCTGACACCGTTCGTCGAGGTCACCACCGAGGAGGAGATCAGCCGCGTGCCGCGCGCCGAGGAGTGCGTGGTCGCGGTGAACAACAAGGACATCGCCACCCGTGAACGCGGCGCGGGCGACCTCGGGCGCAGCTCGTCACTCCTGCCCGCGGTGCTGGGCAGCGGCACCCGGTGCCCGGTGAGTGCCGGGGCCATCCGCGGCCCCGACGCCGCCGCCCGCCTGCTCAGTGAGGGCTTCGCCGGTGTGCTCGTCGGAACGGGCCTCCTGCGCGCCGCCAGCCTGCCGGCGTGGCTGGACGGCCTCGATGCGCGCCTCGACGCCCGTCCCGGACCCCACCATGGCCCCCGTCTCGACGCCGGCCGTGAATCCGCTCCACCCGTCCGCCGTCCGGCGGACCCCCCGACCACCGACATCTGGAGGTAACGGCATGACCAGCGCAGCACCCGAGCAGTGGAAGGTCGTCGTCAACGACGAGGAGCAGTACTCGATCTGGTCCGCCGACCGCGAGTCGCCGGCCGGCTGGCGCGAGGTCGGTGTGCGGGGCGCGAAGGACGAGTGCCTCGCGCACATCGAACACGTGTGGACCGACATGCGCCCCCGCAGTCTGCGCCTGCGGTCCGTCCCGGCGGACGGTGCGCAGTGAACCGGACGCTCGCACCGCACGGCGCACGCCCGGTGGCCGAGCCCCTGCTCTCCACCACCCTGAACCTCCCGGGGTGCCAGGCCCGGGGCTGGGTCGTCGTCGACTCCATGGTCGACGGCCTGGCCCTGGGCGGCACCAGGATGACCCCGACGGTGACCGAACAGGAACTGGCCGGGCTCGCCAGGGCCATGACCCACAAGCTGGCGCTGGTCGGCCTGCCCATCGGCGGCGCCAAGGCCGGCATCGCACCCGATCCGGGCGCCACCGTCGAACGGCGGGCGGTGATGCGGGGGTTCGGCCGCGCCGCGGCCCCGCTGCTGAACGGCGGGGTGTACCTGGGGTGCGACCAGGGCACCACCTACGCCGACCGGCAGGTCGCCTTCGAGGCCGCCGGGTACGACGTCACCCGCCGCCCCGGCACCACCCGCCTCACCGTCGACTGGGCCGAATTGTGGGACCACATGGGCGACATCACCGGGTTCGGCGTGGCCGTCGCGGTGCTCGGCGCCCTACGGGCCTCCGGTGCGCGGACCCCGCAGCGCATCGCGATCCAGGGCTTCGGCACCGTCGGGCGCGCGGTGGCCGGCCACCTGGCCGCCCACGGCCACTCGGTGGTGGCCGTGGCCGACGTCCGGGGCACTGTCGAGGACCAGCGCGGACTGCCCGTCGCCGAACTCGCCGCGCTCACCAGCAGCGACGGCACGATCGACCGGAGACGGCTGCCCGCCCGGGTCACCGTCCACGGGCCCGGGCAGGCGTGGCTGCACGTCGACGCCGACGTGCTGGTGCTGGCGGCCTCCGCCTCCGCGGTCGACGAGGAGGCGGTGCCGGCGGTCCGGGCCGGCCTGGTGGTCGAGGGCGGAAACCTGAGCTGCACCCCGCCCGCCCGCCGGTTGCTGCGCGAGGCCGGCCACACCGTCCTGCCGGACGTGGTCGTCAACGTCGGCGGAGCGGCGGCGACCGGGTGCGTGCTCGCCGGGCTGGCCCCGTCCGACCTGCCGCTCCCGCAGCTGTCCGCGTGGCTGCGCGAGTGGGTCTCCAGCAGGGTCGCCAGGAACTGCGAGCTGGTACAGGAGCTGAGCGCCTCGGGCAGCGCCGATCCGGTCGCGCAGCTCCTCGGTGAGCGCGGAGCCCCGGCCGGCGCCTACGAACCGGAGGTGCCGGCCGACCGGTGACCCGGCGTCAGGACGAGCCCTCGCGGCCTCACTCGAACGTGGCCTCGCGCGAAGCGGACCGCACCCTCCGTGGTTGCCGGCCTCCTGGGATGACCGCGGCAAAGGTGCGGCACATCGTCGGGGTGGAGCGCTTCCGTCCCGGCGGGCCCGTCCCTGCCCCTGAGTAGTGCTCCTGCCCTCGCCGCCCTTCGCCTCATCGGCGACCCACCAGCGACTCATCAGCTACCGAAGCGACCGAAGCGACTCAAGGTTGGTGGTCAGTGCGCGCATTCGCGGCCGGCCGCGCACGGACCCGGCTCCCCTCATCAGGCCCCTCCGGTTCGATCATCTAGGCTGGCGCGATGACTGATGAGCAGGAGCGGGTGCAGCCGTCGGGAGTGTGGGCCACGGCGGTGGGGGTGGCCAGGGTGCGGGCGCTGGAGACCGAGCGGGTGGACGCGTTGTTCCGCGACCCACTGGCGCAGGCCTTCGCCACCGCCGGCGGCCTGTGGCCCTCCTCGCCGCCACCCGCCGACGAGGCCGCGCGCCGCCGCCGACTGGCCGTGTCGTTCTCCATCGTCATCAGGACGAAGTTCCTCGACGACCTGTTGCAGCAGGCCTCCGCGTCCGGGGTCCGGCAGGTCGTGCTGCTCGGCGCCGGCATGGACAGCCGTGCCTTCCGGATGGACTGGCCCGAGGGCACCCGGCTGTTCGAGGTCGACACCGCGGTGCCACTGGACTTCAAGGCCTCGGTGCTGCGCCAGGAGCGGGCCGTCGCACGCTGCGAGCGGATCACCGTCGCGGCGGACCTGCGGGAGGACTGGCCGGCCGCGCTGGCCGCCGCAGGGCACGACCCGGCCGCGACGACCGTGTGGATCGCCGAAGGACTGCTGATCTATCTGCCCGAGGACGCGGTGGAGCTGCTGCTGGCCCGGATCAGCGCGCAGTCGGCGCCAGGCAGTCGGATGGGGCTGACCTTGGGCTCGCGCGGCGTGATCGAGCGCTTCGGCGCGGACTCCGTGCCCGGCTCGGCGGCGTCCATGTGGGTCTCGGAGATGCCCGACGACCCGGCGGACTGGCTGGCCGGGCACGGCTGGGAGGCCGACACCCACACCCTGCGCGAGCGCGCCGCCGCCTACGGCCGCCCGATCAGCACCCCGCCGCAGCGCGAGGAGCAGCCCGGCGGACTGGTCTCGGCGGTCCGCCGGTAGCGCGCCTCCCGGTTCCTCCGCCCAACAGCCGCCCAACAGCCGCCCGAACGCTGCCACTTCACGTGAACGAAGCCAGGCCGCCTGCGCATCCCGCTGGAGGTCGCGGATGTGCGGGCCGTGGCCGCCACGTCCAGCGCGTTCCGGCAAAGGGTTCGTCAACGGTCATTCCTCAACTCCCGGATTCCGCAGGTGGCATGCCCACCGAGTCCGGCCGGACCGGCATCCGCCGTGGTCGGGAGGTGGAGAGGAGTTGGCGAAATCGTGTCCATGACCGGTCCGGCCCCGTTGACCGCCGGTACGGCCGGGCGGTTGGCTCGCCCCGAGCCGGCCGGCGGGGGCGGGAAGCGGTGCGGGCCGAGGCAAGGGGAGGACGGTTCAGGTGGAACGGACGAACGCGAGGACCCGCGGCCGGTGGGCGGTACGGGCCGGCAGCGTGCTGGCAGCCGCACTCCTGGCCGCCACCACCGCCCAGGCCCAGGCCCAGGCCCAGGCCGCGCCGCTCCCGGAGGGCACCGTCACGGTGAACGTCGCCCCCGACGGCACCCCGGCCGACGACTGGTCGGAGCCGCTGGGCCTGAGCGCCGACGGCCGCTACGCCCTCTTCACCTCGCTGGCCGCCAACCTGGTGCCCGGCGACACCAACCGCCTGTACGACGTGTTCGTCCGCGACCTGTGGACCGGGCACACCGAGCGGGTGAGCGTGGCCGACGGCGGCGGCCAGCTCGACGGCTCCACCAACCAGGCGGCGATCAGCGCCGACGGCCGGTACGTGGCCTTCAGCACGAACGCCACCGACGTCATCCCGGGGCGGCACGGCGACGGCCGGTTCGACGTCTACGTCCGCGACCGCTGGACCGGCCGCACCGAACCGCTCACCGCGGGCACCGGCGCCGGCAACTCGCTCGACCCGGCGATCAGCGCCGACGGCCGGTACGTCGCGTACGCCTCGGACCGCTCCGACCTCGCCCCCGGCACCCAACCCGGCGTCCAGAACGTCCACCTGACGGACCGTCGCACCGGCGCCACCCGCCTGGTCAGCACCGGCCGCGACGGCGCCCCCGCCGACGGCGGCTCGGTCGAGCCCTCGCTCAGCGCCGACGGCCAGACCGTCGCCTTCCGCTCCAAGGCGACCAACCTGCTGCCGACCGCGCCCACGGCGGCCACAGCGGCCGCGACCACTGCCACGACCGCCACCAAGCCCCCGCCCGCACGGCAGCTCTTCCCGCTCTACACCTACGACGCGCGCACCGGCCGGATCCAGGGCGCCAGCATCGACGCCTCCGGCACCCTGCGCGACGCCGCCAAGGCCGGGCGCCTCAGCCCCGACGGGCGCTACGCCCTCTTCCGCGTCTTCGAACGCGAGCAGGACGTCGTCCAAGTCCGCCTCTACGCCCGCGACCTGCGCACGGGCACGGTGACCACGGTCTCCGCCGTCGACTCCCAGCCCGCCGTCATGACCGCCGACGACCGCTGGGTCTACTTCGCCTCCGACTCCGCCGTCCTCGTCCCCGGCGACACCAACGGCGTCGCGGACGTCTTCCGCCGCGACCTGTGGACCGGCCGGATCGAACGCGTCAGCACGGCGGCCGACGGCAGTCAACGGCCCGGCGCCTCCACCGCCCCCAGCGTGGACGCCCTCGGCACGACGGTCCTGTTCAGCACCCTGAACGGCACCGGCGCGGAGCTCCTGGCCCGCCGCCTGCCGCCGCTCTGACTTCGGCCGAACTCCCCTCTCCGGCAGTCCCGGTGACGGCGGCGGTGCAACGCGCCGGAGAGGGTCTAATTCGGTTGAGCGGCCGACACGGCCCTGGTAACAATGTGACATGATACAAGGACTCAAGATCGCCCTCCGCGCACGCCACGAGAGTGACGTAGCCGTTCTGCAGACCGAGCTGTACGACGACGTCGCCACCCGCTCCCGGGCCGACACCCGCCCCTGGCGGCCCATCTCCCCGGGCGCGGCAGAATCCCCCTACGCGCCGACCCCGCCCTCGGACGAAGCGGCCTGCTTCTCCGTACTGGAGCTGGCCACAGGGGAGTTGGCCGGGGAGGCCGTGCTCTGGGGCATCGATACCCACAACCGCACCGCCCACCTCGGGATCGCCCTGCGCCCCGGCGTGCGCGGCCGGGGCCTGGGCACGGACGTGGTCAGGGTGCTCTGCCAGTACGGCTTCGCGGTACGCGGCCTGCACCGGCTGCAACTGGAGACCCTCGCCGACAACACCCCGATGATCGCGGCCGCCCGCCGGGCCGGCTTCACCCTGGAGGGCACACTCCGCCGCTCCGCCTGGGTGTGCGGCGAGTTCGCGGACGAGGCCGTCCTCGGGCTCCTCGCGGAAGACTGGAGGCCGTGAGGCTCGCCGGCGCGATCGCGTCGGCCTGAGCCGCAGCGCTCCAGGCTCGGGAGCCGGCCCGGGCCCGGAGCGGCCGGGCAGCGCCCTACCAGTCGCGGACGGATTCGCAGCCCTCGATCAACCCCTCGCCGGCCCAGGCCAGATCGGCTCCCGACCCTGCCTCGGCCCCAGCCTCGGTGATGATGGCGTCGAGCGCGTCGTAGAGCTCCTCGCGCTCAATGGTCTCGATGAATCCGGCACGCGCGTCGAGTTCGTTGAAGGCTTCGCCGAACTGCTCCCCGAGCTCGACGAGCCTGGGCGTCAGGACGTCCGCCGACTCCCCCGAGGCCAGCACGGCCAGCACCGCGCGTCGCGTCGCCCGGTACTGCGCCAGCGCCTTCTTGTAGACCGCGGCGCTGATCTGCTCGCGGCCGTCCCAGTTCCGGAGCGGATTGTCGAGGTTCTCGGCGAGCCACTGGGGCTTCCGGGGCTTGGCGACCCTGACGTAGACGCCCTGGGGCTCCTCGGGCCGCCAGAGCCTCCTCATCGCCGTCGCGTACTCCGCGGGGACACTGACCAGTTCCAACGACTCCAGTGCCGGAACCCGCCCCGGCAGGAGGCAGTCCGCCTCGACCATCCCGAAGACGTCGGAGAGCCTGAGCCACTTCAGCGAAGTCAACTCGTTGAGGCTCGATGCCGATGACAAGGTCACCGGCCCGCTGAGCGTCAGGCCGGTCAGCGCCGGATACCGCTCGACGAGCCGCGCACAGTCCAGCGATCCCGCAGCCAGAACCGTCAGCCGACGCGTCTCCTCGTCAGGATCTGCCGTCCCGGGGAGAGGGTCGTTCACTTCGGTCCCGGTGATGTGCTTCGCCCACGGGTCGGACCACTGCGACTCGTCGCCCTGCTGCCGGCGCCGCGCCAGGGCCAGATCGAGCCCCATGCCCCACCCGAACGCGTAGCTGTTCGGCGTCCGGTCGTGCAGCAGCGGCAGCCTCCCGATGACCTTGTAGCTCCGAGGGAGCACCCACTCGTAGTGGCAATGCGACAGACCGAGAGGACCCCAGAGCGGCACGACGTCGCCGAGCTCCGCCACGGACACCGGCTCCGGACCGGACCAGTCGAGGTGCAGGACGCCCGCGAGCTGGTGGTCCGGGTCCAGACTGGTGATCTGTGCCGCTGTCCACTCGCCGAGGTACTCGGAGAACGCCGCGACGACATCGCCCGGGACGATGGGTCTGGGAGGTGCTGATTCCTTGACAGTAGCCATGCCCCGCACACTATTCGGCACCACCCACAACGACGTCCGCATCGTTTCGCGGGGGCCTTGCCAGACACTACGGTCACCGTACTATGGTGGGGAGCGTGAAGAACAAACGCTCCATGCAGGAGCCGACCTTCCTGATCCTCACCGCGCTCGCCGACCGGCCCCGGCACGGCTACGCGCTCGGGGACGAAGTCGCCGCGATCTCCGAAGGCCGGGTACGGCTCGGCGCCGGCAGCCTCTACGGCACCCTCGACCGGCTCCTGGCCGAGGGGCTGATCCGCGTCGAACGCGAGGAGACGGTGGACGGGCGCCCCCGGCGCGTGTTCTCCCTCACCCCGGACGGTGAACAGTCGCTCAGGGACGAGGCCGAACGCCTCCGCTCCGCACTGCGCGAGGCCGACCGGCGCCTGACACAGATCTGGACCCGTCCCGCAGGAGGCACGGCATGACCTCGAAGCACCCCTTGACCACGCGCCTGCTCCAACAGGCCCTCCGGCTGTACCCGGCCTCCTACGGCGCCGACGCACTCGCGGAGGTCGCCGACCTCGCCCGACACCGGATCTCCCGCTCCGGCTCCGCGGCGGGGCTGCGCGAGGTGGCCGACGTCGCCGGGCACGGGGCCCGGCTCCGGCTGGGCATGGTCTCCCACCGGCCGCCGGGCCGGGCGTTCGCCACCGCGGCGCCGCTCGCCGCGATGCTGGCCGGAACGTACGCGGCGACCCACCTGTGGCGGAACCTGCAGCTCGCCATCAGCCCCGAGTCCTCCGACTTCCCCGCCGGAGTCCCGGCGGGAGGCGCGCTCCTGGCGGCGATGTCGCTGCTCGTCCCCGCCGTGCTGACGGCCTGCGCGGTCGCGGCCGGCCGCTGGTCGGCCGCACGGGCCCTGGCCCTGGTGTCGCTGGTGCTGGCACCGCTGTTCTACGCCATGTGCCGCCTCGGGCTGCTCGACCTGGACTTCCGCACCGCGGCCGAACTCGGCCTCGGCCCCCGGGGGTTCGGGCTGATCGTGCTCAACACCCTCGTCCTGCTGGTCGCCCCGCAGGACCGGACCCGCAGGACCGGAAGCGGGCTCTGGCTGGTCGTCGCCGCGGTCACGGCCCTGGGCGTCGGCGCCACGATCACCGGCGAGTCCGCCGCGCGGATCCTCACCTCCGGCTTCGGCATCTGGGCCCCGCTCGCCACCGGTGCCGCCCTGGCCTTCACCACCCGGACGGCCGGGAACGCGGCCCTGGCCGCGACCGTCCTGGCGGCACCGCCCGTACTCACCCCCGTACTCCTCGGCGGCCACGCGTCGGTCGCGGCGATGCTGCTTCAGCTCCTCATCCCGTCCGCTTTCGGCTACCTGACGGCCCGAAGCGCGGCTCTCCTCATCGCCCGCCTCCCCCGACGGAACCGTCTCTCCCGCCCCTGACCGTCCTCCACACCACACTCACGTCGCCCTCCTCGACGGAGGCAGCGTCCCAGGGGGTTTGCGGGCGGGCCCGGTCACTGGACGCTGGGGCCTCCCGGCGTCGGCTGCACCCCGCATCGCCACAAGCTTCGGTCCCGGCTCCCGCTCGCGGGGCGCCGGGACCGAAGCTTGTGGCGGGGTGCGCCACCGACCCGTACCCGCTGGGCCGTCCCGACCTGCGCGACACCGACGCGTCTGCTGCTGACCGTCGACAGCACGGAGCGGGACGGCGGCGTCAGGGGTGGTAGTCGGTGAGGGTGTGGGTGGGGGTCCAGCCCTGGGTGCGGGCGCGGGTGAGGTCGAGGACGACGCTGCGGGTGAGGAGGTCGACGGTGTAGGGGGTGAGTCCTGGGATGCGGGTGGTGCGGGCGGCGAGGCGGGCGAGGGGTGCGGGGAGGTGGGCGATGCGGGCGGGGAGGCGGTGGGCGGTGAGGACGTGGCGCAGCGCTTCGTCGCGGCGGTAGGGGGTGGCGTCGGCGATGTTGTAGGCGCCGGGCGGCCAGGGCGGGGTACCGGTGAGGCCGAGGGCGGACAGGCAGGCGTCGGTGAGGTTGGCAACGGCGGTGAGGCTGAGCGGGATGTCGCGGCCGGGCAGCGGGAGCAGGCCGTGCCGGGCGCGGGCGAGCAGTTGGGGGACGAGGTGGGGGTCGCCGGGGCCGTAGACGGCGCGGGGGCGCAGGACGACGGCGCCGGCCGTGAGGGCGAGGCGTTCGGCGGCGGCCTTGGTGCGGCCGTAGGCGTTGAGGTGGCCGGCGGCGGTGGGGTGGTCCTCGGTGACGGCGGTGGCAGCGGGGGCGGTGCGGGCGGCGGTACGCGGGTCGTAGACGCTGGCGCTGCTCACGTGGACGAGGGGACGCCCGGCGGCCGCGCGCAGGACGCGTTCGGTGCCGGTGACGTTGACGGCGTGCTGGTGGGCTTCGGCGGAATCGCCCGGGGGCAGGTCGGCGACGGTGGCGGCGCAGTGGACGACGAGGTCGGCGCCGGTGAAGTCGGGCTCGCCCTCGATGGCGTCCCAGGGGTGGTGGCGGCCGACCGGGCCGGGGCGGCGGCCGTGGCAGGAGACTTCGAGGCCCAGGGCGGCGGCGGTGCGGGCGAGGTGGGCGCCGCAGAAGCCGGTGGTGCCGGTGATGGCGAGGTGCATCAGGATCTTCCCCGTCGGACGGTGAGTTCGGCGTAGCCGGGCAGGGCGCTGCGGCGGTCGACCCGGGCGCGGGTGACGACCGGGTGGTGGGGGGCGAGCGCCAGGAGGAGGTCGGCGAGCAGGGTGCGGGCCAGGCCGGCCCCGGGGCAGGCGTGCGGGCCGGCGCCGAAGACGGCCTGGGTGGCGGCGGGATCGTCGGCGTGGCTGCGGCGGTGGGCCCGGGCGGCGTGCCGGGCGACCAGGACCAGCCGGTCGCCGGCCCGTACGGGGTGCCCGGCGAGGGTGGTGTCGGCGGCGGCGACCCGGGGCAGCAGCGGGGACGGGGCGGTCAGGCGCAGGAGTTCGGCGGCGAGGCGGGGTGCGGTCGTCTCGCTCACGGTCGGCCAGAGCCCGGCGTCGGCGCACCAGGCGACGGCCCGGGGCAGTGCGGCGACGGTGGTGTTCACGGCGGCGACGGCCACCATGGCGTCACGCGCGTCGGGCGCGTCGGGCAGCAGGGCGGCGAGCCGGGCCGCGGCGGCGACCGTGGCGGCGGCCGCGTCCGGTCCGCGGCGGCGGGGGCCGGGGAGGTGGTCGCGGGCGGCGTGGGCGGCGACTTCGGCCGCGGCGTGGGCGAGGCGGTGCGGGCAGGACTGCGCGCCGGTCAGGGCTGCGGCCGTGACGCCGGCCAACTCGCTTGCCAGTGACACGAGTTCGAGCTCGCCTGCGACCAAGTCCGGGACCCGCGTCGCGAGCACGGCCTGCCAGTGCGGGCGGATCCGTTGCTGTGCGGCGGTGTCGAGGCCGTCGGCCAGGGCGCGGCGGGCGGTGCGGTGTTCGGCGCCGTCCTGGTCGAACAGCAGTCCGCCGACGGCGAGTTCGGCCGCTGCGCCGCCGGTGGTGCCGGGTGCGGTGCGGTCCAGCGGGACCTTGGTGAGCGCTTCGCGGTAGGCCTCGGTGTCGTGCACCAGCACGGTGCGGCCGAGCCGGACCACCGGGCGGCGGCGGGTGGCGGCGAGCAGGGCGAAGAGCAGGGGGTGGCTGCGCAGGTAGACCCGGCGGTCCCGGCGACGGGCCCGGCGGGCGGCGGCGGGTGCGGTCATCGGTGCGGGCGTCGGTGCGTTCACGGGGTCGGCCACGGGGTCGGTCACCGGGCCAGCTCCCGTGCGCAGTGCGCGGCGGCCGCCGCCCGGTCCGGCTTGCGGGAGCGGCCCGCGAGCGGGACCTCGCCGAACAGGACGGCGTCCGGCCGGGCCGCCGCCATCCGGTCGAGAGGTCGGCGCAGGGCCTCGCGCAGGCGCCGCGGGTCGGTGCCCGGCGCCGGCTGGACGAGGGCGACCAGCCGCTCGTCGCCGTCCCCGGCCGGAACGCCGACCAGGACGGCCAGTTCGACGCCCGGCAGGTGCAGCGCCGGTTCGTACAGGCCGGGGTAGATGTTCTCGGCGCGGCGCAGCACCATGTCCTTGAGGCGGCCGGCGAGGACGATCCGTCCGTCGGGGGTGAGGGCGGCGCGGTCGCCGGTGCGCACCCAGGGGTCGGGGTCCTCGCCGAGGTAGCGGTGGCGGGCGCCCGGGCCGGTGAGCAGCAGTTCACCGCCGGTGGCGATCCGGGCGCGGACGTCGGGCAGGGGGGCTCCGACCAGGTCGCCGTCCCCGTCGTGGGCGCTCTTGTCCGCCTCCTCGACGGCGGCGGCCGGGAACAGTTCGGTGAGCGCGTACACGCTCCAGGCCTGGTGGGCGCCGGACTGCTTGACCCGGCGCAACAGGGCGGCGTCGGCGGGGGCGGAGCCCGTCCAGACCCGGCCGGTGAAGCGGGCCCCGGCGGCGAGGGCGGCGCGCAGTTGCGGTGGGGTGAGGTAGGTGTGGGCGGGGTCGAGGCGGGCGAGCTGGCGGCCGAGCGCGGCGGGGCGGCGGGCGGGCAGCACGACGGCGGCGCCGGCGGCGAGGGCCGGGACGAGGACGAAGAACGTCCCGCCGAGGACGACCGTCCCCGGGCGCGGGTCGACCAGGTCGGCGACGGCGCGCAGCCCGGCGGCCAGCCCGTCGCGGGTGTGGACGACGGCGCGCGGGCGCGCGGTGGTGCCGGAGGTGAAGACGATCACCGCGTCCGTTTCCGGGCCGCTGTCAGGCCGGGCGGGCGGCGGGGTCGCGCCGGCAGGGCGCAGGTGCGGCGCGCAGCCGGGCAGCCGGCGGCCCAGGGTGGCGACCGGCCCGAGTACGGTGAGGCGGGGCAGGGCGAGGTCCGCGCGGCGGGCGAGCGGCCCGGCCCAGCCGGCCACCGCCTGGGCGGCGGCGTCGGCGAGGACGAGATCGGGGCGGGCCAGGGTGAGCCGGGCGGCGAGCACGTCGGGCCCGGCGGTCGGGTCGAGGACGGCGATGCGCAGGCCCAGCCGGTGCGCGGCGAGCATGACGGCCAGTGCGCGCGGCCCGGGCCGGACGGCGACGCCGACGGTGTCGCCGGGGCCGAGGCCGTGGGCGTGCAGCGCGGCGGCGTAGCCGTCGGCCAGGTCGGCGAGTTCGCCGCGGCGGATCACCGGGCGGACGGTGCCCAGGCGGGTGTGGCGCAGGACGGCGGGCCGGTCGGGGTGGTCGGTGCGCAGGGCATGGGTGAGCCGGTCGAGCATGGCGGGTCCTTCGGCGGGCTGCGGAGCGGAACGGAGCGGGTCCGGTCGAGGAAGGGTCGGTGAGGAGCGGGGCGCGCGCGGGCTGTCAGCGCACGTCGACGGCGCGCGGCCCCGCGCCGCGCTCCAGGTACCAGCGCGCGGTACCCAGCACGCCGTACGCGCGGATGCGCCGGGTGGAGTTCTGCACCACCATGTCGCGGCGGCGCACCACCGCCGTGGTGTGCCGGCGGACCCTGTTGAGGAACGCCCGGTCGGTGGGCGAGGGCCGCCGGGGCATGCCGCCGACGGCGAGGTAGAGCTCGGCGGTGATCGCCATGTTGTTGCCCGCGTGCATCCGGTACGGGGTCAGGTAGCCGTGCCGGCGGCGGTGCGCGGGCCGGATCCGGCCGAAGAAGGCGCCGAGCGCGACCAGTGCCAGGAACACCGCGCGCCCGGCCGGGCCGTGCTCGTCGTGGCGGGCGGTGACCCGGCCGCAGACCAGCCCGCCGGAGGCGACCAGCCCTGCGCGGGCCGCGGCCGTCCAGCCCGGTTCGGGCAGGCAGTCGGCGTCGGTGCGGGCGAGCAGGGTGGCGCCGTGGGCGATGGCGTACCGGAAGGCGGTGTTCACCGCGGAGCCGACACCCTTCTCCGGCTCGACCACCACCTCGACCGGGAACGGCGCGCGGGCCGCGAAGGCACGGGCCAGGGCGACGGTGCCGTCGGTGGAGCCGTTATCGGCGACGAGCAGGGTGAAGTCACGGTCGCGCTGGGCGGCGAGGGCGCGCAGCACGCCCTCGATCCGGGCCTCCTCTTGGTAGGCGGGGACCACCACCCACAGGTCGGTGCTCACGAAGCCTCCCAGACCATGGTCATCAGGCTGACGCCGCCGCCGAGCCCGATCAGCAGCACCTTCTCGCCGGGCGCCAACGTGCCGCGTATTCGGTCGAGTTGCACGCCCAGCGTGGCACTGGCGACGTTGCCGAGTTCCGGCACGGTCAGGACCAGCTTCCCGGCCGGCACCCCGGTCAGCTCGACGAAGCGCTCCAGGTAGGGGATCGTCACCTGGTGCACCAGCACCCGGGCGTAGTCGTCCCAGCCGAGGCCGGTGCGGGCGGCGAGCCGGGCCAGGGCGGCGGGGCCGATCTCCTCGAAGATGCCGCGCAGTTCCTTGCCGCCGCCCCGGAAGTAGCTGTACTCGTCGCCGCGCGGGTGGCGGGAGCCGCCGCCGGGGATGCCGCCGGCCGGCCAGTGCTCGGAGGCCGTCTCCGTCCCGACGTCGAGGATCCCGCCCCGCTCCACGGCCTCGACGACGACGGCCGCCCCGGCGTCGCCGAAGGTGTAGCCGGCGAAGCCGTCCCGGAACTCCGCCGGGGAGGACGGCGTGCGGAGCATGGCCCGGCTGGGCGTCTCGCCGGTGACGACCAGGGCACGCCGGGCCCGGCCGGCCAGGATCATCGCGCGGGCCAGGTCGATCCCGTTGAGGAAGCTGTTGCAGGCGTTGCTGACGTCCAACGCGTGTGCCCGGGTGCCGAGTTCGGCCTGCACGATGTGGGCGGTGGCGGGCTCGCACACGTCCCGGGTGGCGGAGGCGAACAGCAGCAGGTCCACGTCCTGCGGGCGCAGCGCGCGGGCGGCGAGGGCCCGTCGGGCGGCGCCGACCGCGAGGGTGGAGGCGTACTCGCCGTCGGCGGCGAAGTGGCGGGTGCGGATGCCGGTCGCCTTCTCGAACATCCGCTCCGGAAGGGCGAGTCGGCCGCCGGCGGTGACCTCGTCCTGGAGCTGCTGGGAGGTGAGCCGGCGGGCCGGCAGGTGGGATCCGACGGCGGTGATGCCGATCCTCGGTGTTGCTGCTGGGTGCATGCCCCCATGCTCCGGCGGCACGGCCGGGCCGGCCTGAGTACGGGTACTCAGGCCGGCCCGCCGGGCTACCCGATCACGTCTGCGCAGCTGGACGGTGGACGACTGCCGGGCTGCCGGGTTGCCGGGCTGGCTAGTTGCCTAGTTGCCGCGACTCCGGCGCGGGCGGCACCTGTGGTGCCGTCACCGGTCCGGGTGGCTACTCACCGCAGCGGCCGACCAACTTCGCGTTACGGCCCCGCCGAGACCCCGAGCCCTGTCATGATCGGCGTGTTGCGTCTCGTAGATCCTCGATCTTCGGAAAACAGGAGTGGCTGTGGCAGAGCGGCAGAACGGCACGGTGAAGTGGTTCAACGACGAGAAGGGCTACGGCTTCATCACCCCGGAGTCCGGAGCGGACCTGTTCGTTCACTTCCGGGCGATCCAGGGAGAAGGCTTCAAGTCCCTGGTTGAGGGCCAGAAGGTGACCTTCGTGGCGGTCCAGGGCCAGAAGGGGCTCCAGGCCGACGAGGTCCAGGTCGTGGGGTAGTAGCAGCTCCTCTCCTTCCTTCCCTCTCCTCCCCCCCGGCCCCGGGTGCCGGTCCGGGCAGGAGACGCGGGAGATGCGGGAGATCACGTCCTGGGCGGCCTCCGTTCGATCGGGGCCGCCCAGGCCGTTCTCAGCCGCGCCGGGTGCTGCTCGGCCGGTTGCGGTGGCGGCCGACGGTGCCGACGCGTTTGAGGGTCCGGACGATCGGGGCGGTCTCGACCGTGTCGATGCCCGGGAGGGCGCCGAGACGGGCGGTCAGGTAGTCGTACAGGTACTCGTCGTCGGGGCAGAGGACGGCGGCGAGGAGGTTGGTCCGCCCCGTGGTGGCGGCGGCGTAGGCGACTTCGGGGTGTTCGGCCAGGGCTGCGCCGACGGCGGCGAGGTGCGAGGGCCGCACCGACATCCAGATCGCGGTGGTGGTCGGGCTGCCCAGTAGCCGCTCGTCGACGTCCACGACGAAGAAGAGCGCCCCGGCCGCGCGCAGGTGGGCGATCCGGCGACGCACCGTCGACTCGTGGCAGCGGGCCTCGACGGCCAGCGCCGCGTACGTCGTGCGGCCGTCGCGGGCCAGCGCGGCGAGCAGCGTGTGGTCGAGGTCGGTGAGCTCGGTGAGCCCGGCGGGCTCAGTGGGCTCCAGCGACGGCGCCGAGGACGACGACGGCCGGGCGTCGGCAGGCGGGAGCCTCGGGGGTGGGAAGGCAGGCGGCGGGAACGCGGGGGCGAGCGCGTCCCGCTGGTCCTGGTCCAGCGCGCAGGTCAGGGCGCCCCAGGTGGTCGGGCCGCCCTTGAACAGCCGCAGCACGCGCTGCGCGGTGATCGAGGTGACCCCCGGGAGCCGGTCGAGCAGTTGCACCGGCGCGTCCTGGGCACGGTCCCGGTGCGCCACGAGGTGGCAGATGATCTCGGTGGCGCCCGAGGCGAGCTGGACCCACCGCGTGTCCTCCCGCGCGGCCAGGGCCCGGGCCAGGCCGAGCGAGGCGCCGGGGGCGGACTGCAGCCGCAGCGTCCACACGGTCTGCCCGACGGGCCGGGGGTTGAGCCGGCCGATGACGCGCAGCCCGGCGCTCTCGCACAGCGCGGCGTAGCGGCGGGCGACGACCTGCTCGGAGACGCCCAGCACCGAGGCGATCCGGCGCAGGGGGGCGCGCCCGTCGATCTGCAGGGCGTGGATCAGTCGGAGATTGAGGGATTCCACGGATCCAGACCCTACCGGGGGCGGTATCCGGCACCTGCGTCCGGACTCGTTGCGCCCGCTCGCGGCCGATCCGGATCATCGGTGCGCAGGCCGACGCGGCACCTGTCCGCGCGGAACTGCGACCCCCGTGGCGGCCGCGCCGAGGCTCGGCCGCCACCCGCGAGGAAGAGGAGGAGGGGAGATCCGGGCACACCACCCGGCTCCCCGACGGCAGATGAGCGCATTTCGTGATCTTCGGCATTACATCGACCACCTGACCGAGGCCCTCGGGCAGGACGAAGTCCTCCAGATCGACGGCGCCGACCGGGACCTGGACATCGGAGGCATCACCGAACTGCTGGCGGAGCGGGAAGGCCCCGCCCTGATGTTCGACAACATTCCGGGATTCCCCACGGGGTACCGGGTGTTCACCAACTTCATGGGGACGCCCGCCCGCACCGCGGTGGCGCTCGGGCTGCCGCACGACACCCCCAAGCTCGACATCGTGCGGGCCTGGAAGGACCTCAGCAAGCGGATCGAGCCCGTTCCCCCCGTGGAGGTCGCCACCGGCCCGGTCCTGGAGAACGTCCTGGTCGGCGAGGACGTGGACCTCGGGATCTTCCCCACCCCGCGCTGGCACGACGGGGACGGCGGCCGCTACATCGGCACCGCCTGCATGGTGATCACCCGTGACCCCGACAGCGGCTGGGTCAACGTCGGCACCTACCGGGCCTGCGTCCAGGGCCGCGACCGGTTGTCGCTGTGGATGCTCGGCAACCGGCACGCCAAGGCGATCGCCGAGAAGTACTGGGCACGCGGCCGGACCTGCCCGATCGCCGTGGTGGTCGGGCAGGACCCGATCCTGTCGACCGCCGCCGCGATCGCCGCACCGTCCGGGATGTCGGAGTACGACCTCGCGGGCGGGCTGCGCGGGGAGGGCGTCGAGGTCCTGTACGCGCCGGGCAGCGAGCTCCCGATCCCGGCGCACGCCGAGATCGTGATCGAGGGCGAACTGCCGCCGGTCGAGGAGGAGTCCGTCCTGGAGGGCCCCTTCGGGGAGTGGACCGGGTACTACACGCACTCGGGCCAGGAGACCGTCGTCCGGGTCACCCGGATCCTGCACCGCGACGACCCGATCATCCTGGGCGCCCCGCCGATGCTGCCGACCATCCCGGCTGGCGACCAGGCCGTTCCGCTCTACTCGGCGTCGCTGACCTGGGACCACCTGGAAGCGTCCGGCGTGCAGAACGTCAAGGGCGTGTGGGCCTACGCCCGGCAGCTCCTGATGGTCGTCTCCATCGAGCAGACCGGCGCGGGGGACGCCATGCACGCACTGCTGGCGGCGGCCGGGCGCAAGCGCACCGGCGGCATGGAACGGTACTTCGTCGTGGTCGACGAGGACATCGATATCACCGACATCAACCACGTCCTGTGGGCGATGTTCACCCGCGTCCACCCGACCGAGTCCATCCAGGTCCTGCGCGCGCCCACCACCGCCATCGACCCCCGGCTCGCGCCCGACAAGCTCGCCGCCGGCGACCTGTCGATGGGGATCGTGCTCATCGACGCGTGCAAGCCGTTCGCGTGGAAGGACCGGTACCCGCCGGCCAACCGCGTCGACCAGGCCACCCGCGAGCAACTGCGCGAACGGTGGGCGGGCGTCCTGGCGCTGTAACCCGCCGGGGCGGCGGGCAAGTCCCCCACCCCCTCGGGCCCTTCCCCCTTCGGCCCTTCCCCCTTCGGCCCTTCCCCCTTCGGCTTACGCCAGGAGCACATCGTGTCCGCCACCCCCTCCGCCGCACCCCCCACCACCCGCCTCGTCATCGGAGTCACCGGCGCCACCGGAGCCCCGATCGCCGTCCGCCTGCTACAGGTCCTGCGCGAGGTACCGCAGGTGGAGACCCACCTCGTCCTGAGCACCTGGGCCCGCTCCACCATCGAGGTGGAGACGCCCTACAACGCCCGCAGCTTCGCCGAACTAGCCGACGTGACACACAAGTTCGGCGACCTCGGCGCCACCATCTCCTCCGGCTCCTACCCGGTCGCGGGCATGGCCATCGTCCCGTGCAGCATGAAGACGCTCGCGGCCGTCCGGCACGGCATGGCCGACAACCTCATCACCCGCGCCGCCGACGTCACCCTCAAGGAACGGCGCCCACTGGTCCTCGTGCCCCGGGAGACACCCCTCAACGAGATCCACCTGGAGAACATGCTCGCGCTCTCCCGGATGGGCGTACGCATCGTCCCGCCGATGCCGGCCTTCTACGACACCCCGAACGGCATCAGCGACCTCGTCGACCACATCGTCATGCGCATCCTCGACCAGTTCGACCTGCCCGCAGGCACCGCCGACATCGCGGAACGCTGGCAGGGCCTGGCCGACACCCGCCACCACCGCCCCGCCTCCTGACACCACGCGGCACACCCACCGCCACGAAAGCCACAGCGCTGGTCGCCGCCACCCACGTGTGGCCGCGACCAGCGCTTTCCGGAATCAGTCGAGGACCGCGTCGATCTCCACTTCCACGAGCCATTCGGGATCGATGAAACGTGAGACCTCAACGACAGTGCAGGCCGGACGCACCGACGCGAACCGCTCCCCGTGCGCTCGCGCGGCCTCCTTCCAGCGCGTCACATCAGTGAGCATGAGACGGGTCCGCACAACATCCCCCAACGACGCCCCCGCCTCCTTCAGCGCGGCCTCCGCAATGTCCAGACACCTGACCGTCTGGGCGTACACATCGCCCTTCCCCACGGTCGTCCCACCGTCCCCGATGGGAGCAGTCCCCGCGACTACAACGTGTGACCCCTTGCGGACTGCCCGGGAAAAGCCGATCTGAGGTTCGAGGGGCGAGCCGGAACTGACTATCTGCCGATGATCCATCGCACCATGCTCCCAGAGCACCGCACATCTGAAAACAGGCCCTCCACCGAACACTTCGCCCCTGAACCAACCCATCCCCCGCGCCTGCGGGGCCGATGCGTCGCCGAAACCTTCCCAGAAGCGCCACGGGGAGCAATCCCCGCACGTGCGGGGCCGATGCTTCGTGACCTGCGAGTCTATCGGCGGGAGCGGGCCGAGAGGATCAGTCCGTCGAAGTCGACGGGCTTCCAGCGGTCCTTGCCGGCGGTGCGGACGGTCCAGCCCTGTTCGTTGGTGGCGGGTTCGACGAGGACGGCTTGGCCGTCGCCGATGCGGGTGGCGAGGAGGTCCCAGAGGCGGTCGCGGATGCGGCGGCTGGGGGTGCCGACGAAGACGCCGGCGTTGACTTCGACCATCCAGCGGGTGAGGTGGCCGCGCAGGCCTTCGGGGGCGGCGATGAGGATGATGACGGTCATGGGCTGTCCGTGTCCTGGGTGAACTCCGGGCCGATGATGGCCAGGTGTTCGTCTCCCATGCCCGGGTCGGAGGCAGGGGGCGTCGGTGTGCCTTCCGTCCCGGACCAGTTGACGCCGCCCTGGACCGTGCCGACGCGTTCGTCCCAGAGCTCGTTGACCTCGACGTCCGGCATGTCGGTCCCGTCCGGGCTGAGGAGCGCCTTGACGTCTCGGACGATGCGGCCGAGCAGCTTGTCCTCCGCGATGCGGTCGCGCAGGCCGAGCCGGGCGTCGCGTTCCTCGGTGTGGCCCTGCTTGGCGAGGTCGAAGGCGAGGGGGATGGTGTATTCGGCCTTGTAGAGGTCGGCGATGTCGAGGACGAACGAGGTGGCCAGGCCGGTGTGGACGAAGCCGAGACCGGGGCTGGCTCCCAGGCCGGTGATGACCGCGTGGCAGATCCCGTAGAGCGCGGCGTTGGCCGCCGACAGAAGGCGGTTGAGGTCGTCGCCTGCGGCGTAGGCGTCGCCGGCCTTGTAGACCCGGCCGTTCCAGGGAACACCCGTTCGGTGGGACTCGGCCCGGTAGAGCTTGCGGATACGGGCGCCCTCGCCGCCGCGCAGCTGCTGCATGGTGGCGGTGCTGACGTCCTCGCCGGGGAAGCGCATGCGGTACATGGTCCGGGCGACGGCGAGGCGTTCCTTGGTGCGGCTGACCAGCCAGGCCTGCCGGTTGAGGAGGGCCGCGCCACGGCTGGGGCCGAGTCCGGCCGCGTACATCCGCACGCCCTGCTCCCCGACCCAGCACACGGTGGTGCCGGAGTCGGCGAGCAGGTTGACGGCGCCGTGGGTGATGCGGGTGCCCGGGCCGAGCAGCATCACGGCGACCATCGCCGCCGGGACCCGGACGGTCTCGCGCTTGTTGATGACGACGACGGCGTTCTCGTCGCGGTCGATGTGGCTGCGCTCGACGTACACGCTGGAGACGCGGTCGGCGAGGCGGTGCAGGTCGTGGGGGTGGGCCTTCCACCAGATGTCGGCCATCGGTCAGTGGTGTCCGGTCGGCAGCGGGGCGAGGGTGAGCAGGCCGCAGCCGTAGGCCTTGGAGGGGCCGATGCCGCCGAGGAGGGCGGCTTGGAGGAGCCCTGGGTCGGTGATGCGCAGCCGGCCTTCGAAAGTGGCGGTGGTGAGGGTGACCGGGCTGCGGGTGCCGGGCTTGGTGAAGGTGCTGCGGGTGCGGTCGGTGATCCGGGCCTCCCGTGCGGGCTGCTGCGCCTCTGCGGGGGTGTCCGGGGCTGCTGGTTCGAGGCCCGGGGCTGCCCTGTCGGTGCGCGCCTCGGGAATGGTGAAGCCCCAGCGCTGGGTGCGTTCGAGGAACCAGGTGAGCTGCTGGGCGGCGGTGCGGTGGGCCATCCGGTAGGAGCGGTGGTGGAGTTCGGCGGCGGTCTTGGTGCGGTGCGGGCTCGCTTTGACGGGCTTGGAGGTGTTCTGGACGGGGCTGGCCTTGAGGCGGAACGCGAATTCGCGGCCGACGGCGAGCTGGGCGAGCAGCGGGCCGTAGTCGCGGACCGCGTAGTGCTCTCCTTCGGCGTCCGGCCAGCCCGCCTGTTCGACGATGTGGGTCCAGTCGGGCTTGGAGGGGGTGAGGACCAGCAGCGTGGGGCGGCGCGGGTGGTCGGCGTCGAGGCGCCAGAGGACCCGGTCGCCGGCGGCGGGGTCGGGGATGCCTGCCGTGACGGCGCCGTGCAGGGCGCGGGGGTTGGCGAGCAGGGTGCGGCTGGCGGCGCGCAGGGGGTTGATGCGGACGCGGGAGAGGTAGGTCATCTGGTCACCAGCCCAGCAGGGCGAACGGGTCGTGGCCGCCGGCCGCAGTGGCCGGTTGGACGGTCTCGGTGGGCGCGGCGGACGGGGCGAACGGGCCGGACGGGGCGAGGCCGGTGGGGACGTTGAGCCAGTCGTGGCGGATCCGCCGGGTGGTGAAGCCGCGGTCGCGGGGCGCGAAGGAGCGCGGGACGTCCTGCAAGGTGTCGTCACCGGCCGGGTCGTCGAAGGTTGCGGCCAGGTCGATCCGGTGCGGCGAGAACGGGTCCGGACCGCGTTCGGCCCGTCGGCGGTAGGCGGCCTGGACGGCGGTGCCCGCCTGCCAGGGCTCGTCCGCCAGCACGTCCTCCAGGGCTCCGGCGCGCACGGCACCGAGGGCGAGCGGCTGGGTGGGGACGCAGGAGCGCCGGCCGAGCGCGAGTGGGAAGGCGGGGCGGCGGATCGCCTCGGCGAGCGTCGCGACGAGGCCGGCCGGGCCCTGGACGGCGGCGACGAACACCGCGTCCTGGAGGTAGTAGCGGTGGGTGACGTGGGTGTCCTTGGCCGGGGAGGTCGGCTTCTGCAGGCCCTTGGCGTTGACGCCGCTCTGGGGCAGCGGGCGGCCCCGGTAGTCGCTGACGGTGTGGTAGTCGCGCAGCAGCGTGCCGGGCTGGTCGATGCGCACGCCCAGGCGCAGGCCGACCAGGCCGGTGATGTCCGCCTCGCGGGGAAGTCCGGCGGCGGCGGCGAGCAGGCCGACGACTCCGGACTTGGTCGGCTGGGGCGGGGTGTCTCGGCGGTTGAAGGCACTGCGGTCGCCCCAGGACTGGAGCGGCCCGGCCAGGCGCAGGACGAGGACCGCCTGGTCCTCCTCCTGCTCCGCGGCCGGTGCGGGGGTGGTGGTGAGGCTCGGGTCGGCGGGCATCAGTTGTCGTTCACCCGCTCGGTGAGGGCGGTGCGCAGGCCGTCGCGCAGCTCGGCGAAGGTGCGGTTCGCGCCGAAGGCCTCCGCCAGCTGCTGCGCGGGCTCGTCGGCGCCGGTGTCCGCGCCGAGGGTGTGGCAGATGCCGACGTACAGCGGGCTGTCTCCCCACTGCTCGGTGGCGGTGGCGAACTCCTTGGCGAGGCGGCGCGCGGACTCGGCGACGATGCCCCGGCTCGCCGGGACGGGGTTCTCGTACGCGGACACGAGGTTCACGGGCTGGTCGGCGCGGACCACGACGGCCACCAGGCTGGGGCGGGTGCGGTGCGCGAAGGAGTTGCCGTAGCCGGTGGGCATGGAACGGGCGAAGGAGTCGACGAACAGGTCGACAGCGTCTACGGCGGCCTTGTCGTCGCCGAGGTTGCCGCGCAGCTGGTGCAGACCCACGGTCGCGTAGCGGTAGAGGGTGGCGGAGTTGAAGCCGATGGTGCCGATCATGCCGGCACCGGTCTCGTCGGCGGTGTTCTCGTCGTCGACGGCCGTGTAGTAGTCGAATTCCAGTTCGGCGGCGTGGGTGGAGATCGCGTGCGCCACCTGGGTGGCGGCGTCGACGTTCAGGCCGGGGATGTCGGCGACCATCCGGCCGAAGAGCGCGACGTCGGCCGGGTGGCCGCTCTGCAGCTGCTCCTTGACCGGCAGGGCCTTGACGGCCTCGTCGAGGGCCTTGGCGTCGAGGGCGGCGAGGTCGGCGGCGGTGTCGGCGACCAGGTCGACGATGCCGTCCAGCTGGCGGCGCCCGTAGAAGAGCAGATAAGCGGTGTCGCCCTCTTTCTTGCCGGCGGAGATCCCGGTCGACTTGATCAGGGCGTCGGCGATCCGCTGCGCATCCTCGGCCTCGACGCCGGTGCGCTCGGCGATGCCCTTGGCGAGCTGGGCGGCGATCCGCTTGGTGCGGGTGGCGAGGTCCTGCCGGTCGCGGCTCTCGGCGAAGTGGATGCGGGTGGCACGCTTCCAGGCCTGGGAGGAGACGCGCGAGCGGCGCTTGCCGCCGAAGTACGCCTCCTTGGGGTTGCCGTTGTCGTCCCGGTTGAGGTTGGCCGGCGGGACGGTCTGCAGGATGTGGACGTCGATGTAGAGGCGGGCGGTCATGCGCTTCTCCTCGGGGGTGGTGGTCCGGATGTGTCGGGCACTCAGTCGGCGGGCGTCTTGTCCTTCCACGCCTGGTAGCCGATCGCCCACTTGAGGCGGACCTGCGGGCGCCGGTCGGTGCTGTGCCAGGCCTGGATGTCGGCCATCAGGTGGCCGTAGTCCAACGGCTGCGTGATGGAACGCAGTTGGGTGATCAGCCCCCGCAGGTGGACCAGCAGCGCGGACACGCTGGTGGCGCCCGCGAGTTGCGCGACCCGGGTGTCGAGCGCCTCCTCGCTGACCTTGCCGCTCCGGCGCAGCACTCGCAGCGCCTCCCCAAGCTTGACGCCACGGCGGTGCATCGGCTTGGACTGGCTCTGCTGGTGGAGGCCGTAGAGGGCCAGCGCGGCGTGCTCGGCCTTCTGCTCGTCGGAGACCTCGTCGCGCAACGCGAGGACGTCGTTGACCTCGCAGCTGTAGAGCGGCCACATCTTGGGGCTGTCCATGACGGGGCGCCCGAGGCCGGAGCGCAGGGCCGCCAGGTCCTCGCCGGGCGGCCGGCGTGGTTGCTTGGTGCGGGGGTCGTACCGCCAGTTGTGGTCGGGGCCGGTGAACTCGTCCCAGTACCGGTGCCGTCGGGCGGCGGTGGTGGTGCGCTCGGCAGCGTCGGCGCGCTCAGCGGGGGTGGCGTGCTCAGCGGCGGCGCCGGTGTGCTCAGTCGTCAAAGTCCGCTCCGGGGTCGTGGTCGAGGGCGGGGCCGGTCTCGGCCGCCCGGGCGGCGGCCGCTTCCCGTACGGCGTCGGCGTACCGGGGAAGGATCTCGTCGAGTCGGCTCCGGAAGTTGGCGCCCGCGGTGCCGAGCCTGTAGGTCTGCGTCTTGCCCGCCTTGCCGCCCTGGCTGATCGTGCGGCCGCCGAAGGTGGTGGCGGGTGCGGCCAGCAGGAGCGTGTTCGCCGCGTCCCACGCCTGGCGGTGGGCGAGTTGTTCCCACGCGAGCCGGCCCCGCTCCAGGGCCTCGTCGTCTGCGCCGGCGGTGCGAACGCCGGCGAGCAGGCGACGCACCAGGGGGTCGAGGGTGTGCAGGAGGAGTTCGCCCGGTCGCTGGCCCTTGTCCCAGGGAATGGGGTCCGTTCCGGCAGCCCGGCGCAGGTCGGCGGAGAGGTTGCTGACGGCCTGGGCGAGCCGTTCCGCCTGCTCGGCGACGTCCAGGAGCAGCAGTTGGGCTTCGCTGTCCTGCTGGAGGGCGAGCAGCGGCAGGGGGATGGCGTCGTGGATGACGTCCTCGACGATCGCGGACTGGGTGCCGTAGACCATGCCGAAGGTCTCGACCTGCAGCGGATAGTCGACGGGGAGTAGGCCGTCTTCTTGCAGGGCGCTGATCTGGTCGAGCAGGACGCTGGTCTCGAAGCCGCCGTCGGGGCCCTGGCGGGTAGGCGTGAGAAGGGCCTCCAGGCCGCGCCAGGCGGCCTTGCCCTGGGTGTGGCGGCGCGGCCTGCGCTCCGGCAGGGCGGAGGCGGACTTCTTCGCGGGGGCGGTGAAGGTCCAGGCGGTGTGCGGCTCCTGCTCGGGCATGGGCGTCAGCCGGTCCCCCGCGCTGATGACGACCCGGGCCACCTTCAGCTGCCCGGACTCGTCCTGGTGCGGGATGAGGCGGATCCGCCGGGCCTGCCAGGTCCACAGGTCGAGGAGGCCTTCGGCCGCGCGGGGCTGCCAGGCGGGGCCGTGCGGGGCCCGTTTCCACTGCGGGAGGCCGAGGGTGTCGGGCGGGGTGAGCGGAAGGTTCAACAGGAGGGTCTCGTACAGGGTGCGCCCGGTGGGGACGATGACGCCGAGCTGGCCGAGCGGACCGGTGGGGTTCCCGGTCGTCTTGCCCGCCTTGACCTGGTCGTCGTCGACGACGCCGGTCTTGATCGCCGCGGTGTCCCAGCAGTGGGCGTGCACGAGCCAGTGGGCGGCCTGGGCTGGCGTCAGGTCGAGCGGATCCGCGTCGGTACGGGTGCCGAACAGCGGGACGTTGTTGCCGCTCGCCGCGGTCGCCACCAGGGCGGCGGAGCCCTTCGTCTCGTCCTTGGCGGTGCGCAGCCCGGCGACCTGCCCGAACGGGGCGGCGGGGTCGAAGAGCTCGAACTTCGCCCGGTGATCGGCGAGGTAGGTCTCCAGACTGCCCAGCTCGTCCTCCGTGAACCCGCCGCCCTCCCGGGTGAGCCGCTCGCCTTTCTCCCCGGGGTTCTGGGGCGCGCCGGTGGCGTCGGCGACGACGGGCAGCAGGACCTGACGCAGGACGGCCGGGAGCTGCGTGGAGAACTCGACGACAAGGCCCTCGAACTCGTGGGCCCGGGCCAGGGCCTCGGCGATCCCCACCTGCACGGGAGGCCCGCCACCGACGGGTCGTACCGTCAGCCACGGTTCGTCGACAAGGTTGTACCCAGGCACGCGCTGATCTCCCAACTAGCCATGTTTAGCTTGTTGCTGGTTCATCGTGGCACCGGCGGATGCCTGTTGTGGGGTGAATGCTTGAATTGCCCCCGGCCCCGCCTGCTTGGGTGCGCGGGGATGGCCCGTGGCCGTGTTTTCCGGCCCAGGCAGGCCGCAAGTCGGCCCCGCGGTCGCGGGGTTGAGGGGGTGGGTCGACTTCTGTCCGACTCACCCCCTCACCTTTATCGCTACTGGGGCGCGCTGGGGCCCTCCGCTCACCACGAGGCCGAGCAGGTCGTCGTAGCGCAGCCGGAAGTCACCGAGGTCTGCGGCACCGTGCTCGTCGAGTTCGAGGGCCAGGCTGTATCGCAGCCATGGATGGTCGCGCCAGCCCGACAGCGGACCGAGCGCCTGCTCGGCCACGTTTGTCAGTTTGGTGGGCAGGCGCACCGTCCCGGAGAGCACGTCGTCCACCATCTCGGCCGCGACCGTCCCGTTGGGGCCGAGCTTGCGTCCTGTCATCGCGTGGAAGTCCTCCCCGGTGCGGCGCACCAACACGACCTCCACGCTCCGGTCCCCGTCCCGGACGAGTGCCTCGAACTGCCCCTCTCCCAGCGTGCCGTGGGCGCCGTAGTGCAGACCGGCCAGAGTCTGCGATCCGTGCTCCCCGGAGCGGGTCAGGACGTACTGGGCGGCCTCATCGCGGCGTTTGGCCTGTCGCTTCTCCCAGTCCTGCCGGGCCTGCGCCTCGGCCTCGCCCCACTCCACCGGCACGACGGGATCGGTGCCGTAGACCCGGGCGACCAGCTCCGGCACCTGGCCGGGGATGCTCCACGCGCCTGCGTCGGCCTTCGCCGTCCGCTCGACCTCGGCGGCCGTGCGCAGCAGGAGGTAGCGGCCGTAGATCCCTTCGGAGTCGCGCAGGATCTGCGGCGCGCCGTCAGCGTCGAGGTGCACGCCGGTGATGGCCACGGTGGGCCGGGACAGCCGGCGGGGGCGCTGCACGCCGCCGTGGCGGTGGAGGCGTCCGATGCGCTGGAGGAGCAGGTCCATCGGAGCGAGGTCGGTGATCAGCAGATCGGCGTCGACGTCGAAGGACTGCTCGGCGAGCTGGGTCGCGACGACGATCAGTCTGCCGGGACGTCCGGACCCCTCGGTCGGCGGTCCGAGGAGCTTCAGCACCTCCTGCGTACGGTCCGCCCGGTGGCCGGCGTGCAGGCGCCCGTGCAGGAGCCGGACATCGGCGCCGAACTCCTTCTGGAGGGCCTCGAACGTCGACTGGGCGCGGGCCACGGTGTTCCGGATGACCAGGACGCACCCGCCGTCGACCAGCCGCTCCCTCAGATAGTCGACCACGGCGTCATCCTGCGCGACTTGGGCGTCGGCCCGCGTCGGAGGCTCGTCGAGCACCTCGACCCGCACCTGAAGGTCCTCACGCCAGGATGCGGTGCTCTCCACCAGCGACTCCGGCCGCCCGTCCGGCCCCGCCCAGGCCGCCGTGACGCTCGGATAGCCCTCCGGCTCGGGAAGCTCCAGGGCCGCCGAGGCCTTCGCCGACCGCGTACCGGCCAGGTAAGCGGCGACCAGGCGGCGCCGCTGCTCCGGCGGCAGCGTCGCCGAGAGCAGCACCACCGGCACACCGGCCTGCCCGAGCCACCACAGACCCTCCAGCAGGAACTGCGACATGTAGACATCGGCGGCGTGGACCTCGTCGAGGATCACGACCTTGCCCACCAGCCCGGCCATCCGCAGCATCACGTGCTTGGTACGGGTCGCGGCGTACAGGAGCTGATCGATGGTGCCGACCGCGAACGGGCTCAGCAACCCTCGGCGACGGCCGAGAAACCACTCGGCGGGGGCTCTGCGCTCCCCGTCCGCGCAACCGTCGAAGCAGTCGGTCTGCATGCCGAACTCGTCTTCCCCCACCGACGAGAAGCGGTCGTCGGCGTCCTGCCCCCACTCCCCCGCGCCCTCCAGCAGGCCTCGCCACTCCTTGTTGAACATCCGCTTGCCGTGCAGCAGCGCGACCTGGCCCTCCAGCCCATCGCCGACCTCGCGCAGCCATGACCGGACCTGGGTGAACATCGGGTCCGCCGTCGCCTGGGTCGGCATGCCCAGGAACGCCCCGTCCGCACCGTGACGCGCTGCCATCAGCTCGGCCGCCGCCAGCGCCGCCTTCGTCTTCCCCTCCCCCATCGGCGCCTCGACGATCACCAGACCGGGCCCGCCCATCCGGCGCACCACGTCGAGGACCAACTCCTGCGAAGGCCTGGTCCCGTGGCCGAACCGGTCCCGGAACGTCTCCGGACCGGGCGCCGCCAACGCTCCCCATCCACTGCGCAGTTCGAGCCTCGACCACGCCGTCGCAGCCCGCTGCCGCGCCTGAGGCATCGACACCTTCGCCAGGTCGGACACACCCGTGAAGTGCCGCTCGTCGCTGGCGATCCAGTCCGCCATCACCACGAAGCCGGACAGCTGAAGCTGCGCCGCACGGCTCGGCACCAGCACCGGCTCCACCGCGGCCAGCGGCGACTCCCCCTCATAGCCGAGCTCCCGCGAGAACACCTCCACCAGCGCCGACTGCGCGAGCTTCCAGGGCCGGCTACCGCCCTGCAGCTTTTCGTTCTTCTTCGGCGGACTCAGCTGCCCCAGCGTCGGGATCAGCCCGTGGTGGCCGGCGACCAGCGGCCAGACCCAACCGACCTGTTCCTGCGACCACTTCGCGTCAGTGAGCAGCGCCCTCAGCACCCGGCCACCGGCTTTGTCATGCCGCCAAGACGAGCCCTTCACGGCGTACTTGTCCCAGGTGAGCCCCGCTTGACGGACCGCGGCCTCGCCGGCGGCGTCGAGATGCTGAAACGCCGGGGTGGCCTTGCCGCAGTCATGAATCCCGCACAACCAGGCGAACAGACGCCGCCCCTTACCCGCGCCCCCCGCCAGAGCATCCAGACGCCACCGCGTCACCGGCGGCAGGTAGCGGTCCCAGACGATCTCTGCCACCGCCGCAGTGTCCAGCATGTGCGACAGCAGAAGGTTGGCCGTCCCCCCGGCCCGCCCAGCGGACTTGCCCCAGAGCGCACCCAGCCACCCCCTGACCTCGGGCGGGTACCACTGCCAACGGTCCTCAACCATCATCTCAACCTCCACGTGCAGGTACGCTTCGAGAGCGTAGGACACGGCACTGACAACGGCCTCGGAGCAAAGAAATATGACGGTCATACATAAGCTCTCTGTCGGGCTGTCATCCGATCGAACTGAATCAATCAGGCCCCTCGGCCGCTAATCACCGCAGGTCAGAAAGCCTCGGCCCCGCGCTCGCGGGGGTTGCTCCGGGACGGCTCGCCCCCCGGGGTCGCGTAGAACCTCGGCCCCGCGCTCGCGGGGGTTGCTCCTGTCGATCCTCGACCGGGTCATCGCCGGCTATCTCGGCCCCGCGCTCGCGGGGGTTGCTCCGCCCCGCCGCCTTGGAACAGTCACTGGACCAGCTCGGCCCCGCGCTCGCGGGGGTTGCTCCGATGAGCACAGGTGCCCGCCGCTTGTCAGAAACTCGGCCCCGCGCTCGCGGGGGTTGCTCCACCGTCGCCATGGTCGAGTCCGAGGAGACCCTCTCGGCCCCGCGCTCGCGGGGGTTGCTCGGTGTCGGGGTCGAGCTTGGGCCGGTGGTCCTCCTCGGCCCCGCGCTCGCGGGGGTTGCTCCCGCAGAAGGTCCTCTCGCATGCCCTCGTTCAGCTCGGCCCCGCGCTCGCGGGGGTTGCTCCTCGGCGCCCCCACAGGCGTCGAGCGCGTCAGCCTCGGCCCCGCGCTCGCGGGGGTTGCTCCGTGACCGGCCTGCTCGTGCGCCAGCGGATCCGCTCGGCCCCGCGCTCGCGGGGGTTGCTCCCCGTTCCAGAAGAAGCGGCGGGCGCGGGCGGTATCGGCCCCGCGCTCGCGGGGGTTGCTCCGTGGGCGGACGTGTGCCCGCTGGTGGTGGGCCATCGGCCCCACGCTCGCGGGGATTACTGACTTCGGCTTTTCAGGGTGGTAGGTCAAGGGAGAGCCCTGTTCCGTCGAAGAAGCCGTCGAGCACATCGGAACGATATTGGGGGCAGTTGAGTCGGTTACGGATGATTGCGGCAAGCCCGTCGAGGGCGACGCTGGCGAGGTTCGCAAGGCTGCGCTTGGAGTGGGCCCGCAGGCGCTCGACCGCGTTCAGCTCGGTTGTGTAGGCGGGCAAAATGAAATCCGAAGTCAGTAGCGCTTCGCCACAACCAGTGCGCCAAGCGGCGTCAGATCAACCTCAGACTCGCGGAGATTGCCTCCTTGCCATCATCGATCGACCTGTCGCCCCCAGTGGCGCTGGGTCAACTCGGCCTGTGGCTGCAAGTGTGGGCCGGACTGGGAGTTGTCCCTTCCCGGCCCAGGTCGGGCCCCCAAGCCAGTGGTAATCGTAAGTGTGCCTCCGTCAGGGCTCATATCACAGATAGAGGCTGTTCCTGGCTGGGAACGCAAGACCTCTCGAATCATTCGCCGACGCTCCCGCATGACCCAGACGCGCATCCGATCTCGGCGCGCGTCAGCGCTAATTCGCAGGATTCCGGTCGTGTGCAAGGTGGCACACACTGTCCCAAACGCAGCAGCACTTGCCGTAAGGAACGCGGCAAAGCTAGTCAGATTGATCACTGGCGACCTACGGGGAAGAGATCGGACGTTGACAACAAGCGCTCACCACTCTCACTTTGGAGAGGCGGACTCGCTTGACCCTCCAGTACAAGACCTTCTTCGCGGACTCCGCAACGTTCCGATTGTGCCGTTCACCACGCAGAACGGCTTCTGGTCGAGAGCGGCCGAAGTCCCGGCAGCAACCATAGGGGAATAGTTAGGCGTTAGGTGTCATTTCCCACTGGCGCTTGTCAAGCGCGGCGCAGTAGACCACCCGATCGTGGATGGGATGACCTGGTGATCGTGGCGAACCACACAACCACGGCTACAACCACGTATGATTCCGGCGGTTGCGACGCGTAGGCCCCACGCTCGTGGGGATGGCTCCAGTTAGGCGTTGAGGCATCATCTTGGCCCCGCGCTCGCGGGGATGGTCCCATCCTCTACACCCAGGAGTACAGGAGCACGCAGTCGACCCCGCGCCTGCGGGGGTTGCTCCGCTCAGGCCCTGATCGCATGGACCAACCGCACGTCAACCCCATGCTCTCGGGGATGCTCCTGCCTCATCGCCAGCGAAGGGCACGTCACGGCGTGGGTCTCGCGCTCGTGGGGATTGCTCCGAGGTGTTGTCGACGGCGTGTACCGGCATGACGTCGGCCCACTCTCGCGGGAATTGCTCTACACAGGGGCAGTTGGTCGACCCGTCGACGGGGCCGGCCCCGCACTCGCGACGGGGATCGTTCCCCGGCAGGGCTCGGCCACCAAGCACGCTGGCGAGGACGACCGGAAATCAGGGCCACGGTGCTCGGAGACGTCGCGGCCGGCTACCTCACGGCGGACGCCGTCGACCAGGCCGTCGAGATCGGCCGCGCCCTCGCCGCCACGCTCGAAGCCGAGACGACCATGGGTCGAGTACGGCTGTCCGCACTGGCCGACCAGCTCCCGGCATCGTCAGCGGCCCAGGCCTTTCGAGACGAGATCCGGGCCTCCTTGGAGTAACTACCGATCAGCTTCGTGTCTCTGCGGCCACCCAGTCCAGGTAGGCCGCCGATCCAGTGATCACCGGCACCCCGACGACCTCCGGTGTGTCGTAAGAGTGCAGCTCAACGATGCGCGCGGACAGCCGATCAGCCAGGCTCGCCCGGGACTTGAAGTCGATCCGCCACTCGGCGGAGTCCTGCACTGCGCGTCCCACCAGTAGACGGACTGGACGCGGTAGACCTGCGCACACGCGGCCAAGCGGTCACGGATCACCGCCGAGGCGAGCTCACGGGCCTTCGTCTCGTCGTCATGGGTCGTCGTCACCACAACGAAGTCACTGGTCGTCATACCGTGACGGTACCCGGCATCGACCGCCGCCCACACTCTGCCTGGCGGGCCTACCCCACAACGCGCCCAGCCAGCTCCTGACCTCGGGCGGGTACCACTGCCAACGGGTCATCAACCATGCTCTCAACCTCCACGTGCGAGTACGCTTCGAGAGGTAGGCCACAGCATTGACAACCAGCACTGGGGCAACGAGAGATGGCAACAACGCATCGACTGTTCGATTAGGCCTCTACCAATCGAACTGAATCAACCAGGCCCCTCGACCGCTAATCACCGCAGGTCAGGAAGTATCGGCCCCGCGCTCGCGGGGGTTGCCCCACGGTCGATCGGGCCTGCTGGGTGAACCGCGGATCGGCCCCGCGCTCGCGGGGGTTGCCCCCCCCGTACAGAAGAGGCGGCGGAGGCCCGGGCCATCGGCCCCGCGCTCGCGGGGGTTGCCCGACGAGATGCAGCAGGTGCTCATGCCGTCGACCATCGGCCCCGCGCTCGCGGGGGTTGCCCCTAGGACTTGTCCGCCCGATCATGTGACTATCGATCGGCCCCGCGCTCGCGGGGGTTGCCCCGCGCGCCACCACCGAGACCGTCGACCCGGTGGATCGGCCCCGCGCTCGCGGGGTTGCCCTCCGCTCCAGCGAGATCAGGAGACACAGATGTCATCGGCCCCGCGCTCGCGGGGGTTGCCCCCGCCGCAGTCCCCGCGCAGGCCCCGGTGGCCAATCGGCCCCGCGCTCGCGGGGGTTGCCCCGGCTCCGGAGCGGCGGACGCGAAGAAGCAGTAATCGGCCCCGCGCTCGCGGGGGTTGCCCCCGCTACCTCGAAGGTGCCTCCCTCACCGCCCTATCGGCCCCGCGCTCGCGGGGGTTGCCCCGCGATGGGCTGGGTCGGCGGCACGGTCGGGAAATCGGCCCCGCGCTCGCGGGGGTTGCCCCCGGCTGTAGCAGCCGCGCCCGGCTCCGGCCGGATCGGCCCCGCGCTCGCGGGGGTTGCCCCCGGCATGCTCACCATCGCCGCCGCTACCGGATATCGGCCCCGCGCTCGCGGGGGTTGCCCCCTGGGCGCGGTCGCGAGCGAGGCGGCGGTTGAATCGGCCCCGCGCTCGCGGGGGTTGCCCCGAGGACCGGCCGTTCGGCCTGGACCTGGTCGAATCGGCCCCGCGCTCGCGGGGGTTGCCCCCGCAAGCAGCTCGCCGCCGCGTAGGTGTCCGGATCGGCCCCGCGCTCGCGGGGGTTGCCCCCGCCAGCTGCTCAAGCGCCGCAAGGCGGTCGCATCGGCCCCGCGCTCGCGGGGGTTGCCCCGCTCTCGACTTTGGCCCTGCTGGCCAGGCCAAATCGGCCCCGCGCTCGCGGGGGTTGCCCAGATCGTGGACAGCGCCGACATCGTGTTGACGTATCGGCCCCGCGCTCGCGGGGGTTGCCCCCGAGGCGCCGGGTGACCACAAGGTGACCGACGATCGGCCCCGCGCTCGCGGGGGTTGCCCCGTGATGTCGCCACGGTAGAGGAAGAAGTTGACATCGGCCCCGCGCTCGCGGGGGTTGCCCCGGGGCCGGGTACGACGGCGCCACCGTCACAGCATCGGCCCCGCGCTCGCGGGGGTTGCCCCCGAGGGCCACCACCAGGGCCAAGGCGACGAAGATCGGCCCCGCGCTCGCGGGGGTTACCCTCGCCAGCGGCAGGCCAGCATCCAGGACCTCGAATCGGCCCCGCGCTCGCGGGGGTTGCCCGGCCACGGCACGGACGTGCGCTTCATCGGCGCGATCGGCCCCGCGCTCGCGGGGGTTGCCCCGCCTCGCAGTAGGAGCGGACGTCGGCGGTGGAATCGGCCCCGCGCTCGCGGGGGTTGCCCTCACCCGTGCCCACACGTCCGCGGCGTGCGCTCATCGGCCCCGCGCTCGCGGGGGTTGCCCCAGAGCGGGGCCGGTACGCGGGCTGATGAGGTAATCGGCCCCGCGCTCGCGGGGGTTGCCCCGCGACGAGGATGATCACGCCGATCAGGGTCGCATCGGCCCCGCGCTCGCGGGGGTTGCCCCTCGGGCATGCTGGAGTCCTCTGGTCTCTGAGAATCGGCCCCGCGCTCGCGGGGGTTGCCCCTTCGCAGCCTCGGCGGCGAGCTTGTCGTGTTCATCGGCCCCGCGCTCGCGGGGGTTGCCCTGTGGAGGGGGTTGAGAAGCCAGAGAAGGCGGAATCGGCCCCGCGCTCGCAGGGGTTTGCCCCTGGGAAGGATCAGCCCCGAATGCTGCTCCGCGATCGGCCCCGCGCTCGCGGGGGTTGCCCCGACGCCATGGCCGAGGGGGGCGCCGCGGCCGGATCGGCCCCGCGCTCGCGGGGGTTGCCCGATCTGGCTGGCGGCGATCGCTGGCATCGGCATATCGGCCCCGCGCTCGTGGGGGTTGCTCCACATCGGGACCCTTTTCGAACCAATCGACTCAGTCGGCCCCGCGCTCGCGGGGTTGTTCCGCGTCGACGTCGATGCGCTCGCCGTCGGGGGGTCGGCCCCGCGCTCGCGGGGGTTGCTCCGCGGCCTCCCACTCAGACGACCACAGCAGTTCGCGGTGCTCACTCCTTCGCCGGATGATGCTGGCCCAACGAGACGACAAAATAGGCGTGGGCGCGTCAAACTGTTCGCGAATTGAGTCGCTGAATTCAAAAAGTTCCCTGCGGAACTGGGCCTACGAGTCGCCAAAGGAGACCACCGGCCGCGGTCCAGGGCCGTCCCACCTAGCACGCCGAGCCAGCGCTGAGGTTCTCTTTAGGAGAGAACAGCTGGTTCTCCCTCAGTGCCGCCCAGACTGCTGCGGGCACGGGATTTTCCCGAGGGCGGTTGATTTCTTTCAGGACCATCTTCGCGGCTTAGTCTCCCTGGTCGGCCGCAGATCGCAATAACAGCACGGGAGTTAGACGCCTATGGGCGCTAACCACGTCGAGCGCGACCGAGTTCAAGGTCTTCCAGGCTTGGGAAGCCTTCGCTGAGAACGGTTCCGGACCCTCGATCCGCACCAGAGCCAGAGCATTCAGCAGCTCCCGCCAAATTTGCGCGACCTCGTCCAAATCAAATGTCTTCTCAGCGATCTTAAGAACCCTGATCGTCTCCAGCTGCTGTTCCCCCGCAAGGACGAACGTGATCGCGGCTTCTCGTCGCGTGTTGCCGCGCCATTCATCGTGGGCCGCCTGCGAGGCGACCTCGGCAGTCCGGCAGCGCGAGTCTGCCGCAGGCCGACGATCAAGGCAGCGGGCACCCCGAGGATCGCGGCCCCTGATGCTGCAAGCGCTGATATCGCTTCAACTTGCATGCAGTCATGATGACCCGGCTGGCGAGCGGTTGGGCTGAGACCTGCGAACCGGGGGATGCGGAGCGGCTGTTCTTGGGGTCGGCCAGCATCTCTCACACGGTGTGCGGCTGGCGTCCTCTCAGCTGCCGGCCGCAGGTGGTGCATCGGCCTTCGGCCGATGCGGCGGTGCCG
This sequence comes from Kitasatospora sp. NPDC057940, assembly GCF_042887425.1. Lineage (NCBI taxonomy): Bacteria > Bacillati > Actinomycetota > Actinomycetes > Kitasatosporales > Streptomycetaceae > Kitasatospora > Kitasatospora sp. NPDC057940. The sequence goes on from NZ_JBHVPH010000003.1 coordinate 497,028, forward strand.
CGCCCGTTTCGCTGCGTCTGGCCGAACGGTGGCGCGAGTGTCCTTCCATCGGAGGTGTTGGGCTTCCGGCCGCGCGGGAGCCCCGGTGGGGGCTCCTCCGGCGCCCGCCCCCACCGGATCCGGGTCGGTCAGCTGGCGAGAGCTTCGCCGAGTCGGTCGTGGGCGAGGCCGGCGAGGGTGCGGTGAAGGGCCTCGGCGCGGGACCGGACCAGCCCGTCCCGGAACGCTGCTGGCAGCTGCTGCCAGACCCCAACGGCCATGTCAGCGGCGGCGGCCGGGTCGCCGTCCATGCTCAGGCAGGTCGCGGCGTCCATGGTCAGCAGGGCCCGGGTCATGACGGACGGCGATTTGGTGAGGGCGAGGGCTGCCTCCTGTTCGGCGTTCGCCTCGCGGGTGCGGCCCATCAGCGTGAACGCCTGGGACAGGTGGACGTGGTGCTTCTGGAGCGGGTAGCCGAACCAGGTGTCGGCGGCCTGCGCGGAGTTTAGGTGTTCGGCGATGTTACGGGCGTCCGAGACCGCGCGAAGGGCCCCTCGGTGGTCACCGATGGAGGCCAGGGCGCGCGCGGTGACGGCGGCGGCCAGAGCTGCGGCGGCCGTGGGGGTTCGGCCTGCCTCTCGACGAGCGCAGATAGCCAGGTTCGCGGCAGCGTTCGGGGCGCCGTAGTTCAGCGGGACCATCGCGTGCCGGGCCAGGATCCAGGCCAGCATGTGCCGATCACCGGACTCGCGGGCGGCCTTCTCGGCGGTGGCGAACCAGCCGTGGGAGTCGCGCTGGTCACCCCGGTCGTGCTGGATGATCGCAACCAGTCCGGTGATCCCAGCCGCGGTGCGGGCCAGGTCGGTACGGGTGCCGGCGGGGTGCGGGCGGCTGAGGACGTCTTGCAGGAGACCGAGGTCCTGGCGCATCTGTGTCAGCACGGCCCCGGGCGCCCGACCGTGGTAGCCGCCGCGGTGGCGTTCGAACGCCCCGTCGAGGTAGGCGAGGTCGCCAGCGTCGGAGCCGGACAGTCCGGCGTCGATCCCCTCTCGCGCCTCCGCGATGCCGGGCAGCGCGGCGACACCTGTCGCCAGTGCCGCCGCGCCGAGAAACTGTCGTCGATTCACCGCCGTACCCTCCTCTCCTTCGTCTTCGACCGGCTGCTGGTGGAGCCTGCGCCAGCGCCGCGAGGTGGCCACTGCTCGGGTGACCTCCTCCACCGAGAGCCCGTACCCGTCGGCCAGCAGCTGGTGCCACCTCGGGGTGGGCAGACGTCGCTCGGTCTCCCAGCGCTTCAGGTTCTCCGGGTCGAACCACGTGCCGCCTTGAGCGTCCTGTAAGAGCAGGGCCTGCTCGTCGCGGGTGAGTTCGGCGGTCTCCCGGATCCGCCTCAGCACGGCGCCGATGCCGTCTGGTGCCATCATGCCCGTCCCCCAAGCCTTTGACTGACTGGTGCCCAATCCTGGCCCCCCAAAGCGGCCCCCCGTGCGAGAAATGCACCCCCTGCTGGCACCACCGGCACCACTACGGACTGTAGTTGACTGTGTACCAGCCGAGTAGAGATCGGGCGAGATCAGGCCCTTCCCTCCGCACGGCACCCCCAAGCCCCCAGCTCCGGCCTGACGCCCCGAAGGGTTCCTTCGACATGCGCGTGTGCAACAGCAGCTTCTTCCTGGTCTGCGATCCCGTCTCCGTCCCCATGAGCCGCCAGCGGCTCGGCCGGCTGATCAAACAGTGGGGGGTCCGCACGGACAACGACAGCCGCCTGGCCCTGGACACCGTGATCTCGGAACTCGTCACCAACGCGGTGCGGCACACCAGCGGAGCGATGCTCACCATCGGAGTGCACGCCAACCTCGACCTGCGCCGCCTGATCATCGAGGTCTACGACGGCTCGCGGGCCCTGCCCCGCCACCAGGTCTCGGGCCCGGACGCGGAGGCCGGCCGGGGCATCTTCCTGGTCGAGCGCCTGGCCCTCGCCCACGGGGCCGAGCACACCGTACGCGGCAAGAAGGTCTGGGCCGAGGTGGCCCTGCCCGAGCAGCCGCTCACCCGCCGCCAGCTCCTCGTCCGCCCCCGCAGGGCGGCCCGCGCAGTGGCCCGCCGCCTATCGGGCCACCGCCGCCCGCCGATTCACCCGCCCGCCCTGGCCGCCACCGGCACCGGCACCCGCTGACGCCCTTGCCCACAGCCATGATCGAGAGGACGACATGACCACCACCCAGCACAGCACAGCGATCACGGACCCCGCCCGGTTGCACGGCCGGGCGGCCGTCCGCAGCTTCCTGGAGGGCCCCTCGCTCACGGCGGCCGACCTGTCGATGGTCCTACTGGTCCGCGAGGACAGCGAGGACGCCGACCGGCCGATGCCGACCGTCACGGTCACCGAGATCCCGCAGACGGTGCGTGACCTGGCCTCCCTGGGCGTCCGCTCGGTGAAGGTGTTCGCCAACAGCCTGCATCGCGACGCCGAGGCGTCCGGCGCCGTCGCACCCGACAGCCTGATGGTGCGGGCCATCCACGCCGCAAAGGACGCCGAGCCGGGCATCGCGGTGATGACCGAGAACTGTCTGTGCGGCCACACCGACACCGGCGAATGCCACCTGACCAGCGCTGGCCGGATCGACCTGGACCGCACAGCAGCGATGATCGCCGCCCAGGCCGTCATCCAGGCCGAGGCCGGCGCCGACATCGTGGGACCGGCCGCGATGGTCCGGGGCACCACCTCCTGCGTGCGCCAAGCCCTGGACGAGAACGGCCACCGCGACGTGGCGACCATGCCCCATCTGATCTTCGACTCCGCCCTCTACGAGGGCTACCGGGCCACCATGCGGGCCACCCCGGCCTCCGGTGCCCACCGACCGTTCCAGATCAGCCCGCGCCAACCGGAAACCGCGGTAGACACCGGTCTGGCTTTCGTCGGCGAGGGGGCCGACATGCTGCTGCTGGAACCAGGGATGCTCTCGGTGGATGTGCTCACCGCCCTCAAGCAGAAGACCGCGGCGCCGCTGATGCCGTTCTCCGTCTCCGGCGAGTACACCCGGCTCGCCCCGCTCGATCCGGGCACCGGGCGGCGGGACTTCCGCCCGCTGCTGGAGCTGTTCATGATGCTCAAGCGCTCGGGTGCCGAGCGGATCATCACCTATGCCGCTGCTGACCTCGCGCGGCTGCTGGCCGGCTGAGCGGCCGGGCGGATCTCCGACAGGATCGCCTCGGCGCCCTGGTCCAGGAGAAGGCCGGCCACCTGGATGCCCAGCTTCTCCGGCTCCGAGACGGGGCCGGAGAAGCTGGCCTTGACCTGGTTCGTCCCGTCCAGGGAGGTGACCTGCGCGTGCAGCGACAGCGTGTCGCCGGCGGCCTTCGCGTAGGCGCCGACCGGAACCGAGCACCCGCCGTGCAGTTCGCCGAGCATTGCCCGCTCGGCCCGAACCTCCGCGTCCACTACCAGGTCGCCGGTGTCGGCCAGAATTTCGCGGGCCAGCTCGTTGTCCTCGCGGATCTGGATCCCGAGCGCCCCCTGACCGGGGCTCGGGGGGAACTGGTCAAGCGGCAGCAACTCGCCGATCGCGCCGTCCAAGCCGAGTCGCACCAACCCGGCCGCCGCCAGAACGACGCCGTCGAGGTTCATCGTCTTGAGCTTGTTCAGCCGGGGCGGCACGTTTCCGCGGATCGGCACGAAGACCAGGTCCGGGCGGACGTGCAGCAGCTGGGCGATCCGACGGGCCGCCGACGTGCCGACCCGGCCACCCTGCGGCAGGTCGGCCAGCGTCGAGCCGCACAACGCATCCCGCACGTCCTCACGGCCAGGCGGGGGCAGCAGCACCAGGCCGGGCGGGTTGCTGGTCGGCAGGTCTTTCAACGAGTGGACGATCACGTCCACCTCGCCCCGGACCAGCGCGGCTTCCTGCTCGGTGGAGAACGCGGAGCCGCCCGAGTGGGCCGACACCTGCGACAGGGCCGTCTTCCGGTCCCGGTCACCGCCTTCAAGGATCACCTGGTGCCGGAACTCGACGTCGGGGAAGCGGTCCCGCAACGGCGCCAGGAACTCCCTGACCTGCGCTCGCGCGAGGTGACTGGCCCGCGATCCGACAATCAGCGTCCGCATTCCCGAACTCCCGGCACCTGAAGAGATGTTGACCGCATGCTACTCGAACACGGGCCTACCTTTTTCCGACGGTTTGTCGGAGTCGTGATTGGAGAGATCGAATGCCGTCCACCCGCCGCACGATCCGCATCGGCGCCCGCGCCTCGGCCATGTCGCTAGCCCAGGTTGCAAGCGTCCGGGCCGACCTGGCCGCACTCCACCCCGACGTGACCACCAAGCTGGTGCCGTTCGTCGCGGCCGGCGACCGCGAGCCCGGCGAACAGGCCGAACTGCACGACAAGGGCGCCTTCACCGGCGACATCGAGGAAGCCCTGCTGAGCGGGGTGTGCGACCTCGCGGTGCACTGTATGAAGGACGTAGCAGGCGACCCGCTGGTCACCCCGGGCACCGTCTTCGCGGCCCACCCCAAGCGGGCGAACATCCGTGACGCCCTGATCCACCCGGGCGGCCTCACCCTCGACCAGCTGCCGCCCGGCACCCGGGTCGCCACCTCGGCGGTACGGCGTGTCGCCCAGCTCACCCGCAGCCACCCCCACCTGGACCTGGTGCCGATCAGGGGGACGGCGAACCTGCGGCTGGCGGTCCTGGACGCTGGGGAGGTCGATGCCCTGGTGCTGGCCGCCTCCGGGCTGGAGCGCATCGGTGAACAACACCGGGTCAGCGAGGTCCTGACCGTCGAGCAGATGTGCCCGCCACTGGGGGGCGGCCGTGCTCGGCTTGCAGTGCCGCGAGGATGACGCCGACCTGATCGACCTCCTCACCCCACTCGGCGACCGCGCCACGACGCGGGAAATCACCGCCGAGCGGGCCCTGCTCAACGCCCTGCGCGGGCACTGCAACAGCCCGATCGCCGGGTTCGCCCGCGCCTTCGAGGACGGGCACCTGGGCCTTCGCGCGATGGTCTTCTCCCCGGACGGCGCCACCGTGCTGGAAGCCCGCCAATCAGCCGGCCAGCTCAGCCCGGAAGCGCTCGGCGTGGGGGTCGCCGCCACCTTGATCCGCAACGGCGCCCGCGAGCTGATCGACTCGATCGACCACTGACCTCGCCCCTCGGAGGCGCCGGGGCCCTGCCCGGCGGCCTCCGAGAGGCCGTCACAGGGCCATGCCGCTTGGCTCCCCGAGGGGGGCTACCGCGAGCCGGTCGGCTGTCGCGGTTCTGTTTTCGCATCATCTTCCTTGCCAACAATCCTCAACCATCGTCTTGACCTCCACGCGCGAGTACGCTTCGAGAGCGTAGGCAACGACACTGACAACCAGCCCTGGGGCAAGGAGAGATGGCAGCGACGCATCGGCTGTTCGACGGCGCCTCTACCGATCGAACTGAATCAATCAGGCCCCTCGCCCGCTAATCACCGCAGGTCAGGAAGTATCGGCCCCGCGCTCGCGGGGATTGCTCCCCGTCCGAGAGGAGGGCCCGCCGTGCCCGCCGATCGGCCCCGCGCTCGCGGGGGTTGCTCCGGCAGCTCATGGACGCGGCAGCGACCGTCGGCATCGGCCCCGCGCTCGCAGGGGTTGCTCCGGGCGCCTGTTCGCTCAGGTGGTCGTGCAGAAATCGGCCCCGCGCTCGCGGGGGGTTTCTCCAGTGTCGGTTGCCGCGTTCACCGCCTCGATCAATCGGCCCCGCGCTCGCGGGGATTGCTCCGCTCTGTCTACGATCGGCGCTCATGTGAGGTCGTCGGCTTCCTGATGGTATCTCTTGCTGCAGATGAGGGCGGTGGCTGGTGAGTTCCTGCCACGGGTCGTGGGAGGGCTTCAGGTCGTTGCGCGCCTTCGAGGTCCGCTTGGTGCCCTTGGCATCGTTCGGGCGCTGCGGGCCCGCGTCTGCCTGGCCGCGTCGGTACCGGCGGCTTGGGGATCGCTGGTGGTTCGGGGAACTGCGAGCCCCGCCGCGCGCCGCGCAGCGGAGGCTGGGGCGGCGCCGTAACAGCGGGCACGGGGCCGCGGCGCTTGCCCGGCCTACGCCTGGGGAGCGCCAGCGCCCCAGGCGTGCCGCGCCCGGCTGGCGGCTGCCTGGCGGAGGAGGGTGAGGGCTTGCGCGGAGGGGGAGTTGGCGGGGGTGGTGCACACGATGAGCGACTGGTCCGGTGAGCGGGCGATGGACAGGGTCTGCTGGGTCACCGTGACCGTGCCGATGACGGGGTGGTGCAGTTCGTAGGACGAGGCGTCGCACGGCACCACGCGGTGGTCTGCCCACCGGGCGACGAACTCCGGGCTCTTCATGGTCAGTTCGCCGATCAGACCCGCGAGCAGCACGTCCTCCGGATGTCTGCCGACGGCGATGCGCAGGTTGCCGACCACCGCGCGCGCCTTGCGTCCCCAGTCCGCGTACAGCTCCCGGCAGTGCAGGTCGAGGAAGAGCATCCGGCTCATGTTCGGTCGTCGGGCCGGGTCGTCCGGGCTGAGGACGTCGAGGTGGCCGGCCAGCAGGGCGTGTCCGAGGGTGTTCCAGGCGAGGACGTCGGTGCGGCGGCCGAGCACGATCGCGGGGACGCCGTCGACGGCGCGGAGGAGGTCCCGGGTTTCGTCGGCGAGTTTCTCGGGCCGTGGGCGGCGTGGCCGGGGCGTGTGGCGGGCGGTGTCGGCGAGCCGGTCGAGGTGGGCGCGCTCGTGGGTGTCGAGCAGGAGGGCACCGGCGATGGCGTCGAGGACCTCGGCGGAGGCCCCGCGGGACAGGCCCTGTTCCAGCCGGGTGTAGTAGGAGACGCTGACGCCGGCGAGTTGGGCCAGTTCTTCGCGCCGGAGCCCGGCCACCCGTCTGCGGGGCCCGAGGTCGCGCAGGCCGACGTCCTCGGGCCGCAGCTGCGCCCGACGGGCTTGGAGGAAGGCACCGAGTGGGCCTGGTCCGTTCATCGCCCCAGTATTCGGTGGGCGGCCCGCTCCCTGCCACACCCTGCGAGGGGTAGGACAAGCCGGGAGTGGTTGGTGCCCGTCCGGGTGTCCAGGATCGGTCTCAGTCGGCCGCCCGTTCGGCCGAGCACCCCGGACCCGAGGACGGACCGCATGGATCAGAACGTGAACCAGAGCATGGATCAGCACATGGATCAGAGCATGGACCAGAAAACGGGCCAGGACCCCGAACAGATCACCCTGGGCGACGTCACCGTCACCCGCGTCAAGGAGTTCTACGGCTCGGCCGGGCTCGCGCCGGTCCAGTTCTTCCCGGACAGCCCCGACGGCTCGTGGGACGAGCACCGCGACTGGCTGGTGCCCGACTTCTGGGACCCGGAGACGGGCGAGTGCCGTACGGCGATCCAGACCTGGCTGCTGCGCAGCGAGGGGCGCACGATCCTCGTGGACACCGGCGTGGGCAACCACAAGGACCGCCCCTACGCACCGGTGTGGAGTCGCCTGGACACCGGCTACCTCGACAACCTCGCCGCCGCCGGGGTGCGGCCCGAGGACGTCGACGTCGTGGTCAACACCCATCTGCACATCGATCACGTGGGCTGGAACACCCGCCTGGACGGCCGGGACTGGGTGCCGACGTTCCCGAACGCCACGTATCTGATGCCCCGGCGGGACTTCGAGTTCTGGGACCCGGCCAACGGGCACAAGAGTGTGTTCGGCCGCGGGAACCAGAACGTGTTCGAGGACAGCGTCGCGCCGGTCCACGCGGCGGGGCTGGCACACCTGTGGGAGGGGACGTACCGGATCGACGGGAATCTGCGGCTCGATCTCGCTCCCGGGCACACTCCTGGCTCGTCCGTGCTCACCCTGGAGTCCGGCGGCGACCAGGCCCTGTTCGTCGGGGACCTGGTGCACACCGCGTTGCAGATCGCGGAGCCGGAGACCAATTCCTGTTTCTGCGAGGACCCGGCGGAGTCCCGCGCGACCCGGCGCAAGCTGCTCGGCCGCGCCGCCGAGAGCAACGCGCTCGTTCTCCCTGCGCACTTCGGCGGCCGGGGGGCGCTGGAGGTCGCGCGCAGCGGGTCGAAGTTCGCGGTCAAGGAGTGGGCGGGTTTCTCCCGGATCTCCTGACGTCCTGATCTCCTGGTCCTGTCTCGCGGCGTCCTGATCTCCTGGCGTCCTGTCCGGAGATCCCCCGATCGATGTCCCCCTTCGTTCCCTTCCAGAGAGGAAGTCACCCCGTGCCCCGACAGGCAGATCCGGTCGTCGAAACCCCGGCGGGCGCCGTGCGCGGCGTCCGTGACGAGTCCGGCGAGCGCTTCCGCTCCCTCCCGTACGCGGCGGCGCCGGTCGGTGCCGGCCGGTTCGCCGCGCCCGTGCCGCACCCGGGCTGGTCGGGTGTCCGTGACGGCAGCAGGCCCTCGCCGACCGCTCCCCAGCCGGCCCGGGACTTCGGCCGGCTCGACATGAGCCCCTACTTCGGGCCGGGCTGGGTGCCCGGCGAGGAGTACCTGACCGTCGACGTCCACACGCCGGCCGCCGACGGGCGCAGGCGCCCCGTGATGGTCTTCGTGCACGGCGGCGGGTTCGTCACCGGCTCGAACCGGGCGGCGCTCTACGACGGCGGCGCGTTCGCCCGCGACGGCGTCGTCCTCGTGACGGTGAACTACCGCCTCGGCGTGCCGGGGTTCCTGGAGCTGGCGGGTGCTCCGGCCAACCGCGGGCTGCTCGACGTGCTCGCCGCGCTCAGGTGGGTGCGGGGCTCGGTGGCGGCCTTCGGTGGCGACCCGGGGAACGTCACGGTCTTCGGCCAGTCCGCGGGCGCCACGCTCGTCGGTGCGCTGCTCGCGACTCCGGCGGCCGCCGGTCTGTTCCGGCGGGCGATCGTCCAGAGCGGCAACGGCTGCGGCGCGTTCACGCCGGAGCAGGCGCAGCGGGTCACCGCCGCGGTGGCGGGCGCGCTGGGCGTCGAGCCGACCGTGGAGGCGTTCGCCCTGGTCCCGGACGAGCGTTTCGTGGCGGTCCTGCCCGCGCTGGCCGGCCTGGACCTGCGGACCGACGCCGCTTCGGACCCGCTGGCCGGGCTCAGCCCGTTCAGCCTGGTCCTGCCGACGCAGCCCGCCGACGCCCTCGCCGACGGCCCGGCCGCCGACGTCGACCTGCTCATCGGCACCAACACCGAGGAGGGGCACCTCTACGTCGTCCCGCAGGGCGGTCCGGAGTCCACCACGGACGCCGACGTGCTCGCCGTCGCCGCCCGGGTGCACGCGGACCCGGAGGCCGCCCTCGCCGCGCACCGCTCGGCCCGGCCGGGCGCGACACCGGGCGAGTTGCGCTCCGCCGTACTCGGGCAGGCCCTGTTCGAGGCCGGTACGGCGCGTCTGGCGCAGGCCCACGCCCGGATCTCGGGCGGCCGTACGCACCGCTACTCGTTCGGGTACCGCTCGACGGCCCTGGGCGGGCGGCTCGGCGCCGCCCACACCGTCGAACTGCCCTTCGTGTTCGACGTCGCCGACGAACCGTGGCTGCACGGGGACACCGGGCTGCTCGGCCCCGAACCCGCCCCGGCGGGGCTCGCGGCCCGGGTCCACGGTGCCTGGGTCGCGTTCGCCGGCACCGGGGACCCGGGCTGGGCCGCCTACGACCTGCGCCGGCCCGTGGTGGAGGTCTTCGGCAGCTGAGCGCCGCCAGGAACCACCAGGAATCGCCAGAGGCATCGCTCCCCCGGTGCTGGACGGGAGAAAATCCGGTCGGCCCGACTGCTGCCGACGCATAGTCTGGCCGCATGGCCCACGCGAAGACCTCGTACGTCTGTCTGCCCTGCCGGGCCTCGTACAAGCAGCGCTACCTCGGTACGCACGAACGGCGCTGCCCGCGCTGTACCGAGGCGCTGATCCACGTCGGCTCGGCCTTCGCGGCTCCGCGTCGGAGAGACGCCGCCGGCTGGCGGACCCTCTCCGTGCTGCTGCACGCGGGGGTCCGGTTCCACAAGAGCTGCTGCGGTGGCCCCGGCTACCGGCCGCGCACGCTCGGCGAGGTGCGCGAGCGGATGGCACACGCCCGGCTTACCGGGGAACCGTTCGCCCGCGTGCTGGTGCGCCAGGAGCTTCCCTGAGCTCATTGGCTCTCCCCGAACCACCCGCCCACCCGATCACCAGGGCGCGAGCGGGCGCGGGCCCGGTCAGGCGACCAGGCGTAGCCAGGCTGCCGCGAGGGCGGCGTGGCCGGCGGGCGTCGGGTGGACGCCGTCCTCGGACCAGTGCTCGGGGCCGGCCGTGGTGGCGAGTTCGGCGAACATGCCGTCGGCGGCGAGCAGGTGCGCGCCGTAGGTGCGGGCGAGCTTGCGCACGGCCTGGATCTTGGGGTCCAGGTCGGTGCGCCACTGCTGCCGTTGGTGCTCTCCGATGAGGGCGGCGCCGGCCTCGATGACGCCGTGGATCGGCAGGAGGAACGGCTCGATGAGGATCAGCTGCGTGCCCGCCTCGGCGAGGGGCGCGAGCAGGCGGTCGTAGCCCGCTTCGAACTCGTCCGCGGGGATCACGCGCCCCGCCGGGTCCAGCGTGTGCCAACCCATGTCGTTGACTCCGACGAGGATCGACAGCACGTCCGGGCGGGCGTCGAGTACGTCGGTGTGCCAGCGGGCTTCAAGGTTCATCACCTTGTCGCCCGCGTTCCCGGTGTTCAGCCAGGTCACGGGCCGGTCCGGGTGCCGTAGTCCCCACTCGCCCGCGACGCGCAGCGGGTAGCCGTGCCCGAGGCCGTCTTCGCTCTGCTGCCGTTGGCAGTCGGTGATCGAGTCGCCGGTGAACATCACGGTGCTTCCCGGTCGGATGGCGATCGTCATGTGCGCTCCTTGGACGTGGACTTGAGTTCGGGCGACAGAACGTGAGGCGAGGAGAGGAGAGGCAAGGCCTGACCTCTCGAAGGTGCCGGACCTCGCCGTCATCGGGCTGGCAGTCACCGGCACGCCACCGCCGTGCCACCGCCACGCCACCGTCATCGCGCTGACGGCGCCCGAGGCCGGTGGGCCGCCGCCACCACCCGGGCCGGTGGCTTTTCTGCTTCAGTCGAAGATTCAGAGGATTCAGCAGTCCCGCGGATCCGACAGCAGAAATCGCGAGACCGAGGTGCGGATGACATCCAGCCCAGTTCCCAGTCCATCCGCCAGCCCCTCCCCCAACCCTCCGGAGGGTGCGTCGGGCCGCTCGGCCGGCCGTCCGCCCGTGCCCGGTGCGGTCGCGTTGTCCGGGGTCAGCAAGGCGTTCGGCGTGGTCAGCGCTGTGGACGGGATCGATCTGGAGGTCAGGCCGGGCGAGTTCTTCTCGATGCTCGGGCCGTCCGGGTCGGGCAAGACGACGGTGCTGCGCATGATCGCGGGCTTCGAGGCGCCGAGCGCCGGCCGGGTGTTGCTGGGCGGGGTCGACGTCACCGGCTTGCCCGCGTTCGACCGCGACGTCAACACGGTGTTCCAGGATTACGCCCTCTTTCCGCATCTGTCGGTGTGGCAGAACGTCGAGTACGGGCTGAAGGTCAAGCGGGTGCCGCGGGCGGAGCGGGCCGCACGGGTGGCCGAGGCGCTGGCGAGCGTGCGGTTGCCCTCCTTCGGTGACCGGCGCCCGGCCGAACTCTCCGGCGGGCAGCGCCAGCGGGTCGCGCTGGCCCGGGCGCTGGTCAACCGCCCGTCCGTGCTGCTGCTCGACGAGCCGCTCGGCGCCCTCGACCTGAAGCTCCGGCTGGAGATGCAGCTCGAACTCCAGCAGATCCAGCGCGAGGCCGGGATCACCTTCGTCCTCGTCACCCACGACCAGGACGAGGCGCTCACGATGAGCGACCGGATCGCGGTCCTCAACGCCGGCCGGATCGAGCAGGTCGGCACTCCCGCCGAGGTGTACGAGCGGCCGGCCACCGCGTTCGTGGCGGGCTTCGTCGGCACCTCGAACCTGCTCCGGGGCGCCTGCGCCGAGCAGGTCTTCGGCCGGCCCGGGACGTATTCGGTGCGCCCCGAGAAGATCCGCATCGCCCGGCCGGACGACCTGACGGGGCCCGACGAGTACGGCGTCACCGGGACGATCGGCGAGGTCGTCTACGCCGGCGCGCAGACCCGCTTCCTGGTCGACCTGGCGGCGGGCGGCCGGCTGGTGGCCGTCCGGCAGAACCTCGACGGCTCCGGCCTCGACGGCTCCGGTCCCGACGCCTCCGGTACCGACGTCTCCGGCCTCGACGGCTCCAGTACCGGCGCCTCCGGTCTCGACGCCTCCGGTGCCGACGTCTCCCGCCACCGCGGGGCGAGCGTCCTCCTGGCCTGGCGGCGACAGCACACCGTCCGCCTCGACAACTCCTGACCCCCAACCCTTGACGAAAGCGATCGAGTTCATGAGCACCACGCGCCCCCGCCCCCTACACCGCCGAACCCTGTGCCGCCGCCCCCTGAGCGCCCTGGCGGCCGCGGCCGCCCTGCTGCTGCCCGTGGCGTGCGCGTCGAACTCCGGCGGCAGCGGCGGCACGGGCAGCGGCTTCACCGCACCGGACATCCCCGCGCAGAAGTCCCTCGGCCCGGGCGAGGGCACCGTCAACATCGTCGCCTGGGCCGGCTACGTCGAGTACGGGCAGGACAACAAGGCCGTCGACTGGGTCACCCCGTTCACCCGGCAGACCGGCTGCAAGGTGAACCTCAAGGTGGCGGGCACCTCGGACGAGATGGTCGCGCTGATGAAGACCGGCCAGTACGACACCGTCTCGGCCTCCGGTGACGCGACGCTGCGCCTGATCGCGGGCGGCGACGTCGCCCCGGTCAACACCGCGCTCGTCCCCAACTACGCCGACATCTACCCCGGGTTGAAGAACCGCCCGTGGAACTCGGTCAAGGACGTGCCGTACGGGATCCCGCACGGGCGCGGCGCCAACCTGCTGATGTACAACACCGACAAGGTCACCCCCGCGCCGACCTCCTGGGGTGCGGTCTTCACCCCGGACTCGCCCTATGCCGGGCACCTCACCGCGTACGACAGTCCGATCTACATCGCTGATGCCGCGCTCTACCTGATGAGGACCAAGCCCGAGCTCGGCATCAGGAACCCCTACGCCCTGACCTCCTCCCAACTGGACGCCGCGGTGGCGCTGCTCAAGGTCCAGAAGAAGCAGATCGGCTCCTACTGGAACGACTACACCAAGGAGCAGGCGGCGTTCGACTCCGGCGACGCCCTGATCGGCACCACCTGGGAGGTGATCCAGCAGGCGGTCGCCGCCGACGGCAGGGTGAAGACGCAGGCGGTCCTGCCCGTCGAGGGTTCCACCGGCTGGTCCGATACCTGGATGGTCTCGGCGCACGCCCAGCACCCCAACTGCGCCTACGCGTGGATGGACTACATCGTCTCGCCGTCGGCCAACGCGCAGGTCGCCGAGTACTTCGGCGAGGCCCCGGCCAACTCCAAGGCCTGCGCGCAGATCACCGACAAGCCGGGCTTCTGCGCCGACTACCACGCCACCGACGAGAACTGGTGGAAGGACGTCTACTACTGGACCACGCCCACCGCGCAGTGCGCCGACGGCAGCGGCCGCGACGACTGCACCGCGTACGCCCAGTGGGTCACCGCCTGGAACGGGATCAAGAGCTCGTGAGCGCCCCCGCCGCGGCACGCACCCCGGCGCACACCCCCGCGCGCGCTCCGACACGCACCCCGATGCGCCGGCTGGCCGGGCTGCTGGACCGGCGCCCAGGTCTGCGGCTCGCGGCACTGCTGGCGGCGCCGATGACCTGGCTGGTGCTGGCGTACCTCGGCTCGCTGGCGGTCCTCCTGCTGTCCGCGTTCTGGACCACCAACGCGTTCACCTCCGCCGTCGAACAGCACTGGACGCTCGACAACTTCCGGTCGCTGCTGACCGATCCGCAGTACCGGACGGTCGCCGTGCGCACGCTGGGCATCGCGGTGTCGGTGACGGTGATCGACGCGGTGGTCGCCCTCCCGATGGCCTTCTTCATCGCCCGGGTGGCCCGGCCCGGGAGCCGGCGCCTGCTGCTGGTGGCGGTGCTGACGCCGCTGTGGGCCGGCTACCTGGTCAAGGCCTACGCCTGGTGGGTGATGCTCAGCCACGGCGGTGTCCTGGACTGGGTCACCGCCCCCTTCGGCGGGCACTCCCCCGGTTTCGGCGTGCCGGCGGTGGTCATGGTGCTCGCGTACCTGTGGCTGCCCTACATGGTGCTGCCGCTGTGCACCGCGTTCGGACAGTTGCCCGACAGCCTGCTCGCCGCCGCGGCGGACCTCGGCGCCGGCCCCTGGCGGACCCTGCGCACGGTGGTGCTCCCGCTGGCCAGGCCGGCGCTCATCGCCGGGTCGGTCTTCACCTTCTCGCTGAGCCTGGGCGACTACCTGACGGTGCAGATCGTCGGCGGCACCACGTCCATGCTCGGCAACGTCATCGCGTCCAACGTGACGCTGAACCTGCCCCTGGCGGCCGCGGTGTCCTGCGTCCCGGTGCTGCTGATCGTGGGCTACCTGCTCGCCGTGCGCCGCACCGGCGCACTGGACAGTCTGTGAGGCCGAGGCCCTGATGCAACTCTCCCGCGGTGCCCGGATCCTGCTCCGGACGGCGACGGCCCTGGGGTTCGCCGTCGTCTACGCCCCGCTGCTGCTGGTCCTGGTGAACTCCTTCAACGCCTCGCGCTCCTTCGCCTGGCCGCCGTCCGGCTTCAGCACCCGCTGGTGGACGGCCGCCTGGCAGGAGACCGGGCTGCGCGAGGCGCTGGCCACGTCGCTGAAGGCCGGGCTCGGAGCCACCGGGGTGGCGCTGGTCCTGGGCACCATGGCGGCCTTCGCCGCGACCCGGTACCGGTTCTTCGGCCGGCAGTCGGTCTCCTTCCTGCTGATCCTGCCGATCGCCCTGCCCGGCATCGTCACCGGTATCGCGCTCAACGCCGCGTTCCGCACCGTGCCGACCCCGCTCGGGGTGGGCTTCGGCCTGTTCACCGTGGTCGTCGGGCACGCCACCTTCTGCATCGTGGTGGTGTTCAACAACGTGTCGGCGCGGCTGCGGCGCATCGCGCCGTCGGTCGAGGAGGCGTCGGCGGACCTCGGGGCGGACACCTTCCAGACCTTCTGGTACGTGACGCTGCCGGCCGTGCGCAGCGCGCTGCTCGCCGGGGCGCTGCTGGCCTTCGCGCTCTCCTTCGACGAGATCGTGGTGACCACCTTCACCGCGGGCCCCGGCACCCGGACGCTGCCGCTGTGGATCTTCGAGAACCTGGCCCGGCCCAACCAGGGCCCGGTGGTGGATGTCGTGGCCTCGGTGCTGATCGTCCTGGCCGTCCTGCCGGTCTACCTGGCGCAGCGTCTGTCCGGCGAGCCGCTGGAGGGGCACGGCCGCTGAGCGGCCCCCGGTCCCCGGCCCCCAACCGCCGGGCTCCGGGCGCCGGGGCCGCACCGAGTTCCGTCGGCGCGGCCCCGGATCCCGGTGCACCACTCGTCCCGCGCAGCTACGGCAGCTGCACCGGGGTGAAGGTGCCGGCCGGAGTGTCGGCGAGGGCGCCGTTCATGGCGTCGCGCCAGATCGGGCCGGCCAGGGTGCCGCCGAAGGCCTGGCCCACGACGGTGCCGCCGATGCGCTGGCCGTCCAGGGGCTTGGGGTTGTCGGTGTCGCTGACGACGGTGGCGCCGGCCATCTCGGGGGTGTAGCCGACGAACCAGACCTGGCGGCTCGCGTCGGTGGTGCCGGTCTTGCCGGCGCTGTCGCGGCTGCTGAGGCCGGCGGTCTGGCCGGTGCCGTCCTCGACGACGCCCTTGAGCATCGCGGTGACGGTGTCGGCGGTCGTGGTCGACATCACGGCGGAGCAGTTCGCCTGCGGCACCGCGAGCTGCTTGCCGTCGGGGCCGGTCACCGAGGCGATGGCGGTCGGCGCGCAGTAGGTGCCGTGGGCGGCGAAGGCCGCGTAGACGCCGGCCATCTCCAGCGGGGTCAGGTCGTTGCTGCCGAGCGTCATCGACGGGACGACCTGGAGCTTCTCGCCGCCCGCCTGCTGGGTGATGCCGAGCTCGTTGGTCATCCGGGCGACGTTGCACAGCCCGGCGTCGCCCTCCAGCTTGGCGAAGTAGGTGTTGACCGACTGTGCCATGGCCGTCTTCATGTCGAACTGGCCGGTGAGGCTCTGGCTGTCGTTGTGCACCTGCCCGGCGGAGGGGAACCGGCCGCCGGAGCAGTCCGTCATCGCCGGCCACGGGATGCTGTAGTCGGTGGTGTAGCTCTGGCTCGGCGAGATGCCGTTCTCCAGGGCCGCCGCGGCGACGATCGGTTTGAACGTCGAGCCGGTCGGGAAGCCGAGCCCGCCTCCCATGGCCTTGCCGACGTTGTAGTTGATCTGGGTCTGGTGCTGCTTGCCGTCGACACCGTACGGGCGGCTCTGGCCCATCGCGAGGATCTTGCCGGTGCCCGGCTCGACGATGCTCATCGCGGTCGCCGCCTGGTCGCCGGCGTTCACGTGGGCGGTGACGGAGGCGTAGAGCGAGGCCTGGGCCTTGGGGTCGAGCGTGGTGTGGATCTGGAGGCCGCCGCGCTTCCACACCGCCTGCCGTTCGGCCGCCGACTTGCCGAAGGCCGGATCGGTGAGCACCGTCTGACGCACGTAGTCGCAGAAGAAGCCCTCGCCCTGCTTGGCCAGGATGCAACCCTGCTGCGGCGCCTGGACGTTGAGCCCGAGCGGGGTGGCGATGGCCTGCTGGGCCTGCTCCTTGGTGATGTGCCCGTACTCGGCCATCTTGCGCAGCACGGTGTCGCGTCGGTCCTTCGCCGCGGTCGGGTTGACCGTCGGGTCGTAGCCGGTGGGCGACTGCACCAGTCCGGCGAGCAGCGCGGCCTGCGGCAGGGTGAGGTCCTTGGCGTGCACGCCGAAGTAGCGCCGCGCCGCCGACTCGATGCCGTAGGCCTTCTCGCCGAAGAAGGTGATGTTCAGGTAGTTGGTGAGGATCTGGTCCTTGCTCAGGGTCTCCTCGACCTTGATCGCGTACTTCAGTTCCTGGATCTTGCGGCCGATCGTCTGGCGCTGCGCCTCGGCCACCTTCTGCGGGTCGTCGCCCGCCTCGTCGACGAAGACGTTCTTCACGTACTGCTGGGTCAGGGTGGACGCGCCCTGCGCGGTGCCGCCGGAGGTGGCGTTCTTGTCGAGGGCGCGCAGCACGCCCTTGAGGTCGATCGCGCCGTGCTCGTAGAACCGGTTGTCCTCGATGTCGACGAGTGCGGTCTTCACCAGCGGGGACATCTGGTCCGCCGGGACGACGGTGCGGTCGCGGTCGTACACGGTGGCGATCGTGCCGCCCTGCGCGTCGAGGATCGTCGAGGCCTGTGAGAGCGGCGGGGTCTTGAAGTCGTCGGGCAGGTTCTGGAAGTCGTCGGCCGCCGACTGGGCGCCGAGCCCGGCGGCCGCCACCGCGGGCAGGGCTATGCCCGCCGCCACGATCCCGGCTATCACGCTCACCCCGATCAGCCGCGTTCCGTGCCCCAGTTTCCGCATCTCCATCGCCTCCCGCTTCTCCGCCATGTCGTGCGCGACGTTACGTGCGCGTCATGAGGAACTCCTTGGGAGTCGGGCCCCGCCGTGTCACAACCCTGCGACAGCCCTGCGACAGCCCTGCGACGGCCTTGTGGCAGGCCCGCCGGGCGCGGGTCCCGGACGCCCCGTCCGCGAAGTCCGTCACCCGAGGTCGTCCGAGGTCGTCCGCGGCGGCAGAATTGACACTTCCTGCCGTTGGCGCCGGAGAGCACAAGGGCGGTCTTTTCTGAAATCCGGCAGCCCCGGGGGAGGCTCCCGTGAAACCCGGGGTGCCATATTCGCCCATGGCGGGCCCGAGCCTGCTAGAGTCGTACGAGTTGCAGTAGTGGTTCCCATGGACTTTGTGTGCGCCTGCTGATGTTTTGCAGGCGCATTTTTGTTTCCCGGCTCTTCCCCGGGTGGGTGCTCATCGCGGCGACTCGAGGCCTGCATGGTGCGGGCTTCGGACAGCCTTTGAAGGAGATTATTTTTATGGCTAATGGCACCGTGAAGTGGTTCAACGCGGAAAAGGGCTTCGGCTTCATCGAGCAGGAGGGTGGCGGCCCGGACGTCTTCGCCCACTACTCGAACATCAACGCCAACGGCTTCCGTGAGCTGCTCGAGGGCCAGAAGGTCGAGTTCGACGTCACGCAGGGCCAGAAGGGCCCGCAGGCCGAGAACATTCGCCCGCTGTAGTTTTTCTGCCACGGCACCCGCCTAGCAGCGAGGGGCCCGCACCGCGTACACAATGCCCGGTGCGGGCCCCTCGGCATTGCGTCTCGGATGCATTCCACCGACGCATTCCCGGCCGCTTCGGCCCCTGGCTCCGCCACCGGCGGCCATCCCCCCCCCCACGCGAGACTCACAGCGCCGCGTCCGGATCGGTGCCCTGCCGTGACACCTCACGGTTCGAGGCCGTTCGCTCCCGCCCCTCCGGGGTGAGCGCCGACCGTAGGCGACGTGCCGCACGGTTCTACCGTCCACGCTCCGCCCGTCACACTTCCGGCCCGTTCCCTTGCGGTCTCCGTCGGCGCCCCGCGCCACGGGACCTTCCTCGTGACGCGCCGCCCTGAGGAAGGTTTCCACGTGAACCGCTCCAGTCGCTCCTCGTACCAGAACGCCAACTCCCGCTCCGGCGCCGGCTCCCGCGCCGCCTCGGGCTCCCGCTCCGGCGGCGGTTCCTTCTACGGCTCCCGTCCGGCCGGCGGCCAGCGCCCCTCCGGCCGGGGCCCCCGCCAGGACTCCTCCCCGCAGGGCGAGTTCGCGATGCCGGTGAGCACCACCCCCGCCCTGCCGGCCGTCGAGTCCTTCGACGAACTGGACATGCCCGCGGCCCTGTTGAAGACGCTGACCCGCCAGGGCGTCACCTCGCCGTTCCCGATCCAGGCCGCGACGCTGCCGAACTCGCTGGCCGGCCGCGACGTGCTCGGCCGGGGCCGTACCGGCTCCGGCAAGACCATCGCCTTCGGTCTCGCCGTCCTGGCCCGCACCGCGGGGCAGCGGGCCGAACCCCGCCGCCCGCTGGCCCTGGTACTGGTCCCCACCCGCGAGCTCGCGCAGCAGGTCACCGAGGCGCTCACCCCCTTCGCGCACTCCGTGCGGCTGCGGATGGCGACCGTGGTCGGCGGAATGTCGATCGGCCGCCAGGCGCAGGTGCTGAACCGCGGGGCGGAGGTCGTGGTGGCCACCCCCGGCCGGCTCAAGGACCTGATCCAGCGCGGCGACTGCCAGCTGGACGGGGTCGGCGTCACCGTCCTCGACGAGGCCGACCAGATGGCCGACATGGGCTTCCTGCCCCAGGTCACCGAGCTCCTCGAACAGGTCGCCGAAGGCGGCCAGACCATGCTGTTCTCCGCCACCCTGGACCGCAACGTCGACCGCCTGGTGCGGCACTTCCTCAAGGACCCGGTCACCCACTCGGTCGACCCGTCCGCGGCAGCGGTCAGCACCATGGAGCACCACGTGCTGCATGTGCAGAACCACGACAAGAACGCCACGATCGCCCACATCGCCTCCCGCGACGGCGGGGTGATCATGTTCACCGACACCCGGGACCGCGCCGACGCGCTGGTCGAGGACCTGCTCGCCAACGGAGTCAAGGCCGCGGCCCTGCACGGCGGCAAGTCCCAGCCCCAGCGCAACCGCACCCTGGAGCAGTTCCGCACCGGCCACGTCACCGCGCTGATCGCCACCAACGTCGCCGCCCGCGGCATCCACGTCGACGGCCTCGACCTGGTCGTCAACCTGGACCCGCCGGTCGACCACAAGGACTACCTCCACCGGGGCGGCCGCACCGCCCGGGCCGGCGAGTCCGGCACCGTCGTCACCCTCGTCCTGCCCAGCCAGCGCCGCCAGATGGCCCGGCTGATGACCACCGCCGGCATCACCCCCGTCACCACCAGGGTCCTCGCCGGCGACGAGGACCTGACCCGCATCACCGGCGCCCGCGTCCCCACCGGCGTGCCCGTCGTCATCGCCGACGCCGTCGTCGAGCGTCCGCGCCGCAGCGCGGCCACGAACCGCGGCCGCCGCGGACGCCCCGCCCCCACCGGCGGCGACACCCGCGCGGCCGCCGGCCGCGACAGCCAGGGCTCCTCGGGCCGTCGCCGGGCGCCCAGGCGCGTCACCCTCGCCGCGTAGCACCCCGGCGGGCCCGGCTCACGGTGCGGGCCGGGCCCGCGCAACCCCCCGGGCCCCCGGGCTCCCGGGCCTCCGCGGCACCCCGGTCCGCTCCGACGTACGCCGTCAGCCGCCCCTCCCCCAGTGCCCCGATCACCGCCGACTCCGGCGGAAGCGACACGAAGGAGCCCGCCCATGACCATCGCCCCCGGACACCCCGCAAGCACCGCCACGGTCGGCGACCTCATGAAACGCCCGGAGCTGCAGATCAGCGACGACGTCATGGTCGACACCGCGATGGACATCCTGAAGAGCTCCGGCAGCGACCACCTGCTCGTCCGCGACGACGACGGCCGCTGCGCCGGGCTGCTGACCCGCCTGCACCTCGCGCCGTTCCAGGCCCGGTCCTGGTACACCGAGCGCACCCCGGTGCGCGACATCGTCCTCGACCGCGCCCCGTTCGCCACCGCCGACATGCCCGCCACCACGGCGGCCGCCGCCATGCGCTCCCGCAGCCTGGACGCGTGGCCGGTGGTGGACCACGACGGCCGCGTCATCGGCCTGCTCAGCTTCTAGACACGATCCCCTCGACGATCCTCATCAGGCGCTCCCCCGCCCGGTCGACGCTCCCGTTCTGCGCGCAGACCTGCGCCCCTTCGAGCACGAAGGTGATCTCGGCCGCGGTCTGCGCCGGGTCGGGCAGCCGGGCCTCGGCGCACATGGCGACCAGCCTGCGCAGCTGGCCGGCCTTGTGCTCCTCGATGACCTGCCGTGCCGGGTCGGAGCGGTCGGGCAGTTCGGCGATGGAGTTGATGAACGGGCAGCCCCGGTGCGAGATCGCCGGCAGCCCCTCGGCGATGAAGCGGGCCAGGCCCAGGATCTGCTCCCCGGGCCGGCCGGGGTGCTCGGCCTCGACCCGGTCGAAGGCCTCCTGGTAGTCGGCGGCGACGATCCGCAGCCACTCCGCGACCAGTGCGTCCTTGGTCCCGAAGTGCCGGTAGATCGCCATCTTGGTGGTCTCGGCCTTCTCGGCGATCGCCTGGACGCCCACCCGCCGGATCCCCTCGCTCTGGAAGAGCTCCTCCGCCGCGTCGAGGATGCGCTCACGGGGCGGAAGCTTCGCCACCCTGCCCGGTCTTCTGGTGCTCGATGTCATGACTGCTCCGTGCCGTCCGGTCGGCGGTTTCCGAGGGGCCTTCCCACTCGCCTTCCCGCTTCCGTCACGATACCAAGCAGCTCCATACGATACCGTTCGGTATCGTCAGATGCTGGCCGGTATCATTCTTTCCGCTGGGAGTGACAGTGAGGATTGCCGAATACACGAGCTTCGACGCGGTCGGGCTCGCCGGGCTGGTGGCCGACGGCGAGGTGACCCCCGCCGAACTGGAAGCCGTCGCCCGGGAGGCCGCGCAGGCGGTCGATCCGCAGCTCAACGCCATCGTGGAGACCTGGCCCACCGACGACGCGCCCAGCCCGGGCAGCACACCGCTGGCCGGAGTGCCCTTCCTGATCAAGGACATCGGGGTCGCCATGGCCGGGCGGCGCATGGAGCTGGGCAGCCGTCTCGCGGCCGGCCTCGTCGCCGGCGCCGACTCCTCCCTGATGCGGCGTCTGCGCCGCGCCGGCCTCGTGACGTTCGGGCGGACCACGACCCCGGAGATGGCCTACAGCATCACGACGGAACCGGTGCTGTACGGCCCGACCCGCAACCCGTGGGACCTCCGGCGGAGCGCCGGCGGGTCCAGCGGGGGCGCGGGCGCGGCCGTCGCCGCCGGGGTGGTCCCGATCGCCCACGCCACCGACGCCGCCGGTTCGATCCGCGTCCCCGCCTCCTGCACCGGCCTCTTCGGACTGAAGCCCACCCGCGGCCGGATCTCCATGGGCCCCGACGTCGACGAGGTCTTCAGCGGCCTGGCGGTGCACGGCAGCGTCAGCCGCACCGTCCGCGACAGTGCGGCACTGCTCGACCGGATCAGCGGCCCGGAGCCGGGCGACCCCTACTCCGCCCAGCAGCCGTCCCGGCCCTACGCGCAGGAAGTCGCCCGCCACCCCGGCTCGCTGCGGATCGGCGTCCTCACCCAGGCGTGGGGAGGACGCCGGACCACCACATCGGTGGCCGACGCCCTCGCCCGAACCGTGCGCCTGCTCGAATCCCTCGGACACCAGGTGGAGGAGGCCGAGGTCGACCTCGGGGTCGGCTGGGAGGAGTTCGTCCTGGCCAACGCCCGTCTGATGGCGGCGAACCTCACCGCCATGGTCGACGAGCTGGCCGCCGCCCTCGGGCGGCCCGCCGACCCCTCGACCCTCGAACCGGGAACCCTCACCAGCTACCACTACGGGCGGCAGGTCAGCGGCGCCCAGTTCGTCGCCGCGTTCGCGGTCCGCAACCGGGTCGCCCGCAGCCTGGCACGGTACTTCGACGCGTACGACACCCTGCTCACCCCGACCCTGCCGGAGCTCCCCCCGCTCCTGAACACCTACACCGAGGGCGGGGAGACCCTGGACGGCCTCGGCTGGATCGACCGCCTCCTCGACCGCTCGCCGTTCACCGCGGCGTTCAACATCGCGGGCACACCCGCCATGTCCGTACCGCTGACGACCGACACCGCGACGGGACTGCCGATCGGCATGCAGTTCGCCGCCAGGTACGGCCGCGAGGACCGCCTCTTCCGCCTCGCCGGACAACTCGAACAAGCGAACCCGTGGTCGCACCGCACCCCCGCCGTGTGGGCGGGGAACACCCCGGGCCACTGACGAACGCCCTGGGGCGCCGGGTCGCGTAACCGCACAGAAAGCGGCTGAGCTGCGCTTCCGTCAGACCGAACTGTGCCGCGACGATCTCACGCCCAACGAGCGCCTGAGCCTCCGGAACGCCTACGAGGAGGGGCTGCCGGCCGGACTGCGCCACCAGACCGACCAGCCGTAGTGCCACGCTGAGCAGAACCGAACCACGGAGGGTCAAGTGCTTGATCACCTCATCACTCACGACGGCAACCTGCGGATGGTCCCCACCGACCGGAGCGAGCTGACCACCGCGGTCGGCCAACTCCACGAGGAGCTGCGGGCCTTGCCCGAGGGGACCGACCCCGCGCGCACTCGGGTCCTGACCAGATGGATCGGCATCGGCCAGATGTGCCTGGGCCACCACGCGGACGCCCGTACGTTCCTCCGGCAGTCGCTCGACCTCGCCGCAGCGATCGGCAACACCCGGGCCGTCCTCGCCACCAGGCTCAACCTCGGCGACGCGCACCGCTACGCCGGTGACGTGCAGGGCGCGGACGCGCTCTACCGCAGCGCGCTGAACACCGCGCGGAGCCAGCACCCGGAGCTCCTTGACTTCGCGCTCCAGCACACCGGAAAGCACCTGATGGAACGCGGCGACCTCGCAGGCGCACAGGCCCATCTGCAAGAAGCGCTGCGCCTGCGGATCGTCAAGGGGGACACCGGGCTGGTCGATTCCACACAGGCCGCACTCGACCGGGTCGAACTGCTGATCGGCCAGGCCGACGCGTCGGCGGCAGACAACGCGGCACCGCGCCAGTGAAATAGCCGGTGGACCGCATGGCTCCGGTCCCGCACCCTCGCCGCCCTCAACCCCACCGGCGGGCCCGCCTCCGCCCTGCGGCTGCCCCCGCTGCCGCAGGGCGGACGACGATGCCCTGGGAACACGCGCCGCTGGGAGGTGGAAGGGCCCACGGCAGGGTCGTGGCACCCACCACCTCGGTCTGTTTCCGCAGGTCGGGAACAAGGTGCGAGGGTGGTACGTCGCTCCAGAAAGCGGCTCAGACGAGCACGACCCGGCGGCCGCGGGTGTGGCCGGCGTGGCTGTCGATGTGTGCCGCCGCGGCCTCGGCGAGCGTGTACGACTTCTCGACCGGGATGTGGAGCCTGCCCCGCGCGATGAGGTCGACGGCCTCGGCGAGCGCCTCCGGCATGCTCCCGGCCACGCCGGAGAAGCGGACGCCGAACTGCGGCGCCCCGAGATCGGCGATGGAGATCACCTTCTGCGGATCCCCCGTCAGCTCGACGAGTTCGCGGATCACACCTGAACCGGCCAGGTCGAGCGCCGCGTCGACCCGGCCGAGCTGCCGCACCCGCTCGACCCAGCCCTCGCCGTACGTCGTGGCGACGGCGCCCAGGCTGCGCAGGTAGTCCTGGTTCGCGGCCCCGGCCGTGCCGATCACCGTGATGCCGCGGTCGCGGGCGATCTGCAGCACCGCCGATCCGACTCCCCCGGACGCACCGCTGGCCAGCAGCGTCTGCCCGGGCCGCACGCCGACCTGGCGGATGATCCGCAGCGCGGTCTCCACCACGGAGGGGTAGCCGGCCGCCTCTTCGAACGTCAGCCCTTCGGGCATCCGGGCCCAGGCCGACAGCACGGCGAACTCGGCGTAGGTGCTCGAGCCCTCGCCGAACACGTGGTCGCCGGCCTCGACCCCTTCGACGCCCTCGCCGACCTCGTCCACCACCCCCGAGGCGTCCTGCCCGACGCCGGAGGGCAGCTCGATCGGATGGGCCTGGAGGAACTGGCCTTCGCGGATCCTCCAGTCGACGGGGTTGACGCCCGCCGCCCGTACGGCGATGCGGATCTGACCGGGGCCCGGGTGGGGCCGCTCGGCGTCGACGAGCTGCAGAACGTCCGGTCCGCCGAACTCGGCGAAGCTCACCTTCTTCATGTTCTTCATGCGGCCGACGCTAACACTAACGGTTAGTGTTTTGGAACAGTTCCGGCTATGTATCTGCTAGCGTGATCGCATGACCGTGCCGCCCGGACGCCGCGAACGCAAGAAGGCCGCGACCCGCCAGAAGATCGCCGACACCGCCCTGCGGCTCTTCCTGGAGCGCGGGTACGACGCGGTGGGAATCCGGGACGTGGCCGCCGAGGCCGACGTGGCCGTCACCACGCTCTTCTCCCACTTCGCCTCGAAAGAGGCCCTGGTGTTCGAACGGGACGACGACTTCGAGCAGCGCCTCACCCGGGCGGCCACCGCCCGGGCGCCGCACGAGCCGCTCATCCCCGCGCTGCGCCGCGAGGTCCACGCCCTGGTGCTCCATTGCACGGCGGACGACGCCGCCCCGATCTGGCGCATGATCGAGGAATCACCCGCGCTGCGGGAGTACGAGGAGTCGATGAGGCTGCGCCACGCGGACTCGCTGGCAACGGCCATCGCCACCGACCTCGGCCTGCCGCAGACCACGACGGCCTGCCGGGCGATCGCGAGGTTCGCGATCGACGCCTACACGCTGGCCCGCGAGGCGGCCGATCCGGAGGCCGCGGTGGACGAGATCTTCCGGATGATCGAGGCGGCCTGGGAGGTCACCGGCTCCGCTCGACGCGCGTGAAGCGTCGCGGGGCAGCCCTACAACCGCACTGAAGGTCCCTTCGACAATTCGAAGGGACCTTCGTGTCTGCAACACATCTACTGCGGTTATTTGTGTTCAGGATCCGGGGCTGCAAGGGTGTTGCACCATGAGGATCACGATCACCGTGGAGAATCCGACCCCCGAGGCGCTGGAGAAGCTGCTCGCCTTCGCCACCATGCCGGACGCCGTCGTGACCGCGCTGCCCGACGACCGCTGGACACCGGAGCGGGCCCGTTCGTACTACGACCGCCTGCCGCCCCGGGCGCAGCAGATCCTGCTTCAGGTCGTCGAAGGCGACGGCGAGTGCGCCGCAGAGGAGCTGAAGGCGAACGGCCGCAGCCTGCGGGGATCCACCGGCGCGTTCCGCCGCGTCCTCTCCGAGGGCAAGCGGACCGGCCTCTGGCCGGACGCCCTGTCCGTGCCGCTGGTGTCCCACGTCGTCGGCGGGCAGCTCAAGAAGCTCGAAATGCCCGGATTCGGCACCGACCAGTACCCGTACTCGGCCTTCGAGGAAGGACTGCGCAACGCGCCGGCCCGCGATCGCTGACCGCCCGGGAAACCGCTCAGGCACACACTCCCATCGGTCAGTTGTCGCTGTTGACGTTGGTGAGGGCGGCGCTGTAGCCCGTGGAGCAGTACAGGATGTCGGAGCCGTCGCCGGTGTGCCAGCGACCGTTGATCGTCTGCCGGATGCCCTTGACGCTGTCGCTTTCACAGATCAGGACGAGTTGCCAGTGGTTCTTCGGGGCGCTGGTCTGGCAGTTGACGGAGCCCCAGTTCTGGCCCTGGTCGGTGACGCAGTAGGAGATCGCCGAGGCTGACGGCGCGGCGATCAGCCCCGCCCCCATGAGCAGTGCCGCCCCGGTGCCGATGGCTGCGATTCGACGCATGACCTTCTCCTTGCCGTAGATCCGACAGCATGTGCGGTCAGCATTCCGAAGATGTGAATGCGCGTATACATGAACAGCACAACTGGCCGAAACCGGACCCCTCTGCTTCGGTTCGGTGATTCGGTGGCGCGCCGACCTGCGGTGCAGGTGAGGGCCAGCGGTGCGGGTGAGGGTGCGGGGAGGGCGTAGCAGTCTGGTGACATAGCAGGGTCTGTTTCGTCGACTGCTCGCACTAACTTCGTTCCTGTACGCAGCCACGTTGCTCCTGGTCCCCGCAGGAGAGGCCACCGGCAACGAGCTGTCCCTCACCCGTACTTCGCCCAGGAGCACCGCATGTCGACCTTAACGAACCGTCGCTCGTCCACCGTTCGCACGCTGGCCGGCTCCGCCCTGGCGGCCGCCCTGCTGGTGTGCACCGCGACAGCCTGCTCCAGCCCGTCCCCCGCGAACCAGACCGCCGCACCGGCCGCCACGCCCACCCCGCCCAGCGCGCAGGGCACCACCCCGCCGGCCGCCGCGCCCAGCGCTCCCACCACGCCCGACGCCGCCGCGCCCGCCAGCACGCCGGCCGCGCCCCCCGCGCCCGGCACCGCCGCTCCGTCCGCCACGCCCACCGCGCGCCACACCACCACGCCGCCGGCCGCCCCGCCCAAGGGGACGTCCCCGGTCCGCACCCAGAAGCTGGTGGACGGCAGCACCGCCGAGATCCGCGCGACCGGCAACCAGAACTACGTCGCCAAGATCGTCAACAACGGTACGGAGTACGGCACGCTGGAGACGCACAACTCCGACGCCGGGGTCGACTTCAACGACATGTTCATCGTGCTCTCGATGGACGGCACGGCCCACTCCTGGATGGGCGGCGGACACCAGGGACCGGGCACGTTCAAGCTCGCGGGCGGCTGGACGGCCAAGGTCACGAAGATCGGCGAACTCCACTACCGCGCACAGATCCTCGGCAACGACGGCGCGGTGAACGGCACGCTGGAGGCGAACCAGCAGGACGCCGGAGCCGTCGCCAACGGCGTCTACATGGTGCTCAGCACCGGCGGCGAGATCAGCGCCAACATGTGAACGCCTCCCCGCCCCAGGGGCGGAGGGGGAGCGGGCACCCGGCGGGTTCGGCCCGCTCGGTCCGGGAGAACGGAGTCAGGGCGTGAACTCCCATTCACCGGTGCCTCTGACGCTTTCCAGAGAGGCACCGTTTCGCAGCCTCCGGGCGGCGCGTCCTGCCCCGGCAGGCGACCGGAGAACTTCAGGCCCCGGTAGCGGCCGCCAGTGATCCGGCCGTGGAAATCGACGTACGTCCCGCTCGGGGAATGATCGAGGAAAGGCCCGTCGAACTTCCAGGTCGAGGTCGACCCGTCGTTCCAAGCCAGGATCTCGACGCCCGACCCGAGGGAGTCCGAACCGGTGGGGCCACCGCAGTAGATGTTGCTGGAGGCGCCGGAGAAGGCTCCCACGAACGAGGTGAGTCCGGGAACAGTGGCCCCGGAGCAGAGGCTGCCCGTATCGAGATGGGTAACGACCTGATCCTTTCGGGTGACGGGGTCCAGCCCGGGAGAGAAGCCCGTGACGTCGCTGCCCCGGCTGCAGATCACAGCCGACTCCGCGGCATGCGCGCTGATGGCGACAGGGAGGGCGAGGGCGGTGGTGGCGAGGAGTGCCGTGGCGATCACGGCTCTACGGACGGCGGTCATGGAGATGTGCCCCCTGTGGGCGAGGCCTGTTTGACGGTCGGTACCGTCCACTACCAGCCAGGCGCAGTGGATCGCGCGGCGGGTGGGGGTGCGGGAACGCCGCTACGCCACCGGGACCGACAGCGTGGTGTCCATGGCCGTCGAGGCGGGGCGTGCGGCGCTGGCGGACGCCGCGGTGAGCACCGCGGCCGTGGACGTCGTGGTCCTGGCCACGTGCTCGATGCCCTCACCGATGCCCAACGGCGCCGCACAGGTGGTGGCCGGCCTGGGCTGCCGGGCGGCGGGCTTCGACCTGAACGCCGCCTGCTCCGGTTTCAACCACGGTCTGGCCGTGGCCGATGCCATGGTCAGGGCCGGGACCGCCGGCGGTGTCCTGGTCATCGGGGCCGAGCGGATGACCGACTGGGTGGCACCCGAGGACCGCGACACCGGACCGATCTTCGCCGACGGCGCGGCCGCGGCCCTGGTCCTGCCTTCGGACGAACCGGCCATCTTCCCGGTCGCCTGGGGCAGCGACGGCGCCCTGGCCGGGCTGATCGCCATTCCCGCCGCCACCGGCCGGATGGAGATGGCCGGGCGCAAGGTCTTCCGTTGGGCCTCCACCGCCTTGGCACCCGTCATCGAGGCCGCCTGCGAGCAGGCCCGGCTCGAACCCCGGGACCTGAAGGCGTTCGTGCCCCACCAGGCCAACCTCCGCATCATCGACGCGCTCGCCCAGAGCCTGGAAGCACCGGAGTTGGTCACCGCCGCCGACATCGTCCACGCCGGCAACACCTGCGCGGCCTCCGTCCCCCTCGCCCTGCACGCCCTGCGGGAGAGCGGCGGGATCGTCAGCGGCGACCCGGTGCTGCTCCTCGGCTTCGGCGCCGGCCTCGCCTACGCGGCGCAGGTCGTGCTGTGCCCGTGATCCGGACGCGATCCGCCTCGGACCGCGAACCCGCGAACCCACGAACCGTTCAACCAGAGACAGGAGCAGTACGAGATGACCACCGACTTCGCGATGCTGGCCCGTGTTCGGCACATCATCGCGCTCCTCGCCGAGCGCCCCGACGACGAGATCGGACCCGAGGACCGCCTCTTCGAGGACCTGAGCCTGGACTCCCTCCAGATCACCGAACTGGCCGAGAGGTTGGAGCAGGAGACGGGGGCGCCCGTGGACGAGGAGCAGCTGAACGCGGCCGGGACCACCGTCGCCCGCTGCGCCGAGATCGTGGCCGGGGCCTGAGCCCGGTCCTCCCGCAACCAGTGATCAGTGATCAGTGGAACCGCAGGACGCCCTGCTGACGGCCGTTCGCGACCGCCCTGAGGGCGTACCCGCCGCGGCGGCGCGGTGCTCGAAAACTCCCCGTTCGACCCGGACGCGCCCGGAGGTGACCTGCTTGAACCCCGCGTTCGAACAGCGCCATCATCTGTCCCCTGCCGGCCACACGGCCACCCCGGCTCAGCCGCACTGAGGCTGGTTCGGCCCGGACGGGCGGGCAGGAGAAGCGTCCCGTCGCGCCCGCTCAACAGCCCCGTCGGCCCGAGTGAACGAGGAGTCCGCACAGTGATCGATTTCGAGGTGCTGACCGCACTGGCCGCCCACGAGGGCATCGAGCGGGTCGGCGTCGGCGTGGTGGTCCGCGACGCCTCCGGCCGGATCCTGCTGATCCGCCGGGCCTCGCACGACGCCCTTCCCGGCGGGTGGGAGTACCCGGGCGGCGGCCGGGAGGACAGCGAAGGGATCGAGGGGATCGAGGGGATCGAGGCGGGCGCGGCCCGCGAACTGGCCGAGCGGACCGGGCTCGCCGGGCTGCCGCTGGAGTACGCGCGGAGCCTGGACCTCACCGACCGCAACGGCCGGCGGGTACGGCAGTTCGTGTTCACCGCCGTCGTACCGGACGGCACCCCGGTCACGCTGTCGGCCGAGCACGACGACCAGCAGTGGGCCCGCCCCGACCAACTGCCGCAGACCGGCGACGGTGAGCGCGAGGTGATCAGGTGGCTCACCCGCCGCCTGGCGATCCCGGGCTGGCGGCCGGTCGGCGGCTACCTCACCACCATCGCGCGGCCCACGGTCTACGGGTGCTTCCTGGTCACCGACCCGGACGGCCGCGTCCTCGGGATGCGCTCGACCATCAACCCGGCCGTGTGGAACCTCCCCGGCGGCAACGTCGAGCACGGCGAGACCCCGTTCGACACGGCACTGCGCGAGGCCCAGGAGGAACTGGGCCTCGACCTCGCCGCGGAGAACCCCGAGGTGATCGCCCGGCGGCGCCTGGTCGCGGTCGTCCACGAGCAGGCCGGTACGGAGTACCCGGTGCCGGTGTGCGGATACGTCTTCGACGGCGGCGTCCTGACCCGGGAGCAGCAGGCCCGCATCCGGCTCGACCCGGCCGAGCACACCGAGTGGCGCTTCGAGACCGCCCACGACTGGCACGCGCTGATGACACCGGACCGCTACCAGCGGCTCCTCCAGGTACTGCGCGCCCACCGCTGCGGCACCCCGCTGTACCTGGAACGCCCCTCCCCGGAGGGCGAGTTCGAGGGAATCATGGTCCTCGTCACCGACCGGCACGGCCGCCTGCTGATGCACCACCGCGACGACAATCCGGGCATCGCCTGGCCTGGCTACTGGACCCCCATCGGCGGCTGGCGCGAGGGCGACGAGACCCCGCAGGAGAACGCGGCGCGCGAGGTCCGCGAGGAAGCCGGCATCGAGATCACGGGGCTGCGGATCCTGCCCGGCCCGCACCACGAACTGGTCTCCCCGCTCACCCGCGTCCTGCACGCCGCCTGGGACGGCCCGGAGACGGACCTCCGGCTCGGCGACGAGGGCCTGGCCGTCCGCATGGTCCCCCTGGCCGAGGTGCTCGACCTCAAGGTCCCGCCGTACCTCCAGCACTACCTGCCGCTGCTGGCCGACGGAATCGACGGGGCCGGCGGGGCCGGCGGGGCGGACCAGCCCGCGAGGAGGACCTCGTGAACCGGCCCGGGCGCAGCGAGGCCGGCCGGTCGGACCGCCCGGCCCCGTCGCGACCGACGGCCTGAGGATGGCCGGCCGCCACCGCCGCCCGCCCGAGCCGCAGCTGCCGGCCGACACCGACGCCCGGCTGCGGGCCATCGCCGACCAGCGGCCCGTCGTGGAGGAGGGCATCGTCACCTTCCCCGCCAGCACCGTCCCGTACGCCTACCGCACCGTGCACCGGCCCGACGGCGGCACCGACCAGCACCTCGTCCGCCTCGACCTGCCCCGGCGACCACCCGGGTGACCGGCTCGGCAGCCGTCATTCCTGACGAACCGTCACCACGGGTGGACCGCCGTCCGGGGCCAGGACCCGCCCCTCTGGGCCGTCAGCGCTGTCCGACCCGCTCTCGGCCGGTTCGCCGGGAGGCGGCCACGGCGGAGAAGGCGTACTCCCGCATCCGGAGCTCGTAGGCGCGTACGCCGTCCACCAGCGGCGCACCGGAGGCCGCGGCCCCGGCCAGGGCCCGCGTCAGCTCGGCGGCGTCGCGGATCGCGGTGTTCGCGCCCATCGCCAGCACCGGGCTCATGGCGTGGATCGCGTCCCCGAGCAGGGTGACGGGGCCCGGCTCCCACGGCGGTACGGGGCCCGCCGTGGAGATGCGCAGCGGGAACAGCGAGTCGGTCTCCCAGCGGTCCAGGAGGCGGTGCACGTCGGGGTGCCAGTCGTCGCCCACCAGGCGTCCGGCCAGCTCGCGCAGGGCGGGGCCGTCGAGACCGCGCAGCGCCTCGAACGAGGGCATGGCGGGGTGGTCCGCCGGCGCTCCCACCAGGCAGGCTATGTAGTCGCCGACGGGGGCGAGGGGGACGGGCGGTGTGTGTGCCGGGCCGGCGGCACCGGGAGGGCGGGCGAACCGCACGGGCCCGAAGCCGACGTGCGGGCTTCCCGGACCGCCGGTCACCACGGTGAAGATGCTGTCGAACACCCACGGCGGCAGTCCGCCCGCCTCCTCGACCTCTCCGACCCCGCTGCCCAGCCCGTCCAGCGGAATCCTGCCGTAGATCAGGCGCAGTCCCGCGTCCTCGACCCGGGCGTGCGGCAGCAGCTGTCGGCGTACCGCCGATCCGACCCCGTCCGCGCCGACCAGCAGGTCGGCGCTCGCGCTGCGGCCGTCGGCGAACCGCGCGGTGACCGTTCCGTCCTGCTCCCTCTCCCAGCTCAGCAGTTCCGCGCCGTGGCGCACGGTGTCCGCCAGGCCGGAGAGCAGGATCTGACGCAGCGTCGGCCGGTTGAACGCGTACGAGCGGTACGGGTGGGCCGCGCCGTCGGTGGGATCGGGGGCCGGCGCGGTGGGCCGGTCCGCGAGCGCGCCCAGGTGGCGGTCGCGGACGGAGACCCGGGCGGGCGGCGAGGCGGCGGTCGCCAGGCCCAGCCGGAAGAGGTGCTCCGGCAGGCAGCGTTCCAGGCCCGCGAGCCCGGGTTCGTCGAGCTGGACGCGGTAGCCCTGCGGCCTGGCGCCCGGGTGCGGGTCCCGCTCGTACACGGCGACGTCGAAGCCGCGGGCGCGCAGCCCGTGGGCGAGGGTGAGGCCGCCGAGTCCGGCGCCGGCGATGATGACACGGTGCTGGTGCACAGTCTTCTGCCTTCGTTGTGGTCACGAAGGAAGCACTGGGGTTCCGCGAAGGGAACAAACACCGCGAGGGCGCCGCTCAGAAACACCATTCAGGAGCGATTTTTCGCGCATTCCGTTGAATCTGGCCCCACAGTAGCAGCTGGCCGCCGGGTGGAGGGACCGGTCTCCTCAACGGGAGTTCGGCCCGATTGGCATGACTGTTCAAGTGATACGCTCGCAAGATGACGAACCAGGAGGGAACGCCCCAGGCGCCGGACGAGCATGCGGACCTGTGGCTCACGCCGGCCGAGCTGGCCTCCTGGATGTCGGTGGTCCGCCTGATCACCCGGCTCCCCTGGGCGGTGGACGCCCAGCTCCAGCGCGACGCCGAGCTGAGCATGGTCGAGTACATGACCCTCGCCATGCTGTCCGAGGCCCCCGAGCGGACCTTGCGCATGAGCGTCCTGGCCGAGCACGCCAGCACGTCGCTGTCCCGCCTGTCGCACATGGTGAAGCGGCTGGAGAGCCGCGGCTACGTCCGGCGGGAGCCGGATCCGACCGACGGACGGTTCACCAACGCCATCCTCCTGCCCGCCGGCATGGACAAACTGGAGGCGGCCGCCCCCGGACACGTCGCCCATGTCCGCCGCCTCGTCGTGGACAACCTGTCCGGCGAGCGCCTGCGCAGGCTCGGGCAGGACGCGGAGCGCATCCTCCAGCGCATCGACTCGCCTGCGCGCTGAGCGCACGGCTTGATCACTCAAGTCACAGCTGCGGCCGCAGGCCCACCATAAAAGCGAAGCACCGCACCCTTTCGCCAGATTGACTTGAAGGTTAAAGTCAATACAGAAGGGCGTCGATCCCGGCGCCACCTCGCCACCTCCGTGCGGCACGGATCAGGGAGCTGAGATGTCACTGGAGAACGAGAAGATCATTCGCAACGCCTACCAGGTCGCCGAGGAGCAGGACGTCGCCGGCTGGATCGCGGCGTTCACCGAGGACGGAACCTTCACCGACATGTCGGTCCCGTTCACCTACCGCGGCGCGGACCAGCTGGGCAAGACGGTCGAGACCTACGCGCGGGCGTTCCCCGACATGCACCGGGAACTCGAACGGTTCTACGTCACCGGCGACGTGGTGATCGTCCAACTGCGCCTGCAGGGCACTCACCTCGGCCCGCTGGAG
Source organism: Kitasatospora sp. NPDC057940 (assembly GCF_042887425.1). NCBI lineage: Bacteria > Bacillati > Actinomycetota > Actinomycetes > Kitasatosporales > Streptomycetaceae > Kitasatospora > Kitasatospora sp. NPDC057940. The sequence continues at coordinate 530,790 of NZ_JBHVPH010000003.1, forward strand.
CTGCCCTCCGGCACCGTCCCGCCGACCGGCAGGCGCATGGACGCCCCGTGCTGCGACGTGTTCGAGCTGGTCGACGGAAAGATCAAGCGCTTCGACTGCTACGCGGAAGGCTCCGTCATCGCCACCCAGCTCGGCCTGGCCTGAACCCCACCACCGCTTGAGCCTTCAAGTTGTCGGATCTAGAATCCGACGTGGAGGCTCAAGCGGCACCCTCGGCGGCGTCCGCGCCGTCGAGCACCTGCGCAGCATCGCGAGCGCGCTCCAACTCGCCCACGTCAACCAACAGCTGTCCTTCTCGCTGCACTCCGACTTCGAACAGCTCTCCCTCTTCAAACCCGGCGAGCACCACGACGCCGCGGCCACCAGGCTGTTCGAACAGCTGGAGGCCTGGTCGGCCGCCATGAAGACGCTGCGCGCCTGAGCCGACCCAGCCGCCCCAGCCGCCCGCCGAACCCGTCGTACGCCTCGCCGCCGCCCTGCGCGCAGCGCAGTGACCCTCGGTGCTGGTCACCGTCCCGGAGCCGTCGGTGACCAGCACGGCGCCGACCCACCGTTCGCCCCGGAACCCGCAGCCCGTCGCCGACCTCCGCAGCAGCGTCGCGCCGGGGCCAGGCTGCTGCGGGTGCGCCGACGGTCACCTCGGCGCACCGTGGACCTATGGCCCTCGTCGGGCCGCCGGGGCCTGCGGACGCCTGGGGCCGCCTGGGCCGCGAAGAGAGCCGGTGGAGCCGCCAGGCACACGCCCCGCAGGTGCTTCGGACGCGCTCGGCGCCCTCGGGCCGAACGCCGCCGCCCTGTCCGGCACCGTCAGCAGCCGACGGTGCCGTCGGCAGCCGGCCGGGCACACGTCGTATGCGTCGCCGGGGCGACGGACCGGACCACCGACCAATCACGCGAATGCCTCGAAAGGGAAATCCGCCATGTCCTACCCAATAGCTCACTACTGGGGCGAATCGGGCGAGAATACGGCAAATCTCCGATTCGGCGCCGCCGCACCGGACGTGTTGATCGGCGCGGGGGGAACAAGCGTCCACTACCTGGTCGACACGCCCTCCGCGAACAAGACGTTCGGTCTGTACCGATTGGACATGGGGCCCCGGCCGACAGGCCCCGCTCCACACTTCCACCGGACCATGTCCGAGTCCTTCTTCGTCCTGTCCGGGGTCATGCGCCTGTACGACGGCGAACGGTGGATCGACGCCGAGGCGGGTGACTTCCTGCACGTGCCGGAGGGCGCCGTGCACGGCTTCCGCAACGAGTCCAACGAGCCGGCCTCGATGCTGATGCTCTTCGTGCCCGGCGTGCCGCGTGAATCGTTCTTCGAGGAGATCGCGGAGGTCGCGGCCCGAAAACGCCCGATGAGCGACGCGGAATGGGCCGAACTCTACGGCCGGCACGACCACTTCCTGGCCTGACCGGCCCGGGCGGCAGGGCTCGCGGCCTTCAGCTGTTCCCGGAACGGGCACGGCCGGTGTCAGCCGAAGCACCGGACGGTCGCCGGATCGGCGGGTTCGTAGGGGTGCCACTGGTCCGCGGCGGGGCGGCCGGTGGCGACGAAGGCGGCGATCGCGCGGGAGAAGGTGTCGCCGAGCGAGCGGACGGCGGTGGTGGCCTCGCCGAGCATGGGGCTGTCGGGGTAGGCGTCGAAGGTGTCGAAGAAGAAGGGCAGTTCGACGCAGTGCGCGGCGCCCAGGCCTGCGGGGTCGGGTACCGGGGCGCGGTCGAACCGGTAGACGTAGGTCGGGTTTCCGGCCGCGGCGTGGCGGTCGGCGATGGCGAGGGTGCCGTCACGGAAGACGAGCCCGGTCTCGAACTCGGTGAGGATGTCGGCCGGGGTCGCGTCCGGCCGCCGGGCCGCGAGGCGGTCGTACCGCTCGTCGCCGCCGTCGGCCCGGCCGGCCGCGATCGAGCGGGCCCGGTCGGCGGTGATCTCCCGGATGCGGGGGTCGAAGGCGAAGAAGGAGGTCATCTCGTTCCTGGTGGTGCCGGTCAGCAGGCCCTTGCCGTCGAGGCGTCCGTCGACCACCGCCTGCTGCCACGTCTCGGGGATCCCGGGGGCGCCGAGGACGGGGTACATGGGCGGGGCGACGCTGCCCGGGCGGGCGACGTCCCGGGAGAGCTGCTGGTAGGCGGCCAGGAGCCGGTCGGCCGGGACGGCGCGCAGCGCGGCACCCCGGTCCCGGACGCCGTCCAGGCCGAGGAGGCCGAGGAAGCGCCGGGCGTGGTCGCCCGCCTCCTCCGGGTCCTGCGGGGCGAGCCCGAAGGGACCGCTCTGGGTGATGACCCGGTCGACGAGCGGGCCGGTGGTCGGGGAGACGGCGAGGTAGAGGGCGGAGAACGCCCCGGCGGACTGGCCGCCGACGGTGAGGCTGCCGGGGTCGCCGCCGAAGGCCGCGATGTTGCGCCGCACCCAGGCGAGGACGGCGGCCTGGTCCTGCACGCCGAGGTTCTCGATGCCGAGGTCCGGCAGGTAGAGGTAGCCGAGCGGGCCGAGGCGGTAGTTGGCGGTGACGACGACGGCCCGGCCGGCGGCGGCCAGGTGCCGGCCGTCGTACCAGTCCCAGCCGCCGGACCCGCTGGTGAACCCGCCGCCGTGGAACCACACCAGGACGGGCAGGGCGCCCGGGGCGGACCCGTCCGCAGGTGGACGGGGGGTCCACACGTTCAGTGTGAGGCAGCCGTCCTCGTCCCAGTCGGGGGTGCGCGGCCCCATGACCGCTTCGAGCCGGGAGGGGCCCTGCGGGACGGACGGGCCCGGGCGGTCGGCGTCCCGGACGCCCGGCCAGGCGGGGTGCGGCACGGGGGCGGCGAAGCGCCGCCCGCCCACGGGCGAGGCAGCGTAGGGGATGCCGCGGAACGCGGCGACGCCGTCCTCGACGGTGCCTCGGACGCCGCCGGACTCGATGGTCACGACGGGGCTCTCGATCAGGGTCATCGGTGTCGCCTTCCTCGCAGACGGGGGACGGCTCCGGTCTACCGCTATCGCCGTGGGACGGGAAGAGGCGACGGTCCGGCTCTCCGCACGCTCTACGGCACCTGTCGAACTCGGCCGTAGGCGATGCATATCGGCCAAGCTCGCTTCGTTCCGTCACCATCCGAGCACGCCTCGGATACGCTGCGGCAGTCCCGTGTCGGACGTGCACTCCGAGCCTGGCGGGTCAAGGCCTCCGGTGCGCACGGCCGTTGCCGCCCTGGTCGATCCAGGGGGCTCAATTGTCATGCCCCGGACCGGAACGGGCCGATGGCGGGGACGCCCGGCCGGTCGGGCAGGCCGGGGGGCCGGGACCGGATGAACCACAACCAGGGCGGGAGGCCGACGGGCTGATGACACTGAGCATCGACGATCTGCGGCAGCGACTGACGAGCAGCCAGGGCGGGACGTTCGAGATCACCGGCGAGGAACTCGGGGCGGCCGACCTGCTCTCGCGCCACCTCGGCGAATCGCTGAAGATCGGCAAGGCGACCACCGACGCCGACGCCCTGACGGTCCACGGCACCGCCCCACTCGGCAAGGCCACCGGCCTGCCGGTCACGGTGGCCTTCACGGCCGACGCCGACGGCAAGCAACTCGCCGGCTTCGACATCACGTTCACCCTGAGCACCTGGACCTTCACCACGGCGACGGAGACCGAGGACTTCACCTACCTGTCCACGTTCGGCTTCACCCAGCCCAGGTTCGTCCTGCGCGGCGGCGGCGTCGGCGCCGTCCTGGGCTGCACGCTCAACGGCGCCGCCTACCGCCTGCCCGTCGACACCGACGGCCCGTTGGTGCCGGACGGGAACGGCGGCGGCGACCTCCAAGCCGTCACGCAGTCCTTCGGCTGCGCCCTGCCCGGAGACCTGGGCTTCAACCTCACCGACGTCTGGCTCCGCTACGACCCGGGCACGAAGACCCTGGTGCTGTCCGGCAGCGCCGCCCTGAGCAGCGGAGCCCCGGCCTCCAGCGTGGCCTGGGCGCTGCTGATCCAGGACCGGGGCGACGCGGGCAGGCGCTACCTCGGCGTGGTGCAGGCCGCCGTCAAGCTGTCGCTGTCCGGACTGCCGATCATCAAGGCGCTGGTCCCGCTGGCCGACGACCTGGTGATGCAGCACGCGGCCCTGCTGTTCATCACGGAGGGGCTGGACGACACCGAGGTGGCGGACCTCAACAAGGCCCTCAAAGCGGTCAAGGCCGACTTCCCCGCGGGCAACGCGCCCGAGCTCCCGGCCGGCCCGCTGGACAGCGGGGTCACCGCGTCCCTCGCCTACGACCTCGGCGGCACGCCCCGGGAGGCCGTGAAGGTCCGCCTCGGCGAGGCCTCGCGCACCTGGGCCGCCCTGCCGCAGGACAAGGGCCCCAGCGGCAAGGCCGACCAGCCGGCGAAGGCCGAGTCCAGCGGCCCGTTCCGGCTGGGCAAGCTCAACCTCGGCTACGCCAAGGGCGCGATCCAGGTCTCCGCGGACTTCAGCATCAACGCCCACGCGCTGACATTCGAGGCGAGCGGCTTCGGAGTCAGCATCCCGCTGGCCGACCCCGGCAGCGCCACCCCCGTGCTCAAGGGCCTGGGCATCAGCGCGAAGGCGGACCCGATCGCGCTGGGCGGCGCGCTGCGCACCAACCCGACTCCGGACTGGCCGGTGCGGTACGACGGCGACGGCATGCTGACGGCGCCGATCATCAGCGTCGGGATCGCCGGCTCCTACGCGCGCAAGGCGGACGGCACCCTCTCGCTCTTCCTCTTCGGCCAACTCGGCACCGGCACCAACCCGGAGGCCGGCTTCGGCCCGCCGCCCTTCCGGGTCAAGGACGTCTCCCTGGGCTTCGGCTACCACAGCGAGGTCCGCGTCCCGGAGCTGACCGAGATCGACACCTTCCCCCTGCTCAACCTCACTGGCGGCGACTCGACCCCGATGAAGGTGCTGGACACGCTGACCGGCGGAGCCAAGCCCTGGGTCGCGCCCAAGGACGGCGAGATCTGGGTGGCAGCGGGCCTGCACTGGACGATGTTCGAGCTGGCCGACTTCCGCTCCATGGCACTGGTCGAGTTCGGCGAGTCCCTGGTGATCGCCCTGCTGGGGCTCGGGGAGTTCGACTTCCCCAAGCTGACGGCCGCCGAGCAGAAGGCGGGCAAGGATCCGAAGGTCGCACGGATCCAGATCGCCGCCGAGGCGCTGTACCGGCAGAGCGAGGGCCTGCTCTCCCTGACGGCCCAACTGACCGACAAGTCCTACATCCTGGACAAGAACTGCAAGCCCACCGGCGGCCTCGCGCTCTGCGTCTGGGTGCCCCCGAGCCCGCACGCCGGGGACTTCGTGGTCTCCGTCGGCGGCTACCACCCGGCGTTCGTCAAGCCCGGCCACTACCCCGCCGTACCCCGGCTGGGGATCAAGTGGTCGATCAGCAACACCCTCACCCTGACCGCCCAGGCGTACGCGGCCATCACCCCGCACGCGGCGATGCTGGGCGGCGCGCTGGCGCTGGTCTTCGACACCGGTCCGCTGCGGGCCTGGTTCACCGCGCACCTGGACGCGCTGATCCAGTGGTCGCCGTTCTTCTTCGACGTCGCCATGGGCGTCAGCATCGGGGTGCGGTTCTCCATCCACGTCTGGTTCGTCCACATCACGATCAGCCTGGAACTCGGCGTGGACGTGGAACTGTGGGGCCCGCCCATCGGCGGCAACGCCACCGTCCACCTGTGGTTCATCAGCTTCCACATCGGCTTCGGCAAGAGCCGCCCGGACCACCTGCCGCCCGTCCCCTGGACCGACTTCCAGTCCCAGCTGCCGCCCAAACAGCAGGCCGTGCAGGCCAATCCGGTGGCCGGACTGTCCTGGAAGCCCACCGACCCGGCGGCCCTCGCCCGAGTGGGCGACGACGGAACGGACACCGGCCCCTGGTACGCCTCCACCCACGGGTTCAGCTTCGTCACCTCCTCGGCGGTGCCGGCCAGCAAGGTGCTCTTCGGCGGCACCGCCATGACCCAGAACGAGGACCCGCTGCACATCCGCCCGATGCAGCAGGGCGACCTGACCTCCACCCACAGCGTCACGATCACCAAGGACGGCCAGCAGGTCGACCACTCCACCTGGAGCGTCGAGCCGGTGCGCTCCAACGTGCCGCAGTCGCTGTGGGGCCCGGGCGAGAGCTCGCTGAAGGGCACCGGGCTGCTGCCCGGCCGGCTCACCGGCCTGACGGTCACCGTCCCGGCCCCGGCCTTCCACGGACAGCTGGCGGTCGCGCCCGGCGTCCTGGACCTCGACCCGCTGCTGCCCCAGGGCGCTCTGCCCCTGGACGCGGGCGCGGCCGCCGTCGGCCCCGTCCCGGACGCCAACGCGCAGACCGTGGCGGCCATCACCGCCGCCGACACCGGCATCGCCGCCCCGTCGACCGCCGCGAGCCGCGAGGCCCTGCGCGCCCAGCTCGGCGGGCTCGGGTACCTGCTCGACCCCGTCGGCCCGCTGAGCGGCTACGCCGACCTCGCCCACAGCGACCTGGCCGCCGAGCCGCTCCTCGTCCCGACCGGAAAGTGACCACCTGATGCTCAGTCAAGATCCGGGAACCGCCAGCGGCCTGGAGTTCCACGACAGCCTCGTCCCGGCCCTGGAGGCGGGGACCTACCAGATCACCACCGGGCACGCCATCGACGGCCTGGACACCGGCGACTACTTCGCCACCCCGGTGGTGCGCACCCTTGAGGTGCAGGCCGCGCGGTTCGCGCTGCCCGACGGCGCGGTGCACGGGGTGTACCCCACCGACGGCGCCACCGGCACCTTCGACCAACTGCTGCCGCACATCACCCTGGACACCCCGCCGCTGCCCTGGGAACGCACCCTCACGGGGGCGCCGCCCACCCCCGGGCAGCCGGCCGTGCCGTGGCTGGCGGTGCTCCTCTTCGCCGAGGGCGAGCTGCCGGGCGACCCGTCCGCCACCGGCCGCACCACGACGATGACCGTCGCCGACCTGCTGAACACCCCCGCCACCGAGGCCGTCGCCCCCGCGCTGACCGACGTCGAGCAGCCGGACCTGGCCGCCGAGTGCCGGACGATCGACGTCCCCGCGCAGCTGTTCGCCGCGATCGCCCCCCGGGCCGGGGAGCTGGGCCGGCTCGTCCACCTGCGGCGCGGCGAGGACGAGCCCAGCGGGGCGCGCTCACGCAGCGACCGCACCCGGGCCCGCTCGCTGCGCGGCGTCCGCCGCGCCACCCCGCCCCGCTGGTGGCACACCCTGCGCGACGACGCGTCCTACGAGGGCCTGCACGCCGTGGTCGTGGGCAACCGCTTCCCCACCACCACCGGCGGCCAGTACACGGCCCACCTGGTCTCCCTGGAGGGCTTCGCCGCCTACCTCGACGGCAGCACGGTGGCGAGCGCGCCGCTGCGTCTGGTCTCGCTGCGGTCCTGGTCGTTCCGCTCCCTGCCGGACTCCGGGGCGCACTTCGGCACCCTCGTCGAGAACCTGGCCGCACCCGGCCGCCAGGACGCCGCCGCGCTCGGACTGCGGCTGCCGCCGAACGGCGCCACCGGCGAGGCCGGCGACCGGCTCACCCAGGGCTACACACCGCTGGCCCACCAGCTCGACTCGGGCGAGCAGAGCTACGCCTGGTACCGGGGCCCGCTCACCCCGCTGCCCACCCAGCCGCTCCCGCAGACCGTGGAGCACAGCGCGAACGCCGACGCCCGGCTGGTGTACCTGGAGGAACACGGCCTCTTCGACGTCAGCTACGCCGCCGCGTGGACCCTGGGCCGCTCCCTCGCGCTCGCGGACCCGCAGTTCCCGCCCGCGCTGATGGCCTGGCGCACGGTGGCCCGGGCCGGCGCGGGCCGGATGCTCGCCGCCCGCGGCCGGGCCGGCAGCGGCAGCCTCGCCGGCGCCCGGGCCGCGACCGACCACGCGGGCGCACCCGCGGCGATCAGCGCCCGCCCGGCCCGGCAGGCGTTCGAGGCAAGCGCCCTGGGCGGCCTCGCCCACACCCTCACCACCGCGCTGGCGAGCCCGCTGGACCAGACCGCCGCCGGCCCTCGGCTGGCCCAGGCGCGACCGGTCCCACCCCTCCAGGCCGCCGCGCCCTGGCTGCGCGGCCAACTGGCCCGGCCCGAGGCGCGCGAGGCACTGCGGGCGGCGACCGCCGACGCCGCGAACCCGGTGCTGGACTGGCTGGACCGCCTGGCCCTGCTCCACCCCGTACCCCTGGAACAGCTCGTGCCCCGCCAGGAACTGCTGCCCAACGAGAGCCTGCGCTTCTGCTACGTCGACCGCGCCTGGCAGACGGCGCTCGTCGACGGCGCGCTGAGCATCGGCATCGCCGGCAGCCTGGACAGCGACCTCAGCACGCTGCTGCACGACGCCCTCACCGACCTGCCCGCCCGCATCTCGGGCTTCCTGGTCCGCTCCTGCCTGGTGCCCGGCTGGCCCGCCCTGCGCATGCACCTGTACGCCGGCGAGGACGAACTGACGGTGCTGCGCGCCGACACGGTGGGCGAGGACGTGCTGCTGGTGCTGGCCGACGGCATCGTGGACCGGCTCGTGGTGGCGGAGCCGCCCCAGGGCCTGCACTTCGGCATCCAGGACGGCGACGTCCTGCACCTGCGCAACCTCAAGGGCGACGGCATCGGCGCCACGCTGCCGGGCGTCCAGCTGACGCAGGTCAGCGGCTACCTGCACCCGGACACCCGGGTCCTGGACGTCGCCCGGATCGGCGACGCCATCACCTCCGCCCTCGGCGACCACGCCCAGGAGAACGGCCTCAGCGCGGCCGGCTGGGCGATCCAGATGGTCAAGGCGGCCCAGCAGATGACCTTCCAGCGATGACCCTCCAGCGATCCTGACGAAAGCGAGCACCATGCCGAACGACGACAACGGACCGCTGATCGTCCCGGTCCAGGTCGACGCCCTGGCGGTCAACGACGAAGTCCGCTTCAGCGTGCCGTTCATCCGCTGGCAGGCCAACTTCAACCTGCTGGCGCAGAACCTTCCGCCCGAGGGCGGGCCCTTCGACAACAACCAGGCCGCGCACTGGAACACCGACACCACCGCGGGCGGCGTCTACCTCCAGTGGCAGCTGCCCCAGGCCCTGCGCAACGGCGCGCACGACCCGGACACCGGCGACACCACCTTCCCGCTGGTACCCAACCGATGGCTCGTCGTCCGCTACAGCGGCCCGGCCGCCGACCGCACCGCCGACTCCTGGGTGATCGAGAGCGACTGGCTGCCCGCCGACGGCGACACCGCCACCGGCACCACCCCCTACCTGCGCCCCGGCACCGCCAGGAGCGTCCACATCGGACGGCGCACCGACGCGTCCGGCTGGACGGGCGAGAGCGGCGGGCCCGACCCGTACGTCACCGCCGCAGGGCCGGGCCTGCTCACCTTCTCCGCCTTCCAGCCCTTCAACGAGAACGTGCTCTCCCTGCACGACGACCTCGCGGGCGTCGCGGACCAGGACACCCTCGGCTACCTCGTCACCGGCTGGTACTCCGCACCCGGCGCCGACCCGCTGCACGAGGCGACCAGCCTGGCCGACCTCGGCTGGGCCCTGGCCGCCGACCCCGCCACCGACACCCCGCCCACCGACCGCACCCTCTACACCGGCCAGGTGCTGGGCCTGAGCTGGGACCGCACCGGCGGCGTGCCCGACTCGGACCGCCCCCAGGGCGTCGACGTGGACGTCGCCGTGGGCAACAGCTCCGTCGACGCGCTCACCGCCCTGCTGGTGGCCAAGGGCACCGACGCCGACGACGCCGCCCGGCTGGAGGCGCTGGCGCACGGCCTGCTCGACGGCCTGGACGACGCGGGCACCGAGTCCGTCGACCAGTCCATCCACCGCGCCTGGTTCGGCTCCACCCACGGCGGCTACACCTGGGACCTGGTGGACGGCACCGCCGGCGCCGACCTCTGTGCCCGGCTCAACACCGACCAGGCCGCCCACGACGACCAGGTGCGCCAACTGGCGGACGCCCAGTGGAAGTTGTACGGTGCCTGGTGGCTCAACCGCCTCGACGACGTCCCCGACGCCTACGCCGACACGCTGCCCGCCACCCTGAAGCCCGCCGAGCAGGACAGCCTCGCCGCCCGGGTCACGGCACTGGCCACCGACATCGCCGCCCGCCGCGACCCCGGCTCCGGGCACCCGCAGCCGATCCCCTGGGGCGCCACCGACGAGGACCTCGCCACCGCCGCCCAGGCCTACCTGGCCGCGCACGGCGCCGACCCCGCGACCTGCACGCTCAAGCGCTCCCCGCTGGGCGAGTTCCACCACGCGCAGGACCCGGTGGTCCTGCTGAACGGGATCAAGACCCCGGCCCCGGCCGACCTCACCGCCGCACTGCCCTGCCGCACGCCGGACCAACTGCTCACCCGCATCGACCTGGGCAGCGGCCTGGCCCCGGCCCCGGCCACCGTGCCCGGGCCGCCCCTGACCCACCTGCCCGAGGCCGCCACCGTCGGCGCCCTCCTCGGCGAGTTCTGGCTGCTCGACCAGGCCCAGGCCGCCGGCACCCTCGCCGACGCCGTGGCCCACCCCGACCAGCGGGTCACCGGCACCCTCCCCGCCCTCGGTATCAGCAGCTGGCGGCAGCCCTGGAAGCCGCTCTACCTGCTCTACGAGCTGTCCTACTACCCCATCCCGCACGACACCGCCGACGGCGACTGCTGGCAGTTCGACGGCACCCGCTACCACTGGACGAAGACCGGCCCGGCCGACCCCCCGGCCTACCAGGCCTACACCGGGCGGATCTACCTCACCCCGCACGCCACCTTCAACCTCGCCGCCCAGATCAAGCAGTACCGGGACACCCACCCCGACGCACCCCAGGACGAGCTCCAGCAGCTCGCCGACCAGGTGGCCGGCTGGGACCTGCTCAGCCAGGCCCTCGACGGACTCACCCCGCGCATCACCCTGCGCGACCCGGCCCTCGCCGCCCACCCCGACGACACCAAGGGCCTGGCCACCCTGATCGGCTCCCAGTACCAGAGCACCCCCCTCCCCGGTGCCCTGCCCTCCCGCAGCGGCAAGTGGCCCGCCTCGGACTTCCCGCACCTGCGCGCCGGCCAGTTCTCCTTCAACCGCATCGCCGTCGTCGACCAGTTCGGCCAGGTCACCGACCCGATCAACCCGCAGGGCAGCGGCAGCTCCACCGACAACGACAAGAAGCACCTGGTGCTGGCCGAGAGCGTGCGCCCGGACGACGGCGCGACGATCCTGCCGGAGTTCCCCTACCGCTACGCCGAACTGCGCCCCCGCCTCCTGCAAGGAGCCCGGCTCCGCTTCGACGCCGTCAGCGCCACCGACGACAGCCAGGTGCTCGACCTGCACGCGGGCGTCAACCCGGTCTGCGGCTGGCTGCTGCCCAACCACCTGGACGCCGCCCTCGCCGCCTTCGACCCCGACGGCGGCGCCCTCGGCCAGTGCCGGACCGTCTACACCGACGGCGGCCAGCAGCAGGTCGTCTGGGACCCGGCACCGGGCTCCAGCTACCCCACCCTGGACAGCCTCGCCCCCGGGCTCCCGCACCTGGCCTCCTTCCTGACCGGCCTGCGCGACGCCGGCCCGTCGGCCCTGGCCGCCACCCTGAAGGCCGTCGACGAGACCCTCTACACCGTCAACCCGCTCGGCGGCTGGGACGACACCACCATGACCGTGCTCGCCGGGCGGCCCCTGGCCCTGCTGCGTACCCGGCTGGCCCTCGAACTCGACGGACCACCGATCATGGACCCCAGCTGGGAACAGTGGCAGTACGTCCTCGACCCGAGCAGCACCGCGCCCCGGCCGGTCTCCCTGGACTACCGGTGGGGCGTGCGGCTCGGCGCACTGGAGAACCTCGCCGACGGCCTGATCGGCTACACCAGCGGCGACGACTACACCACCCTGCACACCGTCCACCTGCCCTCGGACGCCCCGTCCTACCTGGCCGGCATCGGCACCGGGTTCCCGCTCACCACCGCCGGCACCCCGCAGTACCTCACCCTGCTCGCCGACCCCCGGGGCGCCGTCCACGCGGTCAGCGACATCCTGCCGGTCTCCGTCTTCACCGTCCCCGCCGAGTTCGTCAGCCCCGCGCTCTCCCGGATGGAGGTCTCCTTCCGCCTCGGCCCGGTCATGACCACCCCGCAGGCCGTCACCGGCGCCGACGGCAGCCCCGCCACCGGCTGGGTCCTGCCCCGCCCCCCGGCCCGCCACGGCGCCTGGAGCTGGGCCGAACCCACCACCACCGGCTGGCAGGACAACCCGCTGGCACCCGCCGGCACCCCCGGCCACATCCCGGCCCCGGCCGCCCCCCTCAGCGCCCGCACCGGCCGCCTGCGCCTGCGCGGCGCGGTCGCCGACGAGCAGTGACCGCCCACCCACGAACCACCGACCCGCGCACCACCGATCCACGGACCACAGACCCAGGAGCAACAGTGTTCGTCCGCACCGGAGCCAGCGCCTCCACCGCCCTGAACTACCTCGTCACCACCGCGCCTTCGCCCCTGGAGATCACCCCGGCGGACACCACGTTCACCCCGGCCACGATCTCCGTCACCGCCGCCAACCCCGGCCCCGACCCGGTCCGCGTCGTCTCCGTCAAGTTCACTCTCGTCGCAGGCACCGGCGCCGGCGCCCTCACGGAACACCTGGACCAGATCCACGCCACGGTGACCCCGGGCGCCGACTGGTCCTTCACCAACGGTGAGGACGGCACCTTCCTCGCCATGCCCACCAGCGACCAGGGCTTCGTCGAAGTCACCGACAAGGCCGTGCTGTTCGAGCTCACCAACATCGCCGTCAACGGCGAGATCGGCGTCACCACCCTCGACATCCTGGAGAGGACCCAGGACGAGGACGGCGACACCTCCAAGGGCACGGCCGAGTTCCAGCTCGGCAAGTGCTTCCCGGGCTTCCAGTTCAGCGACCTGACACCCGCGTTCCTCGACGACGGCCACACCACCGTGACCAACGGCGACACCGCCACCCTGACCTGGACCGCCTCCCACGGCGCCGCCTACACCATGCTCCACGAGAACAAGTCCTACGACGTCACCAACACCCGCACCTGGACCTCCCCGACACTCACCCGCGACGCCACCTTCCACCTGCGGGCCAGCCTCACCACCGACGGCCACACCGTCACCCACTACCTGCACACCAACGTCACCGTGGACAAGCCCGACCTCACACTCGGCACCCTGACGGTGAACGGGTCCCTGACGGCCAACAGCGACATCGACGCCGTCGGCAGCAACGCGATCGTCCGGATCCGGGAACTGCTGGGCCCGTCGGGCGAGGACCTGCAGATCAACAGCAACACCCACGTCCTCAGCGGAAACGACGTCACCGTCGAAGGCAGCCTGAGCGCCGTCGGCAGCAGCGCGATCGTCCGGATCCGGGACCTGCGCGGCCCCTCGGGCGAAGACCTCACCATCAACAGCAACACCCACGTCCTCACCGGGAACGACGTCACCATCGAGGACACCCTCACGACCAACGGGTCGGCCACCGTCAACGGGCTCCTGACCGCCAACGGGGACCTCGACGTCTGGTACAAGGACAACAACGTGCAGAAGCTGACGACGGCCGGCGTCACTGGCGGCGTGAAGTTCCCCGGCCTAGTCGTGTTCAACAGTTGCACCATCAACCAGGGCGACTGGACCAACCTCAAGAACTTCAGCGACGGCCAGGCCAAGTTCCACATCTGGAACACCATGTACACCGACGACAGCAAGGAGGCGGTCGTCTTCGTCTACGACGGCAAGGGCGACCACCGCAACGTGACGGCCGACTTCGGCAGCCCGGGCGTCGGGCACATCGGGCAGACGTTCCGATTCGTTTTCGAGTAGCAAACTTTTTCTGCCGGGACCGATGAGTTCGGGCGGTGGCGGCGGTCATACCTGCGAAAGCAACGACAGCCGACCGGGGAGACCTGAAATGTCCAGCACCGCCACCGCCACTGCTACCACCACCACGAAGTCCGGTAAGGCCGTGGTCCGGGTGGTCTGGACGCTGCGGATCCTGCTCGCGCTCTTCTTCGCCGTGGCCAGCGCGCTGCCCAAGCTGCTCGCGGTCCCCGCCGCCACGATCGTCTTCGACGCCATGGGGGTGGGCCACTGGTTCATGTACCTGACCGGGCTGGTGGAGCTGGCCGGAGCGGTCGGGCTGCTGGTCCGCCGGCTGGCCGGGCCGGCGGCCACGGCGCTGATCGTCTTCCTGGTGTTCGCGTTCGTCACCCAGCTCACCGCGATGCACGGCGAGAACGCCGGGACCCCGTTCATCTTCATGGTGCCGCTGGCCGTCATCGCCTGGAACCGGCGCACCGAGACCGCCGAGTTGCTCGGCCGCCGACGCTGACCGGTGCACCGGCCGGTTCGGATGGGCGTCGCCGCGACGCCCGTCCGAACGGCTGCGCTGCGTGCGCGGTGGTACGGCCGAGCCCGTCGGCGGTCAGCCTTCGTGGACCGGCTGCCCGGCGGTGGGCAGGGCGTCGCCCGTCTCCAGCAGTGTCTTGAGGCTGGAGAGGATGGCCGGCCAGCCCTGGCTGCACATCGAGCGCAGGGTCCCGGCGGGGTCGAAGTCGTCGTGGGTGACGGTCAGCTTCACCTGGTTGCCGTGCGGCACCAGCTCGAAGGTGACCTTCGACCGGCGTTCCGCGGCCAGCTCGGCGCGTAGTTCCTCGCCGACACCGACCGTCCGGGCCCACTGCGGGCTGAAGGTGTGCCAGGTGTAGGAGAGCCGCCGGTACGGCTCGTTGACGAGTACGACCTGCTCCGGGTCGGCGGTCCGTGCGCCGCGCTCGGCCCAGACGACGGGTGAGCCCTCGGCCCAGTCGGTCTCGAGGCGCACGCCCCAGTAGCGCTCGGTGAAGGCGGGGTCGGTGAGCGCCTGCCAGAGCCGCTCGGGTGTGGTGTTGATGTACGTCGTGTAGACGAAGGCGTTGTTGTCCATGGGTGGCTGCTCCAGTGCTCTCTTCAGATCGGCGAGCGCGGCGGCCCGCCCCCGGTCGAACTGGCTGATCCAGCGGTCCGCGATGGCGTTGATCGGAGCGGCGTTCAGGTAGTGCAGCTTCTCGCGGCCCTGCCGCACGGTGGTCACCAGCTCGGCGGCCTCCAGCAGGGCGAGGTGCTTGCTGACCGACTGCCGGGCCATGTCCAGCCCGGCGCACAGCTCCCGCAGGCTCTGCCCGTTGTGGGCGCGCAGGCGGTCCAGCAGCCGGCGGCGGCTGGGGTCGGCCAGGGCCTTGAATATCTCGTCCATCCGACGCCATCCCCCATCAGGCAGCCGAACGGCTGCCTTTTCACATTAGGCAGCCGTTCGACTGCCTGTCAACGGCGATGCCCGGCACACCGGTACCGCCATGGCCGCCGAGCCGGCCGATCAGCCCGCCACCCCTCCGGCGGATGCAGCCTCGCCCCAGGTCAACGGGCCGATTCCGCCCCGGAGCGGGTCCGGGCGGTGCCCAGCAGCGTGCGGACGGCCGCCCGGACGCGCTCGTCCGCTGCGGCGGGATCAGCGGCGTCGAGCTTTCCGTCGAGGTGCAGGAAGGCCAGGCCGTGGACCAGCGCCCACACGGCGGTGGACATCGCCTCGCGGTCGACACCAGGGAAGGTGTCGCCGACGATTCCGCCGACGTAGTCCCACATCGCGGCGGTCGCCGCGGCCCGTTCCGCGTCCGCGGGGTCGCAGGGTTCGGCGAACATCACCCGGAACAGCGCGGGCCGGTCGACGGCGAAGCGGACGTAGGCGGCGGCGACGGCGGCGAGGTCCTCGGGTTCGCGCGGGGCGGGGTGCGCGGCGACGAGGTGCTCGGCGAGTTCGCGGTACCCCTGCGCGGCGACGGCGGAGAGCAGCGCCTCGCGGTCGGCGAAGTGGCGGTAGGGGGCGGTCGCCGAGACGCCGGCCCGGCGGGCGACGGCACGCAGCGATAGTGCGGCGCTGCCGTCCTCCTCCAGGAGGTCACGGGCTGCGCGCAGGCAGGCGGCCCGCAGGTCGCCGTGGTGGTACGAGCCGGTCTGCTGTGGCATGGGTCACCCTCACTCATGTTTGCACTGCTTACATCACCGTCCTAATGTGAACAGTGCATACATTCTAGTCCAGCGCGAGGAGACCCCCATGGCGGACGACCTGTTCACGACACTGCGGCTGAGTTCGGGCGCCGTTCTGCCCAACCGGATCGCGAAGGCGGCCATGGAGGAGAACCTGGCCGGCGACGGCCAACTGCCCGACCGGCGGCTGTTCGACCTCTACCGCAACTGGTCCGCAGGCGGCACCGGCCTCCTGATCACCGGCAACGTCATGGTCCACGCCGAGGCGCTCACCGGCCCGGGCGGCGTCGTCCTCGATGCCGCCGCACCCTTGGAACCCTTCACCGAGTGGGCCCGGGCCGCCAAGTCCGGTGGCGCCGCGGTGTGGATGCAGATCAACCACCCGGGCCGCCAGGTGCCCTCCGGCCTGCCCGGCGTGGTCTGGGGCCCCTCCGACATCGGCGTCGACCTCGGCCGGCACAGCGGCCGCTTCGGCCGCCCCACCGCCATGACCCCCGATCAGATCACCACCACCGTCGAGCGTTTCGCCACCACCGCCCGCCGCGCCGCCCAGGCCGGCTTCGACGGCGTGGAGATCCACGCCGCCCACGGCTACCTGCTCTCGCAGTTCCTCTCCCCGCTCGTGAACACCCGCACCGACGCCTGGGGCGGCTCACCGGCCAACCGCGCCCGGATGCTGCTGGACGTGGTGCGGGCCGTCCGCTCCGCCGTCCCACCGCAGTTCGCCGTCGCCGTGAAGATCAACTCCGCCGACTTCCAGCGCGGCGGCTTCGACGCCGACGACGCCCGGCAGGTGATCGCCATGCTCGCCCCCCTCGGTGTCGACCTGGTCGAACTCTCCGGCGGCAGCTACGAGAGCCCCGCGATGACCGGCCGCCCCGCCGACCAGCGCACCCGCTCCCGCGAGGCCTACTTCCTCGACCTGGCCGCCGACCTGGTCCGCACCAGTCCGCTCCCGCTCATGCTCACCGGCGGCATCACCCGCCGCGAGACCGCCGAACAGGTCCTCGCGGACGGCGTCGCGGTGATCGGCATGGGCACCGCCCTCGCCGTCACCCCCGACCTGCCCCTCCGTTGGGCCACCGGCACCGAGGCCGACCGCGCCCTGCGCCCGGTGACCTGGTCCGACAAGGCACTCGCCTCCGCCGCCGGCATGGCCCAGGTCCGCCACCAGTTGCGCCGCCTCGCCTCCGGCCGGGCCCCCTCCCCCGGCACCCGCCCCGCCGTGGCCCTGCTCGTCGAACAGCTCCAGCAGCGCAAGGCCCTGCGCCGCTACCGCGCCTGGCTGGACACCCGCCGGCCCGAAGCCGCGTAGCCGTCAATGGGGGGGATCCATTGCTCCGGAAATGCAGAGAACCCCCATCCGGTTTCCCGGATGGGGGTTCTCTGTGAATGATTGTTCGGCGGCGTCCTACTCTCCCACAGGGTCCCCCCTGCAGTACCATCGGCGCTGTAAGGCTTAGCTTCCGGGTTCGGAATGTAACCGGGCGTTTCCCTCACGCTATGACCACCGAAACACTATGAAACTGTCAACCGCACCAACCCGTGGCAGGGCTGGGGTCGTTGTTTCAGAACAACACAGTGGACGCGAGCAACTGAGGACAAGCCCTCGGCCTATTAGTACCGGTCAACTCCACCCCTCACAGGGCTTCCATATCCGGCCTATCAACCCAGTCGTCTACTGGGAGCC